>JBEKPV010000082.1:0-19028 GCA_049520395.1 Tepidisphaeraceae bacterium
TGCCGATTCGCACGCCATGGGCGGCCGCTTGCGGGCAACGCTCGGCGACGGTTTGCCGCGACCCGACGGTTTGGATCAGCGCCAACGGGTCATGCCGAAGCTTTGGCCGCCGGCGCAGAATCCGATCGATCGCCCACTGCGTCAACCGCACGCACATGATTCGGGTGGAAAGCGTCACGGCAAATCTCCAGAAAAATGTTCTTTCCGATTTTTCCTCCGTGACCATGAATCAGTTGAACGCTCCATCGTTGGACGAGCGAGTCTCCCGGCGCGGGCTGGACAAGCCAGCGCGTGGCGGCGGCGTAATGGGCGCGGGAACGATCGTCGTGTCGGCGGATGAGCAGACCCACGCCGCCCCCTTGCTCGGCCGCCAGCTGCAGCCGCCGCGCTTCCAAATCGCCAAGCCGGGATGGCGAAGCGACCGTCGCGGCGACGGCGGGCGAGCGCATGCATTGCGCCAGCGCCCACAATTCTTCCGCCGGCTCGCCGGCGCGAAGTAAGAATAAATTTCGCATCGCCAGCGCGCCGCTGAGAGCGGGGGGATAGAGTTCTCCTCGCGGGTCGGACCAGACGATGGCGCTGCGCCGCGGCGAAACATTCGCCGCGGCATGCGCCAGAAGCAACGCGAACGACCAGGGCGCCGCGCCGCCGGCGCCGAAAATTTCGTGCACGGCGCCGCTGCGCAGTCCGTCGTCGGGAAATAAATCCGCCAGCGCCGACAGCGCGCCGCTCCAAACGCGCGGACGCGTTGGAACGATTGGATTTATTTTCCGCCTGCGCAGCGCGCCGCCGGCAGTTGAAATAAGCTGCATGTCCGAGCCTCTAAGTTCGGTATAAGTTAGGTATAGAAGTCGAGGCCGATTTCGTCAATTAAAAAGGGATCGGATTTCTTCAGTATTCAACAAACCCGGATAAACGTAATATCACGAATCACCGCATTTTATCGGGCGAAAGTGCGCGGTCCGCATCTTGCCGATCAAAACAAACGGGGCTGGTTAAAATAAACAGTGTCCTATAACTCGTTATCTTATAGGACTTTACATCAATAACCCACATTTTACGGCAGGTTAAAACAACTCGTTTTGATCTGCGAAGCGCCGAGGTAGCGCGCGGATGCCATATTCACATCTGTCTGTCAATTAACAACTTATAAAAAATATTCTCGGACGAAAAGTCGTCGGCACGCCGGTCGCTTTAGGGCAGTTCGTATCGACGAGTCGGGCCAAACGCCACGGGGCGAAGCGGCCTGGCTCAGGAAGTCCGACGCGAGGTTCGCCATGTTCATCAAGCAAGAGGAACGAGGATCGGTTTTGGGGATTTGCGTGACGCCGGAATCGTTCACCGGGCGCTCTGGAACGTTGGATTTCCGCGCGGTTTACAGCGCCCGGCGGGCGATCGCCATGCTGCGGCTGGTTCGCTTCGACTTCCTCCTGGTCAACCTAAAGCTCCCCGACATGCTGGTCTGGAACTTCATGCGCCACGTCAAGACGAACTGGCCGCAACAGAAGTGGGCGCTGGTCGGAAGCCCCCTTTCGCAGCAGCAGGAGATCGCGGCGCGGATGTTCAACGTATCGACGCTGTTCGATGCTCCGCCGTCGATCGACCAAGTTTGCCAGTGGCGCACATTCTCGGACGTTCTGCGCACCGCCCGGGGCGAAACCGATCCGGCCCTGGCCGCGGCGAGCCTCGAGGCCTCCCAAGCCGAAATTGGCATGGCGTTCGACCGCTCAAAACAACCATCGACGTTTGAAATAACCCGATCGATCCGTGCTCACGCACATACCTCGACTTACGCGCAAAACGGCGCGCTGGTCGCAGGTTGAAATAAACATTTTTCCACATTTGTGGATTTTGCACATGACTTTGAATGGCGAGGTTCCATCCATGCGTCGCGTAACGACTTGCGAAAATCTTTTTTTCCAAAACGCAAAGCGGCACGCGGCTCGCTCTAGGGCATGGCGGAATCTGGGGACGGGTAAGAGCGCTAGGTTAGCGATCAAAGCCGTCTCACTGCCAACCAAAGAGGTTCGTCATGTTCAAGAGTCAAGAGGATCAAGTTGCCGTGTTGGGCATTTGCGTGGATCCGCCCGCCAAAGTCGGACGGTCCGCGTTGCTCAACTTCCAAGCGGTGCACAGTGGGCACCGCGCGATCGACATGCTTCGGATGCTCAGCTTCGACTTCCTGATGGTCGGACTGAAGCTTCCCGATATGGCGGCGTGGGATTTCCTGCGCCACCTCAAGACCGCCTGGCCCCATCAAAAATGGGCGCTGGTCGGCGGCCCGGTTTCAGAGCAACAGGAAGTGACCGCGCGGATGTTCGGAGCGACCACGCTTTTCGACACCACGCCCACCACCGGCGAACTGCTGAACCTGACCGCGCGTCTTCGCGAGCATGCCATCGCCAACGTGTTGTCCGGGAAATTCGACAGCGCCGAAACGCCACAGTTCGGGCGTAACCGAACGGCGGGAATGTAACGCCTTCATTGGTTGGTCCGTGAATGGCTGATCGGTGTTGCAGAGAGTTAGGGGCCGCTGGGCCCAAGCCAAATTAAGGGAGAAGTGCTGTGAAGACCATCAACTCCAATTCTGATCTAGGGTGCTACGGGCTTGGGTCCAGCGCGCCTTCTAATGCGAAGGGTGCTGGAATCATGAAGAAGAGCAAATCCATCATGTTGGCGGCGGCGACCGCGGTCGCTTCGCTGCTCGGAGCCGCGGCCATGCCGGCTAACGCTTCGGTCATCAACCTTTCAAACGGAGACTCCAGTCTCTCCATCAACCCGGCCTCAAACGCCGGCGTGGATAACTGGACCGTCGACGGCACCAATCAGCTCAACAAAGAATGGTTCTGGTTTCGCGTCGGATCGTCCGGGCCGCAAAGCTCGATCGACTCTCTGACCCTCACCAGTCAGACAGCGCTGTCCACCAACGGTGGCAGCAACAACTGGGCGAACGTGACCTATGCCGACATTGCCCAAGCCTTCCAACTGAGCGTGACCTTTCAGCTCAGCGGTGGGCAGGCCCACTCGGGAACCGCGGACCTGGCTGAAACCATTCAGATCACCAACACGGGCACCAGCAATCTGTCGTATCACTTTTTTGATTACACAAGCATGGCCTTGGCCGGCCATTCCGGCGGGCAGAATGTAAGCCTCACCGGATTAAATACCGCGACGCAGTCCACCACCGGCGGCACGAGCCAAACCGTGGTCAGCGCGCCGGCGGCCGAAGATGAAGCGGGCTTGGGCACCGGTTCCAGCTTCCCGCTTCTCAGTGCTCTTGAAACGACCTCGGGCTTGACGCTCTCCGGGTCAACCACTGGGACCGATGTGAATGGCGAGTGGGCCTTCGAATGGGATCCGATACTCAAGCCCGGTCAGTCCTATCTGATCACCGTCGACAAGCAGATCTGCACAGTGCCGGAACCGACTTCGTCGCTCGCACTGCTGGGCATGGGCGGAATCTTTATCTCTCGGCCTCGTCGCCGCGATGAAGACCCCGATCCGCGCACGATGCAGGTTGCCGAAGCGTAAAATCGAAATGTGTAGCATGGGCCGGAATTTGTTTAACCGGCGCGTGTAGTGGTGTAGCGGTGGAGCAAGCCAGGGATGGCGCACGAGGGCGGGTGGCGCGCAAGCGCGATTCGACACGGATTGGAATCACTTCGGCGGTGGCGAAAGCTGTCGCGGAAGCATTGGAATGTGAACTCGTGGCAGAGGCGCGTGCTCTCTTGGCGCGTGCAGACCACGAAAAATCGAATTCCGAAGTTAGCGCTACTGAGCCGGCGCCAGCGATGGCGGCACGGAGAGTCCGCGCCGAAAGCAAAGGATCGTTGCCCGCCGTGTGGGTCGGGCTGTGAAAAGAACGTTTTTGGAGTCGGTGTACTGAGGAGAGATCAATGCCTGTGGTAATAAAAAAATCTGATAACGGCTTCGTGGATGCGACGCGAAAGCTGATTTGCTTGCCGAGCCATCTAGGGTTGGTAGGAGCGCAGAGAGACGCCCTGCGGCGCGCGGCGGTTACAGCTACGGCTGCCGCCGCCGCCGCGGCGTTTTCTTTCACCTCACTGCCCGCGCAAGGCGCCGTCCAAACCATTAACAACGGCGGCGTCACCGCGCAAATTAATACCGGCACCAGCACTCCCCCCGCCGAGGGATTGGACAGCCTGATCGTCGGCGGCGTCCAGCAGATCGGCCAGCAGACCGTCTATTTCCGCGACACCAGCACCACCACCGGCAATACCGCTCCGATCAATACATTAGGCATCATCGGCGGTCCCACGGCGATCAATAATACTGCCCCCGCCCCCAGCACTCTGGACGTCACCTACGGCAATACCACGCTTTCAATCGAAACCGTCTATGGACTCTCCGGTACTTCCAATGGCGCGTCGATGACCGAAACGATTACCGCGACGAATCTCACGGGCAGCTCTCTTCCGCTGACGCTGGTTGAGTACAGCAACTTCACCTTGAACAATCAGCCGAGCAACGGCACGATTCAGCTATCCGGAACCCCGACCAACACCGCGACGCAGTACGACGGCCAAGCCAGCAGCACGGCCACGATGGAAAACCAGCCGAACACCGGCGGAGCGACGAATCCCTCCTATTATCAGGCCGACCTGGACAACTCGACGATTTTGAACGAAATCACCGGCATGAGCAGCACGTTCACCCATCTGACCGACACCGCGCCGTCCACGACGACTGAAGGCAACGCCAGCTACGCCTTTGAGTGGGACGCCACACTTGCCGCCTCCGGGAATACGGGCAGTTCGCTGATCCTCAGCACGAATTGGACGCTCAGCAACGTTCCCGAACCGATGTCGGCGACGATGATCGTCGGCCTCGCCGCGATGTGGAGCATGCGTCGTCCGCGACGTAGCGCCGCCGTCGCTTCGTGACGCAGACCGGCGCTGTATTGACAATGAGCCGCTTGGCCTTGCTCGCCCGCCGCCGTCGGCGTTAATCTGTCCGCCATGTCCCTAAACGGAGAACTCTCCGAACTCTTCCGCACCTTCGCCGCCCTCATGGACATCAAAGGGGAGAACGCCTTTAAGGCGATCGCCTTTTCCAAAGTTTCCCGCATCCTGAAAGATTCCACGATCGACATTAAACAAGCCGTTGAAGGCGGGACGCTTAAAGACATCGAAGGCGTCGGCCCCTCCAGCCAGCGGATTATCGAAGATTTCGTCAAAACCGGACGCAGCAAGGATTTCGATGAAGTAGCCAAGGGCGTGCCCGCGGGATTGATCCCGATGCTGCAGATTCCCAATCTGGGGCCAAAGACGATCGCGCTGCTTTGGAAAGAGCGCAAGATCACAAGCATCGAGGAATTGGCCAAGGCCATCGACGCGGGAAAACTCGACGGCCTGGCTGGGATGGGCGAAAAGAAAATCGAATTGATCAAGCAGGGCCTGGCCCTGCGAGCCGAGGCGGGAAAGCGCATCGGAATCGTCGCCGCGATGGCGATAGCCGAGAATCTCGTCGCCCGCATGCGAAATCTCCCGGGAGTCGCGCAAGTCGAGGCGGCGGGGAGTCTGAGACGCCGAAAGGAAACCGTCGGCGACCTGGACTTGGTCTGCGCCGTCAAAAGCGAATCCGACGCCCAGAAAGTATCCGATTCTTTTGTAAAATTTCCCGAGGTCGCGCGCGTCCTCGGCCACGGAATCGCCAAAGCCAGCATCGTCACGTCCCAATCGCTTCAGGTGGATTTGCGCATCGTCCCCAAATCTCACTTCGGTGCGACGCTACTGCATTTCACCGGCTCCAAGGAGCACAACGTTCACCTGCGGGCGCTAGCGCAATCGAAAAAGATGACGCTCAACGAATGGGGTTTGTTCAAGTTGGCCGAGTACGAAAAAGCGAGCAAGAAGCCCGGCGAAGTTCCGGCCGTGAAACCGGTCGCTGCCAAAACCGAGCAGGAGGTTTACGCGAAACTCGGCCTGGAATGGATCGATCCGGAGTTGCGCGAAGATCGCGGTGAAATCGAAGCCGCCGCGGCGGGCAAGCTGCCGAAACTCATAAATCTCTCGCAAATTCGCGGCGATTTGCATTCCCACACCACCGCCTCTGACGGCCAGGCGAGCATCGAGCAGATGGCCGAGGCGGCCCTTTCGCGCGGCTATGAATTTCTCGCCATTACCGATCACTCCAAGACGCAGGTGATCGCCAACGGCCTCACCGCCGAGCGCCTCATGAAACACGCCGCCGAAATTCGCCGGGTTTCGGACCGGATGAAGGGGATCACGCTGCTCGCCGGTTGCGAAGTGGATATTTTGGCCGATGGTCATCTCGATTTTGAGGACGCCATCTTGAAGGAGTTGGATTTCGTCGTCGCCAGTCCGCACGTCGCGCTCAAGCAGCCCCCGGAGAAGGCGACCGATCGCTTACTTCGCGCGATTGAAAATCGCTACGTGAATGTCATCGGTCATCCGACCGGCCGGCTGATTTTCGAGCGCGAGGGGCTCGCGTTTGATACCGCCAGGATTTTCAAAGCGGCCGCCCAGACGGGCACCGCGTTGGAAATTAACGCCAGCTGGCCGCGATTGGATTTAAACGACATTCAGGCGCGGGCCGCGCTGCTGGCCGGCGTGAAGTTGTCCATCGACACCGATGCCCACAGCATCGCCGGTTTAGGGGCGATGCAATATGGCATTTACGTGGCCCGCCGCGCCTGGGCCGCAGCTTCCGACGTGATTAATTGCATGACCCTGAACCAGATTCGCGCGTTCGTGGCTCGCAAGCGGAAATAAAAAAGCGGACCGAAGAGGAGCCACCAACTTCGGTCCGCGTCAAAAGATTTTCAACCGACGGCTAAGAAGATAACGCGCACAAAGTTGCCGTCAATACATTTCGCGCGGAATTTCCTCGTCAAACGAAATGCGGATTGAACCGCCGGCAACGCCAAAGACGTCAAGATCGGAAAAACGCGGAGAACCAAAATGCAATTCAACCGAATTCAATTTTCTTTTTAACGATTCAATGACGATTTGAATATTCTAAGCTTCGAACACGAGCGGCCGCAGCACCGTGCAGCGCACTTTACCCAATGCATCCACCAGTTCCTGATATTGCCGGCCGCTGTGAAACAATCCGACGATCGCGCCCCCGCTGCCCGCGAATTTCGCGCTCGCTCCCACGCTCCTGGCCGCTTCGACCATCCGCAAATTCTCCGGTGCGATATTCATAATCGTCCGCCGAAGGTCGAAATTCGCGTTCATCAGCTTATCCAGTTCCGTCCAATTCCCGCTGAGAAGCGCCGCCTTCGCCTGATCCGTCAGCTCCCGGTATTTCTGCATCGCGCTGACGATCGTTTTATCCCCCGCATTGAACAAAGCGCGCAAATTCCGATGCGCCACATCGCTGATCTCCGCCCGGTCCGGATCGTAAGCGATATACAACGGCGGCATCCGCTCAGGCTTGAGCGCCTCATACTCCCCATACCCGCGTTTCTCCAGCAGCACCCGGTCGAAATCCATATATACAATCCCCTCATACGCCTGGATCACCCGGTCCTGCAACCCCGCATTCAATCCCAATTCCTCATGTTCAATGGAAAGACTCAGCGTCGGCAAATAATGCAGCGGTATCTCCAACTCGAAAAATTGCATTAAAACCCGCAACGTGGCAATCACGATCGCGCTGCTCCCAGCCATTCCCACCAGCCGCGGAATGTCGGTCTGAAAGTCGATCGTGAAATTCCGCCGATGCAATTCGCGCCCATGCTCCCGGCAATAATCGCAAAACCGCTTCACCGTCGCCTTGATCAGCCGCATGCCCCCGTAATATCCGTTCAGCCGGACATCGCGCAAAAAATCTTCAACAGAAGCGAATTTCGTCAGATCACCGTGCGTTGGCAGAATCTCCAGATGCGGGCTCTCCCAAAGGCGCACCGTCGCCTTGAAATTGCGGATCACGAACGAAATCGTCTTCCCAAAATACCCGTCCGACGGGTTCCCAACCAATCCGGCGCGGGCGTACGCATGTGCGATGTTGATCATGGGAATTTAGGATTCAGAAAAATTGGAGATCAGATTTTCGCGCCGGAGTATTTCCCGCCGGGGGATGCCGGTGCGTGCGTCCGTGCCGATAACCGCCACCTCGCGCGATTTCGGCAGCTTCTCCATCGCGTATCGCGCCGTCTCAGCTTCGATGCGCAACCCATAATTACTCAGGACCGACGCCTGCAACTCGCCTTCGGTCACCTTCGGCCTCCATTGCACTCGCAACAATATACTCGCCCGCGCGTGGATTGTTAAAGTTGACGCCCCAGGAATTTGCGCGGACTATTGAGGTTCGTCCGCTTGCATCGAAAGCCTCCAGAAGGCGGGAACCAGCGCATGGGCCTTTTATTGCGGAATTTGAAAAAAGACTATCTCGGCCCCGACGGCAGCGTCGTGCCGATCATCGACGTGCCGGAACTATTCTTTTCCGACGGCGAGCAATCCGCCCTCATCGGATCCAGCGGCTCCGGCAAAACGACCCTCCTCCATCTCATCGCCGGAATCCTCACCCCCGACAGTGGGGGGGTTCTGTTCGGATACGACCCCTCCCGTCCCACCGCCGGCGGCGCCGACGGCGTGGTCGATCTGACTCTCCTCTCCGAAGCCCAACGCGACGAATTCCGCGGCCGCTATATCGGATATATCTTTCAAACCCATCATCTCCTCGGCGGCTTCACCGCTCTGGAAAACGTCCTCCTGGGAATGAGCTTCACCGGCCGCGGGCATGATCGCGCCTGGGCCGAGCATTTACTCACCGAAGTAGGCCTCTCCGATCGGCTGCACTATCGCCCGCAAAAATTATCCGTCGGCCAGCAGCAGCGCGTCGCGGTCGCGCGAGCATTAGCCAATCGCCCCCGACTCGTCTTGGCCGATGAGCCGACCGGCGCCCTCGACGCCGCCAGCGCCCAGCAGGTTCTGGAGCTGATCCGAAAACTCTGCGGCGAGATCAATTCCTCCCTCCTCCTGGTCACTCACGATCTGGATATTGCCGGGCAGCTCCCCAAAGTTTTGAAACTGTCCGAGTTCAATCGCGCCGCCGCACCGGCGGGGGGGCGCGCCGCGTGAATTACTTCCAGCTCGTCCTCAAGCAAATGCGCCAGCGGGCCCTCTCCACCTGGCTGACCATGATCTCCGTCATGCTCGGCGTCGGGCTGGCGATTGCCATCCTCGTCATGGGCCGCGAATCGGAATCCCTCTTCGGGCAAAGCGATTACGGTTTCGACGCCGTGATCGGCAAAAAAGGGTCGCAATTGCAACTGGTGCTGAACACGATTTATCACATGGATGTTAGTCCAGGAAATATCCCATTTTCGGTCTATGGTCGGTTGCTCAAAGGGGGCGATCTTTACCCATACGTTCGACTGGCCGCGCCGATTGTGGTTGGGGATACCTATCAGGGCAAATATCGGATCATCGGCACGTTGCCCAAGCTGTTTGGATATGACGATCTCGGAAATCCCCTCCCGGACGATCAGATCATCGATTATCGTCCGAACCGCCACATGCACGTCGCGGAGGGAAACGTCTTCGCCGCCAACAAATTCGAAGCCGTCATCGGCTGCGATGTCGCCAAACTGACCGGCCTGAAAATCGGCGACCAATTCCAAGCCATGCACGGCACGCCGACGCCCGGCCAACCGCCGGAAATGCACGCCCAGAAATGGACAGTGGTCGGAATTCTCGACCCCACCCACACCGCAAACGATCGTTGCCTCTATATCTCCATGCTCAGTTTCTACACCATCCCCCAGCACGGCCTTGGCCTGCTTCAGCAGGCCCAGCTCCGCAACGGCTTGCCCCCAATCGGAAGCCTCGTCGCCAGCGATGAAACGCCGCCCCCTCCCGACGCCAATGGCATCCAGCATTTCAAGTATTACGATTTCAACACCCACGACCAAACACTTCGCTTGACCATTTCCCCCGACGCCTGGGCCCTCTCCGCGATCCTCGTCCAATCGCGCGGCGGCGTGACCGAGAAATACCTCGAATACAATCTCAACAACGGCACCGACGTCATGGCCTGCAATCCCGCCGAGGTCATGCGCGGCTTCTTCGACGTCTTCCTGAAACCCACCCGCCTCATGCTCCTGCTCATCTGTTCGCTGGTAACGGTCGTCGCCGCCGTCGGAATTCTCGTCAGCATCTACAATTCCGTCTCCGCACGTTTGAAAGAAATCGCCATCATGCGCGCCCTGGGCGCAACGCGGCAAACGATCCTGACTTTAATCTGCCTGGAAGCCGGAATGGTGGCCCTATTCGGCTCAATTCTCGGCCTGCTCGCGGGTCACGCCGCGGCCGGATTCGGATCGTTGTACATGCAGGAAATGTTCGGCGAATCGCTCAATTGGACGCATATCAGCGCGCTCGAAATTCTCTATATCGTGGGCGTAGTCATCCTGGCCGCGATCGCCGGCCTGGTCCCGGCAATCAAAGCCTATCGCACCCCGGTGGCGACAAATCTCGTCGCCTCCTAATCTATCTATTGATGAAAGTCACCGATTTAGGCCTGATGCCCTACCGCCAGGCCTGGGCGATTCAGGAACGCACGCACGAAGCCGTCGCCGCCGGCGGCGAGGAGGAACTGCTGATCGTCCAGCACCCCCCGGTGATCACCCTTGGCCGCCGCGGCGACGAGGGCCACAACGTCCTCCAAACCGAGCAGCAACTAACCGCACTCGGCGTAGAACTCGTCCACAGCGACCGCGGCGGCGACGTCACCTTCCACGGCCCCGGCCAGATCGTCGCCTACCCGATCATCCGCCTCATCGATCATCGCCTCAGCGTCGGCGGCTATGTCCACAAACTGGAATCCATCGTCATCGCCGCCCTCTCAAAAATCGGCATCCACGCCACCACCGATCCCCAAGCCGTCGGCGTCTGGACCATCGACGCCGCCCAACCCGCCAAAATCTGCGCCATCGGCGTCCGCATCCGACGCGGCACAACTCTCCACGGCCTGGCCCTCAACGTCTCCCCCGACCTATCCGGTTTCACCCTCATCAATCCCTGCGGCTTACCTTCACGCCCCATCACCAGCATCGCCAAACTTCTAGGCCCCGCCGCTCCATCCCACCCGGAAGTTCAGCGCCTCCTAATCGCCCAATTCTCCGCCGCATTCCCCTGACGCCTCAATCCCCAAAAAGAAACCCACCAGCCCGCCCTGAGTCCCGTCGAAGGGCCCGCCCTGAGTCCCGGCGCGCCGGGGCCGAAGGGCCCGCCATTGCGTCCCCCCATATTTAGCGGCGCGTGCGACCTGCGGTGAGCATTGTCGAACCGAGCACCGCGTCCCCCCGTCCCCGGTTTAAAAGCGCCAAAACTCCCCTCCAAAAAATCTTCAAATTTTTCCCCATTAATTTTTCAACCCTCGCCCACCTCGCAACTTGCAATTCCCCGCGCGCAACTTACATCAATTCCGCGCGCAAAAACCTTCAGGCGCCGCCTATATATATAGGGGGGCATGCTTTTTTTAAGCGTAAATTTCACTCTCAGTTTGATGAACGAATCCTTCGCGTCCTTCGTCCCGGCGCGCCGGGGGTAAAAAAATCAGATTTACCGCGAAGCCACGCACCTGCGGTGAGCACGTCGAACCGAGAACGCGAAGAAATGCATTGACGTCCGGCTGCCACAGACTCCCTTCGACTCACTGGCAACCAGCAACTAGCAACTGGCAACTAGCAACTAGCAACCAGCAACTAACAACTAGCAACTGTTTCCCAGAAATTGGACGCAGACCCCCGGAGCATGGTCGGCCAAGCGCTTGACCGCCCAGCGACCCGGAATCTGTCCCCGCCCGTCCAGCGCCATTAGTTTTGGCGATGGTCGAAGCGGCAGGCGCACACAACAGGTGAGCGCAGTTCTTCGTACAAACCCGCGCCCACCGTTGTGTGCGCCGTCCAAACTTCTCTCCCCTCTCCCCGGTACCCCGGGGAGAGGGTAAGGGTGAGGGGCCGAACCCCAAAGGTCACAACCATGTAAACAATTCATCATTCATCATTCATCATTCAGCATTCAGCATTTATCCTCCATCCCCAACTTTCCCGCGTCACCACCCCGGCAAGCGCACACCAGCGTGTGCGCCCCGCTTACTCATAAACATTCAAAACCCGACCCACCGCGCGATTTCCCACGACATCTTGCCAGCCTCCATTGCGCGCGATAGCGTTTAATCCCGAGCCCGCGTAGCTCAGTTGGATAGAGCGCTGGTTTCCTAAACCGGAGGTCACAGGTTCGACTCCTGTCGCGGGTACTTTGGCCAAACCGCTCGCACATGTTCCTCCCAGAAAAGCCGCCGACTTGGTGTTTCGCTACGGCTTGGCGATCTCCCTATCCCTGCTGGCAGCCGCCCTGGCATGGGCTCTGAACCCCGTCGTCGGCCAAAGCACCGAACCCCTCTTCTTCGCCGCGGTCATGCTGGCCGCCTGGATCGGCGGGCTGGGGCCCGGACTCATCGCCACCGGCCTCTCCGGATACATCACCGGAAAATTCTTCTTTCTCAATCCCGTCGGCTCCGTGGGCTTCGGCTGGGACGACACGCTCCGTCTGCTCATCTTCCTTGCCGTAGCGCTGATCATCAGCTCGCTCACCTCTTTGCGAAAACGGGCCGAGGCGGCGTTGCAACGAGCCAACGAACAACTGGAAGACCGCATTCTCCAGCGAACCTCCGAATTACGCAGGTCCAACGAATTGCTCCGCCAAAGCGAGGAACGATTCCGCCTGCTCGTCGACGGCGTCGCGGATTACGCCCTGGTCATGCTCGACGCCGCCGGCAAAATCGTCAGCTGGAATCCGGGCGCGGAGCGCATTTTCGCTTTCAAGCAGGAAGAAGCCATCGGCGGAGACTCGGCCGCCTTTTACACCCCCGAAGATGTCGCAAAAGACAAACCCGCCGCCGATCTCCGCGAGACGGTTCAACATGGCCGTTACGAGGAAGAAGGCTGGCGCGTGCGCCGCGACGGCGACCGGTTCTGGGCCAACGTCATCAGCACCGCCCTGCACGACGAATCCGGCCGCCCCGCGGGCTTTGCGCAAGTCACCCGCGACATCACCGAATTGCGCGCCTTGGAAAAAGAATTGCTCGAGATCAGCGATCGCCAACAGATGATGATCGGCCACGATCTCCACGACGGAATCGGACAAGAGCTGACCGGCATCGCACTATTGACGCAAAACCTTCGTCAGCGATTGGCGGCCCACAATGAGCCGGAATCCATCGAGGCGGGCCGAATCGCCGGACTGGCGAACCGAACCCTGGATCAGATGAGAAAACTAGCGCGGGGGCTGGCGCCGGTCGATCTGGACCCCGAAGGGATGGAAGTCGCCCTTCGGGATATGGCTCTGAAAGTGCAGACCTCGCTCGGCAGGCCCTGCACGGTGATCTGCCGGGGGGCCCCCAACTGGATCGACCGCTCGGTTTCCCTGCATTTGTTTCGAATTGCCCAGGAAGCGGCCAATAACGCGGTTCGCCACGCAAATCCCAAGCAAATTCGCATCGAATTGGATACAATATCCTCCGCCGTGACGCTATCCGTGCATGACGACGGCGTCGGGCTTCCTCCCGCCGAAGGGCGGCGGAAGGGAATGGGATTTAACGTCATGCAGTACCGATCGCGTCTGATCGGCGCGTCGCTGGAAATCCGCAGCGGCCCCGGCGGCACATCGGTCATTTGCACTTGTCCGATATCTACATCCGATGACACAAACACCCCCAATCGCGAACAAATCGCCGTCAACCGTGGAAAAGGCGCCGTCCCGCATCCTGCTGGTGGATGATCACCCGATTGTTCGGGAAGGATTAACCGCCCGCATCGAGCTTGAAGGGGATCTGACCGTCTGCGCCATGGCGGAATCCGCGGAGGAAGCCATGCGGCAAGTGCAAGAGACGAATCCCGACGTCGTGATCACGGATCTGTCGCTATCCGGAAAACCCGGGCTGGAATTGATCAAAGAGCTGCGTGCCCTGCGACCCACGTTGCCGATTCTGGTTCTTTCAATTCACGACGAAGACCTGTGGGCGGAGCGAGTTTTGCGGGCGGGGGCTCAGGGTTATGTGATGAAGGCGCAAGCAACCGATAAAGTGATGGACGCCCTTCGCCGCATCCTGGCCGGGGGGGTCTGGCTCAGCGAGCGGATGAACGCGTCGCTTCTGGGGCGGATCACCCAGGGCCGTTCACTGGCGGCCACCAGCCCGCTGGCGCACCTATCCGACCGGGAACTGGAAGTCTTCCAAATGATCGGGCAACGATCGAGGTTCATCGAGAGCACATCAAGGAGAAGCTGGGTCTGAAGAGCAGCGCCGAGCTGCTGCGCTACGCCGTAACCCACGCCTTGGGCGAATCACCGACATAGGAAAATTTCCTATATCCATTTAAGCAAAAAATATGTGACACTTTGGCCCGAATCGCATACTAAGGCCGCAAAATGTGGGTTATCTTGAGGGTTGAACCTGCAGCGGTGATGCTGTGCGTCCGTGCCCTCAGGGGGGGACGGATTCGTGGCCACCAGCGCAGGTTTTTTTTTCAATAGGCTCGGACGAGCTTTGCCCCGGGGTAAGAGGCCAGCAGTATTTCTTCAGCAGATTGGCCGGCGGCGGCACGCGCTTCGGCGCACCACTGACACATTCCCACGCCGTGGCCGAATCCGTGACCGTCGAAAAATGTCACGGAGTTCAGATTGGGATCGCCGTTAATTTTGCAAAAACTGCTGGGCAGCGTGGTGCCGGGAGCGGCATCGGTGTTGACCGCGCCGCGCATATCCTCGGCGGCCAGCGAGTATTGCACGCCGCGAATATCCGTGACCAGAACCCGCGTGGGCCTGCCGTATCGATTCTGCGCTTGAACGTCCATGCGGTAGATGTCGGCGATGGACGCCTCCGCGACGCGCTGGCCCTTGGCGGCGGCGAGGCGCTGGCCCCACAAACGAAATCGGCGGGAGAGTTCCAACTTGGTCAGCGTGATCGGTCCCCAATTAAAATATTTGCACGCGTTGCAACAGGCGCCGCGATATTGTTCGGAGAGGGGCGGGATGTACGGATCGCCGGGGAAGGCATCGGAGGCGGCTTGTGCGACGCCGCCGCAGCAACTGGTGAAATAGGCCTTGAAGATTTTTCCGTCGCCGGGGCCGTAGGTGAGGACGACTCCGCTGGTTGCCTCAGCCGCGAATCGGCTCTGCGCGGTCTCGCCGGAAATTCCGCCGTACATCTGGCTGCGCTGATCGGGGAAGACATCCCAGGCCCTGCCGACACCGGTGGATCGCGCTTCGTAAAGTGCGTACGTGCGCGAAGCGACGGCCTGAGCCTTAAACGCTTCCAGCTGCCAATCGCGATACATCTCGCACGCCACGACGCCTTCTATGTACTGGTCGATGTCCAAATCATTGACGGCCTGAAATGTTCCCGCGCTCAACGGGATGAAACGGAAGAAGCCGCGATAGGATGTTCCGTTGACGGAAAGCTCACCACCCGTGGCTTGAATCGTGAGGACGCCCGAGCCCAGCGGGATTGAGCCCAGGGTCCAGTTATTTGTGGACAGAGTTAATTGGACTCCGGAACCTAGACGGATCAAGCGCGGGGTTGGAGCGGAATCGAGCCAAAGTTGGACGGGGCCTTCGCATTTTAGAGTGGCGGTCGTGGCATCTGATAGAAGTAGGACGCGGATACGCGGATTGTTGGCCGAGACGCTGGTTGAGGGCGTTTGTTCGCTGCATCCCCAGGGGAGAAGCAGGGCCAGGCACAGCCACAAAGGGAGGAGTTGTCGCATGGTGGCCTCCGTGCCAGATGCGTGCGGGTTGATAATGCCTGATTACGGTCTGCGCGGTGCTTTATTCTTCCAGGCGGCGCAGGTTTAGGCCGAACGTGCCTAGTTGCTGTTTGATTTCGTTCAGGCTCGTTTGGCCGAAATTCTTGCAGCCCAGCAGCTCGTCTTCCGTGCGAGCGGCCAAGTCGCCGAGGCTGTTGATGTTCAGGCGCTGCAGGGCCTTTCGACTGCGGACGGATAGTTCCAAATCGCCGACGCTCTTAACCAGAATTTCCGGGGCGATGTTCCCTTCCAACGCGGCGGCGGGACGCAGGGCGCCGGTTTTGGCCTCCTCGGATGCCTGACCCAGGCGCAATCCTTTTTGCGCCAGCAGGGCTTTGATTTCGTTGAGGCTGGTCTCCCCGAAATTTTTATAGCTGAGCAGTTCCTGCTCGGTGGTTTTCAGAAGATCGCCGAGGGTGCGGATATTCATCTTTTTCAGGCAGTTGCGGCTGCGCACGGACAGCTCGAAATCAGTGACGGGAACATTCAGCACCGCGCTGCGGCGATCGGCGCGGCCATCGACATCTTCGTCGTAATGCATGCTGCGGGCCGATTCGACATCGCGCATGTAAAGGCGAGCCCGCACGTGGTTGGGACTGGTCCGCAGTACCGCGTCCAGACAACGATGGGCTTCATCGTAATGGTTGTTGTCCTCATAGAGGACGGCCAAATTCATCAGGGCGTTGAGATGAACCGGAGGACTGGTGCAGATGCGTTCGTATAGTTCGATGGCCTTGGCGTCCTCAGCGCGGCGGTCGTAGAGGACCGCGAGGCGAAAGGCCGCGTTTTCGTGATCTGGATTCTCGTTGAGCGAGCGCTCGTAAAACTCAACGGCCTTTTCGTGCAGGCCCGCTTGTTCGGATTCCATGCCACGCCGGTAATACTCTTCGGCCGCCCGCTCGTTGATCGACGAAACACTCGCATCGCTCATCTTGACGATCCATCCTGTAGCTAAAGATATTTGTTTCGCTGCTCCCGCGTCGGTCCGGGGCGAAATTGGCCGGCCGGAGACGAAGTGGTACTATTAAATGGGTGGCGACACGTTCTGTCAACCGAACGGGCTCGGGGGGCGTTTCCGTCCGCGAAGTAATCCTTTTCGCCAATTCCAACGCCGGCAAGGGCAGAGGTCGTAAGTTGGCGGACACTTTAGCGCTTAGACTTCAAGCGGGGGGATTGGTTACGCGGGTGATTTTGGATTCCCCCCAGACGGCGGGACTCGCGGAAGGTAAAGCCGATGCGGCGATCGTAATCGGGGGAGATGGAACGGTGCGGCAGGTGGCTAAAGCGATGCTGAGTGTAAATACCCCCCCGCCGCCGATGTTGCTGGTTCCGGCGGGGACCGCGAATGTAATGGGAAAACATCTCGGGATCGACTGGAGAGACGCGGACCTGGCCGAGCGCGTCCTGGAGTCGCTGCGACAGGGACGGGTTCGGCAGTTTGATGTGGGGTCAGCCAATGGCGAACCGTTTCTGGTCATGGCTGGCGTGGGAATCGACGCGCATATCGTGCATGAAGCACATCGAGCGAGAAAGGGTCCGATCACCTATGGCCATTTTGTGTGGCCCGCGGCGCGGACGTTGCTATGTTATCCCTATCGCCCGATCGAAGTTCACCTGGATGGGAAGCTGGTCTTTGCGCCGGTGCCGGCGGTAGCCTTCATCGGCAACATCAGCGAGTACGGCACGAGATTTCCGGTGCTGCCAGGGGCGCGGCCGGATGACGGATTGCTGGACCTTTGCGTCATCCCCGTGAAATCGCCGGCGGATTCCATTCGCCAATTCCTCCTCTCGGCAGCGGGAGAACACATATTGGACGAAGGCGTCGTCTACGCCCGCGGCACCGAAATCCGCGTGGATTCGCCCGATCCGGTGCCGGTGCAAATCGACGGGGACCCGGCGGGATTTACCCCGGTGGTGTTCAGCTTGCTTCCGCGGCGGCTGGCATTTATCGTGCCTGCGTGAAGGGCGCAGCCGATATTCTGCATCGCGATCGATGTCCCTTGCTGGTGATTGCCGGGCCGTGCGTCATCGAATCGGCCGAGCTTTGTCTCAGCATCGCTTCACATCTGAAAAAAGTTTGCGACAAACTGGGGCTGGCTTATGTCTTCAAGGCGAGTTTCGATAAGGCAAATCGATCCAGCAATTCCACGTTTCGCGGGCCGGGTTTGACCGATGGACTGATTGTGCTGAGCCGCGTGAAGAGCGAGATCGGGGTTCCGGTTCTTACTGACGTTCATGAAGTCGACCAGGCCACGGAGGCGGGAAAAGTGGTCGACGTGTTGCAAGTTCCCGCGTTCCTGGCGAGGCAGACAGACCTGCTGATCTCTTGCGGAAACACGGGCAAATGGGTGAATGTGAAAAAAGGGCAATTCATGTCGCCGGCGGAAATGGGGAACGCGGTAGAGAAAATTAAGTCGACGGGTAACGAGAATATTCTCCTGACCGAGCGCGGAACTTTTTTCGGGTACAACCGATTGGTGAACGATTTCACGGGTCTGCAGGTGATGCGGCAATTTGGCCGCCCGGTGATTTTTGACGTAACCCACAGCACGCAGCAGCCCGCCGGGCAGGGGACGCAAAGCGGGGGAAATCCGCAGTTTTCGCCGCTGCTGGCGCGGGCGGCGGTGGCGGCGGGCGTGGATGGTCTATTTCTTGAATGTCACCCGGATCCGAAGAATGCGAAAAGCGACGCCGCCACGATGCTGAATATTAAAGATGTGGAGCCGCTGCTGGGGCAGTGTAAACAGATCGCGCAATTGCGCGCGGAGTGGGAGTAATTGGAACGGGCATTCGGGGAAAGACGCGCTTTGCCATTTAGTTGCAAACTTTGACGGGCGCGGGCGCGCGTTTTTGTTTACGCGATTTTGCGCCTTGAGCGGCAATCGCCACGGCGGCGGCGACGGCGACCAACCAACGATCCTCCTGCGCCGAGCCGTCTACTGGAGCCGCGGAATCTACGCGGAATGCGGCGCCGACTGTTGCGAGCGCGGCGGGGGCCGACGTTGGAATGGTCGCAGCGGCGGCCAGGGCCATCATGTGAATTACTGAATTCGCGGCGTGTTGCGGCGCAATTATTTGGGCAGAGGCGAAAACCGAATTCGTCTGGAGCGTGGGCGCGATCGCAATCGCGCCAGAATATTCGGCTTCGATCGGTTGCGGGGTGATAGCGGGAGCCGGGGCGGAATCGTGCTCTCCGATTTGATCGCTGAGGAGGAGCGCGATGGGGTTT
>JBEKPV010000083.1:0-14236 GCA_049520395.1 Tepidisphaeraceae bacterium
GGCGCTATTGCGGCGCCGCGGAGTTCCAGGTGGTGATGTCAGGCTCGATGAACGCCGATCAACGCGACGGCGCCTTCATCGATCTGATCTCCCCAATTCAGAACGTAATCCGGACGCTCATGAACCGCGACACCGGAGGGAATTAGATATGACCAGCGATATGCAACTAGCTCAGGCGGCGGGATTGCCCGTTGCGGCACGCGACGGGTACGGCTCCTTGGCCGCTGGGATTAATCCTCCGGGTCATGCTCCCGCTCCGACCGGACTCAAGAAAATTCACCGCCTGCTGCGCGGACGCTATCCCCTGGTCATCGGCCTGGGCGCTGTTCTCGGCATCACCGGCGCCCTCTTCGGGTACTTCGGGAAAAAACCCATGTACGAAAGCGACGGCCGCATCTATCTCAGCCCGACCATCCCCTCCGCACGCAGCAGCACCGACGAAATGCTCCCCGGCTACAGCACCCTGATTCACTCCCAGGCCGCCGTCATCGACAGCCGCGATATGGTCCAACTCGCCCTGAAAAATCCCAAATGGGCCGCCATCGGCGGCAGCCACGACGACGGCGCCGTCGACGATTTCTATTCCAATCTCGACGTCGAGGAAATGGCCAATACCTCACTGATCCGCATCGGCTTTTCCGATCCCGATCCCCGCGTCGCTCAGGTCGGCGCCACCGTCATGTGCGAGGCCTACCAGGATTTCTACGAATCCGAAGACCCGCTTCTGCTGACCCACAAAATCAACCAGCTCGACAGCATGCGCGGCCAAATCGGCAACGACCTGCAATTGCTCGAGGCACAGCTCTCCGACCTGTCCAAAAAATACGGCTCCTCCGATCTGGGCGATTTCTCCAGCTCGCAAATGCAGCAGTTGGCTCATCTCGACGCCGAAATGAGCGACGCCGAGCAGCAGTACAAGGAAGCTCAGGCCGCCGTCGCCATGGCGAACAATTCCGGCACCTCCGCCGGCTCCAATCTCCCCAGTCCCGACGGCGCCAAACCCACCGATTCCACCGGCGCCGTCAGCGAAACTCAAATCGCCAATCTCGGCGACCTGCAGATGCGCAGCCTCATCAGCCAGCGCATCCAACTCACTCAGATTCTCCAGCGCATGCAGCGCGAGGGGTTCGGCCCTAACCATCCAGCCGTCCAGTCGGCTCAGGACGACTTGGATGTCCTGAACTCCGAGATTCAGCAATACGTCGAAACCTGGAACAAGAATTACCGTCTCGGCACGCTCAGCGGCCTGACGCCCGTCGTCGTCAATCTCCAGGCCAACCTCGAAGCCACGCGCCTGCGCATGAACATCCTCAAAGATCAGCACGATCGCCAGGACGCCCTCTGCCACGAAATCGGCCAGCAGATGGAAATGATCCGCGAGGTGCAGGACAAAATTAGCTCCAAGACCCGCGATCTCGAGGCGATCAACCAGGACTTCGACGCCCTCAACTCGCAAAAATCCCTCATGTCCGGCCAGCTGGAAATCATCAGCGAGCCCAGCATTGCCGCCGAACCGGCGCACGACAAACGTCTGCAATACGCCCTCCTCGGCCTCCTCGGCGGAGGCTTTTTGCCCGCCGGCGTGGTCGTCCTCATCGGACTCCTCGACGGCCGTCTCCGGTACAGCGACGAAACCCACGCCGACCTCGGCGGTGTCCACCTTCTCGGCATCCTCCCCAATTTGCCCGATCTCCTGACCGATCCCGACCAGGCCGCCACCGCCGCTCATTGCGTCCATCAAATCCGTACCATCCTCCAGATCACCGGCCACAATCTCGACCGCCGTGCCTTCACCGTCACCAGCGGTTCCTCCGGCGACGGAAAAACCAGCCTGACCCTCGCGCTCGGCCTCTCCTTCGCCGCCAGCGGCTCGCGCACCCTCATGATCGACGGCGATCTCGTCGGCGGCGGCCTGACGGCACGCCTCGCCATCACCACCGAACACGGCGTCCTGGAAGCCATGGCCTCCCGCGATATCCTCCCCCTGGTTCACAACACCGATGTCACCGATCTCTTCCTGCTCCCCGTCGGACGCGCCATGGGCGGATACACCGGCTCCATCGCCCCCGCCTCCGTGCGAAAACTCATGCTCGAAGCCCGCAATCATTTCGACGTGATTATCATCGATACCGGCCCCATCCTTGGCAGCATCGAGGCTTCGCCAATGGCCGTCGCCGCCGACGGCGTCATCCTCTGCGTCTCCCGCGGACAGCAACGCCACCTCGTCGACCGCGCCTTGGCACATCTCCACGCCATCGGCGCTAAACTCGCCGGCGTCGTCTTCAACCGAGCCCAGGCTCAGGATTTCGAAAAATCCATGAGCCGAATGAGTCTGCATCCCATGGGCGGCGCCAACGGCAACGGCGACCGCATCGGACCCGTCGTCACCGCCGTCGCCTCCTCCGTCCGTTCCGGACTTGGTTCCCATGGCGAGCATTCCTGATGCGACCGGCGCGCCCTTGCCCGCGGCCAAGCGAGACGTTGAACTGTTTGGCACGCTAAGCCCATGGTAGCTTCTCCCTCCATGATCGCCCTCGCACCCGAACTCGCCCAGAGTCCGGCCGTTGCCGCCAAGAACCATACCATCTGGGGTTTGGACCCCCTCGCCCTGCATCACCGATATTGGGCCGCCCGCGGCATCCAGGTCGTCCGCCAGGGCGAACCCTCCGAAATCGTCCGCGACGCCGAACTCTATCTCCTCACCGACCCGCGCTCGCTGGTTCTATTCCGCATGGGGTCGGTCATCGAAACCCTCAATTGGCTCAAGCCGACCGTCCTGTTCCTCCGTCTCCACGACGACCGCGAACGCGGCTACCGCGAGCGCGTCATCACCGACAACTCCAACCGCTTCATCCGTTTCCAGCGCCTCTACGACACTGCCGCCGATCTGCGCCTCGCCCGCGCCGTTCTCACCCCCGATCGGGAAGTCGCCCGCCTCTGGCAGGCCTCCCCCGACCCCCTCAGCGGCTGGCGACGCCTCCGCCGATACACGCCGCGCCACGAACGCGTGACTCTCTCCGTCGACGGCCGCGTCTTCGACCGCAGCCTCGATCAGGAAATCGCCGTTTATCTCAGGCATCTGATGACCCGCTGGTCGCACCCCGATTCCACCATCGATCGCGCTCTCTTCGTCGAACCGGAAGTCTGGAAGGACCCCAAGAGCAGCATCGATCCCGACGCCCGTTTCATCGGCCCCGTCTGGGTCGGCGCCGGCCGCCACGTCGCCGCCGGAACCACCGTCATCGGCCCCGCCATTATCTGGGACGACCCCAACGACCGTCCCCCCACTCAGGACATCCAATGGCTCACCATCGAGCCGTCCGAAATCCCCCAGGCCGCCGCCATCCGAGACTCCACAGCCTCCGCCCGCCTGATCAAACGCTCTTTCGACGTCGTCTTTAGTTTGATCGCCCTGGCGCTGACGTTGCCCCTCTATCCGTTTATCATCCTCGCCATCTGGCTCGAGGACGGCGGTCCGTTTTTCTTCACCCACGACCGCGAAACCATGGGCGGAAACGAATTCCCCTGCATCAAGTTCCGATCCATGCGCAAGGATGCCGAAAAAATGAAGGAACAGCTCCGCAATCAGAACAAAGCCGACGGCCCCCAGTTCTACATCCCCACCGATCCCCGCCTCACGCGCGTCGGAGCCGTTTTGCGAAAATACGACTTGGACGAACTCCCGCAGTTCATCAACGTCCTGCTCGGCCAGATGTCGGTCGTCGGCCCCCGGCCCAGTCCGCGCGTCGAAAACCAGTATTGCCCCCCCTGGCGCGAAGCGCGCCTCAGCGTTCGCCCGGGAATCACCGGGCTGTGGCAAATTCACCGCACCCGCCAGAGCGGCTCGGATTTTCAGGAATGGATCAAGTACGACATCGAATACGTCGAGAACCGCGGACTCATGCTTGATCTCTGGATCATCTGGAAAACGATGGTTCGCGTCTTCCGCAAGGTGACACGATCATGAGCATACGCCCCAAAACCAAACGTCGGATGGTCATTCTTATCCTGGTCGCCGCCTTGTCGCTGACCGTCGGCTTTGGGCTTTACCGCTGGCGAATTTACCTCGCCAACCAGAAGATCGACGCCATCAAGGCCGACGGCATCGCCGCCTTCCGCGCCGGCGATTACGCCACCGCCATCGATAAACTCAGTATCTATTGCACCAAGCGAAAGACCGATCCCGATGCCCTGTTGGACTTCGCCATCGCCCGCAGCAAGGTTCCCACGCTCGATGGAAGCCACATTCAGCAGGCCGTCCATCTCGCCCACGTTTATTGTGACCTTCAGCCAACCGACGTCGAAGCCCAGCATTTCCTGCTTGGCATGGAAACGCCCGTCAGCCTATACGCCGCCGACGCCCTCGATCTGGCTCACGATCTGCTTCGCGCCAATCCGGATGATCTGACCGCATTAAAATCGATCGCCGAAATTCAGACCCGCGACCGCAAATTCGACGAGGCCTTCGACGCGACCCAGCGCTATTGCCAGGCCAACCCCACCGACTTGGAGATGCAGGATCGGGCGCTTTACCTGATGCAACAATTGAACCGCCCCCCGCAGGAGCTTCAGGACCGCGCCGCCGCCCTGCAAAAGAGTTTTCCCAACGATCCGCGATTCCTGATCGTGCAGGTGATGGCCTACAGCTTCACCATCAGCTCCGCCGACACCTCCGAAGAACGTGACACCGAGAACGCCGCCGCGATGAAGCTCCTGCTCAAGGCCTCCCAGTAGGACCCGCCCGACACTCAGTTCGTCAATTTCACCACCTCGCTGCTGGATCGCACTCGCCATTACAGCGAATCGCTTGAACTCCTCACCCGCGCCGCCCAAAAACTCAATGACCCCTCCCTCCTGCCCCCGCTGGCGCAGCGGCTCTGGCAAAACCGTCAGTTCCAGCAGGCCATCGATCTGCTGCCGAATGTGACTCCCGCCACCGCCGCCTCGGACAAAACCAACGCCGATCTGGTGGCTTTCAAAGCTCTCTCCCTTTATCAGCTAAATAAGAAGTCCGATGCGCTAGCACTCATCGACGGACTATCCGGCCGATCCAACGAACCCGCTGCCGTCGCCTGGTACACCACGCTGGAAACTCAATGCTCCGATTCCAACCCCTCGCTGAAAACCCGCCTGGAAAAATTCCAGCAAGCCCTGCAGCATGCGCCCAACAACGCGGTCATCTCCTATCTCCTAGGCGAAGCCTACTTGCGTATGGGCGAAAATTCCCTGGCATTGGAAAATTGGCGCGTCGCCTCTGCTCATTCTCCCAGTTGGGCCGAGCCGCAGGTTCGAATCGCCGAAATGCTCGCCAGCGAAGGCCGCGGCAGCGCCGAGGCAAGCCTCGAAGCCAGCAACGCCGCCCAGCACGCCCTCAGCGCCGGCTCCACGGGCTCCAACGAGCACGAAGTCGAAGTCGTCACCGCCCAAATTCTCGTCGGCTACGCCCAGTGGCAAGCCTCCCACGATTCCCAGCAGGCTCAGGACGTACTCGCCTCCGTCCAGAATCTGCAAAAGCAGATCCCCAATGAGCCCGAAACCCTCCCGATTTACGTCGATTTATTGGCGCAAACCGGCTCCCCCGACCAGGCCGTGACCGTCATTCGCGGCGCGGAAAATGACGCCGGCAAAGTCGGCGAAGATTTGCTCTTGCGACTCGCGCGCCTCAGCCGCGCATCGCAATTGCACATGGAATCCGAAATCTACGCCACCATTCAAAAACAGTTCGGCCTAACGCCCGGACTGGCCCAGGCCCAGGCCAATGACCTGCTCGCCTCCGGCAACGCCCCCCAAGGCATGCAGTTGCTCCAATCCGCCCGCGACAAAGGCCTCGCCGCCGGCATCGGTACACCCATCCAGTGGGACCTCGCCCTCTGCCAATTTCGCGAAAGCTCCGGCGATCCCTCCGCCGCCGACGCCTGGCAGCAATTGGGCGACGCACATCCCGATGATCTGGTCGTTCAATCCAAAATTCTCGCCGACGAAAATTCCGCCTGGTCCAACCGTCCCTTCATCGATCGCACCATCAACCGCCTCAAAAACCTCACCGGCGACGACGCCATCGGCTGGAAAGTCTACCGCGCCCGCTACCTCGTCGACGGCGACAATTCCCAAACCGACGCCGCCGCCGCCGTCGTCCTTCTCAACGACGTCCTGGCTCTAACCAAAACCGATGTCGGACCCCACGTCCTCATGGCTCTGGCGAACGAAAAACTCCAGAACTATCCCGCGGCCATCACCGAATGGCGGCAAGCCGCCGATCTGGCGCCCAATTCCGGAAAAGTCCTCTGGGGATTGCTCCGAACTCTCGACATGGACAACCAGCCCGACGAAGCCCGTCTGGCTTTCGACCGACTGGCCAACGTCCCCGATCTTTCCCCCGATCTGGCGCTTCAGGCCTCCCTCCTCATCGCCCGCGAAGGAGATCTCCCCCGCGCCCAACGCCTTCTCACAGCCTATCCCACCGACTCCAATCAAATGCTGCATGATGCGACGCTCGCCAAAGTCGACCGAATGCTCGGCCAAATCAACGACGCCGCCACCTATTACTTCAAAATCGTCGACGCCCCGGGTCTCGACGCCGGCACCATTCGCGACGCCGCCGACTTCTTCGCCTCCCAACACGATTTGCCCCCCGCAAGAAAATTCCTGGCGCGCCTCGATGGACTGAATCTCCCCAATGGACAAAAGGAAATGATCCTGGCGGACTTTGAAGATCGCTACGGCGACCCCGCCACCGCCGCGAAACTCTACACCGACGCCGTTCAATCCGGCGGCAACCAACCCGACGCCGCCAAAGCCCAAATCGGTTATCTCATCCGTCGCCAGCAATATGCTGCCGCCACCACGGCGCTGAATCTGGCGATCGCTCAGTGGCAAAACGACGCCGAACTGGCGAGCCTGAAAAACATCAATCAAACGTTGGCCGCTTCCCCGCAGATCGCCGCGCAGGCGCCCGATCTGATCAATTACGCCACCCGCACCCCCACCGACCCCGCCGCCTCCGCCACGCTCGCCGCCGTCGCCGCCACCGCCGGCCAAAATGCCGACCAAGCCGCGCAAGCCATGTCCGATCTGGTGCAGAATTATCCGCGCTTCTTCCCCGCCTATGAACTGGCGGTGCGATCGCTGATCTCCGATCGCCGCATGGACGACGCCGTCACCATGGCTTCCGACGCCATGGTCCAATTCCCCGAATCCGCTGATGCCGCCCGAATCTCCGCCGAGGCCTACGCCGCCGTCGGACGCTGGGGCGACTGCATCCTCGCCGCCAGCAAATGGCGGCAGCGCGGCGCCGACCAGCCCCTGCAAGCCGACATCATGATCGCCATCGCCGATCTCTTCTCCGATCAGGCCGGCGACGCTGTCGGCCGTCTCGCCCCGTACATTCCCGACGCGAAAAATTCCCCCGACTTGCACGAAGACGTCCTGATCACCTACGCCGAGGCCCTGATTCGCTCCGGAGACGAACCCGACGCTATCGCCCTTCTGCATCCGCTTGCGGAAAAATCCGCCCGCTGGCGCGCCGATTGGCTGAAAATCGCCTCCATCGCCCACGCCGACGGCCCATCCGCGACCGCCTGGATCGATCAGATTCGCCCGCTCTTCGATCCCAATTCCCCGGCCGATCAGGAAAAAATCGCCGACGCCTATTTCGACGTCGCCATTCATTTGAACGATCCAAAAGCGTTTCAGATGGCGCGCGACACCTTATCCCCCTTCGTCGATTCACCCGGCGCCACCACCTCCGTGCTTATGACCTATGCCCTTTCCTGCGGCGCCACCGGCGACGATGTCACCGCCGAGCGCGCCTATCGCCAGCTTTTGAAAATCGATCCCAAGCAACCCGCCGCGCAAAATAATTTGGCCGACATTCTTCGCAAGAAGGACAGTCCCGACGCGCTCAGCGAAGCCGAAACCCTCGCTCGCTCGGCCATCGCCGCCGCACCCAACGATCCCAACACCTCCAATTTCTGCGACACACTGGCGCGCACGCTTCTCAAGGAAGGCCGAGTCGACGACGCCATCGCCGTCTTCCAGCAGGGCGAGCAGCTTCAACCAAAAAATTTCAGCGTCCTGATCGGGCTGGCCTCCGCCTACGCCCACGCCAACCGAATTGACGATGCGTCTCGCTATTTGAATCGCATCGACTCCCTGCTGCCCCCCAACGCCCAGCTTCCCGCCGACTCCCAAACCGAGCTGGATGCAGCACGAGATATCGTCAAGAAAGCCACCGCCACGTCCGGCGCTCCGCAATAGTTATCGGACGCCCCGCACATCCCATAACTCCCGCAACGCGCGAATTTACCCAGGTTATCGGCCCCAATTCCCGCCACTTTTCGCAAAACATTTCCTGACAATCAGTTATGAAAATAGCCCCTTTCCCGCTCAAAAAATGCACTCTCTAAGACCCATAATTCCGTCCGATATAATCGTAAAATCTTGCGCTGTTTATGATCTTCGCGGCTATTCACGAAATTTTCATATTGTCTAAAGAGGAAATCGGTGTATATTCAGACTCGTGCAGCTAAGACAGCTGTGCGTGTGTGGGTGTAGATTCTTCCGGAGTCCTGGGTGTCTCCGGAAGATTAGTACAGAGAAATCTTTCGTAGTACCGAAGCCATTTCGTCTCGCGCTCTGTGTGGAATGGTTTCATTTAGGAGGTAGAAGAACATGAAGCGCATGATCAAGATCGCCGCAGTGGCAGGCTTTTCCGCAGTGTTGGGCCTGTTCTCCACGACGCGAGCCGCAACTGTAATTTCCGATATCGGTGGCAGTGGTTGGACGGCGACCTTCTCGGGTCTTTCCCTCGAAGCCGACCCCACTCAGCCCGCCGGTCAACTCGACGTCGAAAAAGCCGCCGTCTTCAATCCGACGGCCGCCAACGAAGGCCTGCTGATCACTTTCACGCAGACTTCCGCTACGGCAACGAGCACCATCGACTTCACCAATGAGTCGATCACCAACGACACCAAAACCAATTGGAGCGGATTCGATTTCGTCCTGCTCAACGCGAACGGCTCAGCGTCGTTCGTCACGAGTGCGGACTCCCCCTTCGCTCCGCCCGCTGGTTTCTTCACCTCGGTTAGCGTCGGCAGCGTCGACGGAAATCCGACCGTCGCCTACGGCGGCGGCACCCAAGGCTATCTCGCCACCTCCCTGTGGGGCATCGGCCCCGATGGCGACCTGATCATCGACGCCAACCCCCTCGGCATCGGTACCACCTTCACCTTCAAGGAAGTGCCCGTCTCTGGTCCGCTGGTTCCGCTTCCCGCGGCTGGCTACCAGGGCCTCGCCGGCCTCCTCGGCCTCGGCTTGGTTGCCTATGGCAAGAGCCTCAAAAAGCTCATGGCCTAATATTCAGGCTTTAACTTGAAATCGCAGCGAGGGTTGAGATTCGTCTCAACCCTCGCTTCTTTTGCCCAATTTCACTTTCCTCCCCGTAATCCTCGCCCCAGCCGGAATCCCTGTCGTAGAACTCTTTGACTATTGACGCCCGCTCACTTGGCCCGTATTTTGCCAGCATAAATGTTATAGGCCCTTTAGGCCGAAAACATGCCGCGTTATCGCGCGGCCTCTCGTGGGTGTTCTGATGTTTCACATGGAGGTAGCATTATGAATCTCAAAGGCTCGTTCCTAGCTTTGGTGGGAATTTCCGCTTGCGTAAGCTTCCTTACCGCCTCTTCACGTGCCGCGACGGTCATTACCGACATCGGCGGCAGCGGTTGGACCGCCACGTTTTCTGACTTGGCGCTCGATGCCGATCCGTCACAGCCCGCCGGACAATTGGACGTAGAGAAGGCCGCCGCCTTCACCAGTTCCAGCCTCGGCGAAGGTCTCCTCATCACCTTTACCCAAACCTCCGCCAGTGCGAAACCCGTCATCGACTTCACCGATGAATCCGTAACCAACGTCACCGGCACCACCTGGACCGGATTCGATTTTGTCCTCCTCAACACCGGCAATTCGTCCGCCAGTTTTGAGAGCACTTCCGATTCCCCCTTCGCCGCCCCATCCGGAATTTTCACGACCGTTAACGTCACCAGCGTCGACGGTAATCCAACCGTCGAATATGGCGGCGGTTCGCAGGCTAATTTAGCCACCGCCTTGTACGGCATCGGCGCCGACGGCGATCTTCTGATCGACGCCGATCCGCTTGGCATCGGCACCACGTTCACATTTAAGGAAGTCCCCGTCAACGACGCCACGCCCGTCCCGCTTCCCGCCGCTCTCTGGCAGGGTCTGGGCGGACTGATCGCGCTGGCGATCATCGCGGCCGTTAAGAAAAATAAATCGCCGGCCGCCTAACGTCCGAATTCAATTGGCAATTTAACGACACTCATGCCCCCGACGCGACGGGGGCTTTTTCTTGCGCTGCCGGCGCATCACCCAACGAATATGCGCTTACCCATTTTCTCACCGTCGTCCTGTCGCATTCCGCGTCAAAACGTCCCCCTTAATCTCGCGCACAATATCGTCCTTGCGCGAATATTTGCATTGGCGCATCATTTGCAGTTTAGCCGATAGAGAAGAAACTGTGCGCAGACTGTCGGACTTTTGTTATGGCCGCGGCTGCCACACTCAAAGGAGGCCAAGATGGTGAAGGTTAGAATTACAGCGGCGATCGTAGGTATCTGGGCTATCGCTGCGATAGCTTCAACAGCGCCAGCGGCAACTGTGCTGACCAGCGGCTCGGTTTACGACGGCTGGATTGTCACAATCTCCCCCGGCATCACGCTCACCGAAGACTCCGCCAATTCCACCAACTTGGATCTGACCAAATCCGCAACCTTCACCACCCTAGCCGAAGGCCTGCTGATCACTTTTACTCAGCAATCCGCCAGCGCCGCTCCGACCATCTCCTTTCAGAGCGAATCCGTCACGAATAGCGCCGGCTCCAATTGGGGCGGTTTCGAATTCCTCCTCTTGAATCCAGCCGACTCCGCATCCTTCAGCGGTTCCCCCTTCACGGCGGCTACCGGATATACCTTCGACTCGGCCGGCAGCACCTCCACCAGCCTCATATACACCGGTGCACAGGCCGAAGGCACCACGTCCCTCTGGGGCACCAGCGGCAACGGCGGTGCATTGAATATCGCCGCCGACCCAACCGGCGTCGGAACAACTTTCGTCTTCAAGGAACTCCCCCTCACCAGTGCATTTGTCACCGGACTGCCCGGCGGCGGTGGAAGCCCCATCCCCGTGCCCCTGCCCCCGGCCGTTTGGCAGGGACTAATGGGTTGTGGGTGCCTGGTGCTCGTCGGCCTCGCCAAGCGCCGCCGCCAGCGATCCTGACCGAATCGATTCTCATTTTCCCTCCCCTCATTCCGTGCCCGTGGCGGCGATTACCCATCGCCGCCACATTTGTCGGTATGCCGACTCCACATTCCGCGCAAACCGCGGCCCATCCATCAGCGCCGATTTCTCCATCCTTCCGCGCAGTGTAGACCGCAGCTCCGCTAATCTAGGCAAATCCCCCGCCAGCGCCGAAGCCGTCAGCACAAACTGATCCTGACTCCGCGCCGCCAGTTCCTTCAAATCCAGATTACACAACTGGCTCCATCCCGCGCGTCCCACCACCGTCTCACCCACCAGTGTCACAACCGGAACGCCCATCCAGATCGAGTCCAGGCTCGTCGTATGCCCGTTGTACGGAAATGTATCCAGTGCCAGATCGATCCGCTGATATTCCCTCAAATACTTCGCCCGCGGCTGCATCTCCACAAACTCCACGCGATCCGCCGCGATTCCCATCGTCTCCAGCACCTCCCCTCGTCGCCCGCCGCGCGGACAGAGCAGAATCAACCGCGAATGCTGGACGCGTTCCATCACCCGCGCCCACAGCTTCAGCGTCGCATCGCCGGTTTTGCAGAAATTATTCAGGCACCCAAACGTCACGTATCCATTTTTCAAAGCCGGCAGCGGCGTCACTTCCAGATCACCCCCCTGCGGACCGTAACACCAGAACGTCTCCGGCAAACGAATTGACTGCTCGCTATAAAACGCATCGTTCATCCCCGGCGGATCGAGATAGGGATCCGTCAGTCGATAATCCATCGTCTCCAGCCCCGTAGTCCCCGGATACGCCAGCCACGCCACCTGCACCGGCGCCGGCTTTCTGGCGAACAAAAGCGGCCTCCCATTGGCCATATGCATCGTCAAATCCACCAGAATATCGATCCCGTCCTCGCGAATCATTTGCGCGACCTGCTCATCGTTCATCCCCACGATTTTCCGCCAGACATCCGCGCATTTCCGGATTCGCTGGGAATTGGCATCCTCGATCGCCACATGCGCGTAACAATAAATCTCAAATTGATCGTGATCGTGATTCCCCAGCAGCGGAAGCGTAAAGAGCGATTGGCAATGATTCCGAAAATCCGGCGAGACATACCCAATTCGCAATTTCCGCGCCGGATCCCGGTTGTTCTGATGTGGCCCGATCGCACCCGCCAGCGCATGCGCATGCCGCTGATTCCACGCCCGCGCTTCGCGCAGAATCGCCCCGGCCGAATATCCCGGATGATAATGAAGCGTGAAAAGTCGATTCCCATCCGCCAGCACGTCCGGATGCGCCTCCCCCACATGCGTGTACGCCGAGATCGCTTCGTCCAGCCTCCCCAAATCTTTCATCGCGTTTCCCAGATTATTGCAGGCGTTGTAATAATCCGGCTTCAGCTCGATCGCCTTGCGATACCAGTCGATCGACTCTTCGATCTCCCCCTTGGCCTGCAGCGCCAGACCCAGATTATTCATCGCCAAATAAGCATCCGGCTGCAATTCCAATGCCGCCCGGAATTCGACAATCGCCTCCTCCGTCTTCTTCGCGTCGCGCAACGCCACGCCCAGATTGAAATGCGATTGAAAATGTTTCGCATCCCTCGCCAGCGCCTGACCGAACGTGGCGATCGCATCGTCCAATCGCTGCAGCTTCGCCAGTGCGCTGCCAAGCCCGTTCAGCGCTTCAATGCAATTCGGGTCCAGCGTCAGCGCCTGGCGATACGCGGCGATCGCCTCTTCCGTCCTCCCCGCCCCACTCAGCGCATACGCGAGATTCACACACGCCCACGGATCGCGCAAACGCAATCCCGTCGCGCGCTGGCAAACCGAAACCGCCTCCTCCCATTGCCCCACCATCCCCAGCGCCCCGCCCAGATTCTTCCACGCCTCGGCGAAATCCGGCTTCAATTCCACCGCCCGCCGATACGATTCAACCGCCTCCGCCGCCCGGCCCATCAATTGCTTGACGCTCCCCAGATTATTGTGCGCTTCAGCAAAATCCGGACCCACCGCAATCGCCTTCTGCAGCGCCGCAATCGCCTCGTCGTTTCGCCCCAGCGCCCGCAGCACGTTGCCGAGATTATTATGCGCTTCCGGATAATCGGCCTGCAATTCGATCGCCCGCCGGTACGCCTCCACCGCTTCCGCGTTCCGCCCCATCGATGCCAGTACCATCCCGCGATTGCTGTGATATTCCGAAACCCCCGGCTCGATTCGGATCGCCTGCTCGATCAGTTCCAACCCCGCCCCCTTGTTCCCCACCTGATATGCCAAAAGCCCCAGCAGATGCAGCGCATCCGATTGCGTCGGCTCCGTCGCCAGAATCCGGCGGTAAATGTTCTCCGCCTCCTCCAGTTGCCCCGCCTTATGCCGACGCAGGCCCATCTGCAGTGCTTCTTCGATCGTCACCGGGCCCATGGGCTTCTCCCAACCTACTTCGTCAACTTCCGATACGTAATCCGATGCGGCCGATCCGCGTCATGCCCCAGCCTTCGCTTCCGATCCCCCTCATATTCCGACCAGTTCCCCTCAAACAGCCGCACCTGGCTCTCCCCCTCGAACGCCAGAATATGCGTCGCGATCCGATCCAGAAACCACCGGTCGTGGCTGATGATCACCGCGCATCCCGCGAAATTCTCCAGCGCCTCCTCCAGCGCCCTCATCGTATTCACGTCCAGATCATTCGTCGGCTCATCCAGCAACAGCACGTTCGCCCCCTGCTTCAGCATCCGCGCCAAATGCACCCGATTCCTCTCCCCGCCCGAAAGCGTCCCCACCGTGCGCTGCTGATCCGTCCCGCTGAATCCGAATCGCGAAACATACGCTCGCGAATTCACCTGCAAATTCCCCAGCTTGATGTTTTCCTGTTTATCGCTGATCGATTCCCAAACCGAAACCTCCGATTCCAGCGCCTCCCGGCTCTGCTCCCCATACGCCAGCTTCACGCTCTCCCCCCGCC
>JBEKPV010000084.1:0-14185 GCA_049520395.1 Tepidisphaeraceae bacterium
TTTCGCCGCCCAACCCGGCAACACCACCGCCGGAACCCTGCCGACCCTCACCGTCGATGTCGAGGATCAGTGGGGCAACATCATCACGACCGATAGTTCCACCGTCACGATTGCCGCCGCCAGCGGCCCCGGCAGCGCCGGCGGTACCCTCACCGCATCCGCCTCCAACGGTGTCGCCACATTCAGCGCCGTCACGCTCGATACACCCGGCTCGTATACTCTGACCGTCACGGACGGCAGCGATTCCTCCGCGACGTCCAGCAGTTTCACCGTCTCCGCCGCCGGCGCCTCGCAACTCGCTTTCTCCGTGCAACCCAGCAATGTCGCCGCCGGTGTGGCCAACAGCCCCTCCATTGTCGTCGATGTCGAAGATCAATTCGGAAATCTCGCCAGTAGCGACAGCTCCAGCGTCACGCTCGCCGTTCACACCGGCCCCGGAAGCGCCAGCGGAACCCTGACCGTCTCCGCCAGTGGCGGCATCGCGACCTTCAGCAACGTCATCTTGGACACCGCCGGCGCCTATACGCTGACCGCCACCGATGGCAGCCTCACCGCCGCCACGTCCAGCAGCTTCACCGTCAGCGCCGGATCGGCTTATCAGGTCGGGTTCGTCCAGCAACCCACCTCGGTTGCCGCCGGCAGCACTATCAGCCCGTCCGTGACCGTCGCCGTGGAAGATCAATATGGCAACGTCGTCACCACCGACTCGTCCAATGTGACCATTGCGATTAACACCGGCTCCGGGACCCTCAACGGAACTCTCACCGAAGCCGCCAGCAGCGGCGTCGCGACCTTCGGCAATCTCTCCATCGACACCACCGGCAACTACACATTCATCGCCAGCGACGGCAGTCTAAACACCGCCGTTTCAAATAGCTTCGCGGTGACGCCCGCCTCCGCGTCGCAACTGGCCTTCAACACGCAGCCCAGCGCCATTGTCGCCGGCGTCGCCATCAGCCCCTCTGTCGTCGTCGACGTCGAAGACCAATACGGCAACCTCGTCACCACGGATAGTTCCAGCGTCACCCTCGCCGCGGGCGGCGGAACGGGCAGCGCCAGCGGCACACTTACCGTCAACGCCAGCGGCGGCATCGCCACCTTCAGCAATGTCACCGTCGACATCGCCGGCACCTACGAACTTACCGCCACCGACGGCAGCCTTTCCTCGGCGAGCTCCAATCCATTCACCGTTTCCGCCGCCTCCGCCGCCGAACTCGGCTACTACATCCAACCGACAAACGTCACCGCCGGCGTCGCCGATTCCACCTTCGTCGTCGACGTCGAGGATCAATTCGGCAACATCGTCCAGACCGACAATTCCGATGTCACCGTCGCCGTCGACACCGGCCCCGGCAGCGCCAGCGGAACGTTGACCGTCACCGCAAGCGGCGGAACCGCCGACTTCACCAACGTCAAACTCGACACCGCCGGCGCCTATACCCTCACCGCCACCGACGGCAGCCTCTCGCCCGTAAACTCCAGCAGCTTCACCGTCAGCGCGGCTTCGGCGTCGAAACTCGCGTTCGTCCAGCAACCTTCCGATCTAACCTCCGGCAATCCGATCACGCCAAACGTGACCGTCGCCGTTGAGGATCAATTCGGCAACGTCGTCACCACCGACTCGTCCCAGGTAACCCTGGCCGTGGCCTCCGGACCTTCAGGCACTGGCAGCTCCAACGTCGATGCCGTCAACGGCATCGCCACTTTCAACGACATCACACCCCACACGGTCGGCACCTACACTCTCTTGGCGACCGATGGGAGCCTGAACTCCGCGACATCCAACAGTTTTGCCGTCACTCCCGGCGCCGCCAACCAACTCGTCTACGACGTCCAACCCAGCAACGCCGTCGCCGGCGTCGCCAATAGCCCGTCGATCGTCGTGGATGTCGAAGACGCCTGGGGCAACATCGTGACCTCCGACAGTTCTCAGGTCAGCCTCACCATCGCCACCGGCCCCGGCGGAATTTTCGGAACCGACCAGGTGGACGCCAGCAGCGGCGTCGCCACGTTCAACAACGTCATTCTCCACACCGCGGGCGCCTACACCCTTTCCGCCCGCGACGGCAGTCTGACTTCCGCGACGTCCAACAGCTTCACCATCTCGGCCGGCTCCCCCACGGTGATCGCCTACAACGTCCAGCCCAGCAATGCCACCGCCGGCGTCGCCAACAGCCCGTCCATCGTGGTGGACGAAGAAGACCAGTACGGCAATCTCGTCACCACGGACAACACGACCAACATCACCCTCGCCGTCTCCTCCGGCCCCGGCAGCGCCAGCGGAACCCTCACGAAAACCACCAGCGGCGGCGTCGCCACCTTCAATAACGTCGTTATCGATGTCGCCGGCGCCTATCAGCTCACCGCCTCCGACAGCCTCGGCAATACCGTCGCCACCTCCAACAGTTTCAGCATCACGGCGACGACTCCTTCGCAAGTCGTCTTCGTCCAGCAACCCACTAACGTGGCCGCACTTGACACGATCGATCCCTCGGTGACCGTCGCCGTCGAGGATCAGTACAACAATATCGTCACCACCGACAGCTCCAGCGTCACCCTCGCGACCGATACCGGCCCCGGCGCCCTCCAGGGAACTACCACCGTCTCCGCCTCCAGCGGCATCGCGACCTTCAACGATATCTCACTGGACATCACCGGCAGCTACACTCTGGCCGCCACCGACGGCAGCCTCACTCCGGCCGTCTCCAATAGTTTCACCGTCGCTCCCGCTGCCACTCACGTGGTCTTCAATGTCCAGCCCAGCAACGCCGCCGCCGGCGCCGCCAATAGCCCGTCCATCGTGGTCGACGTCGAAAATTCATCCAACGTCATCGTCAACACCGATCAGTCCGACGTCACGCTCGCCGTCGCCACCGGCCCCGGCTCGATCGCCGGCACCGACACGGTTGCCGCCGTCAACGGCGTCGCCACTTTCACCAACGTCAAGTTCGACACCGTTGGCGCCTACACCATCACCGCCACCGACGGCTCTTTGACTTCCGCGACATCCGGCAGTTTCACCATCACCCCCGCCGCCGCCGCGCAGCTCGCCTACGCAACCGAGCCCAGCGACGTCGCCGCCGGCACCCCCGACTCGCCCGCGATCGTCCTCGACGTCGAAGATCAATACGGCAACCTGATCACCACGGACAGCTCCAGCGTGACCCTCTCCATCGCCTCCGGCCCCGGCAACATCTACGGCACCGACACGGTCAATGCCTCCTCCGGCGTCGCCACGTTCAGCAACGTCTATTTCCATCTCGCCGGCGCCCACACGATCACCGCCTCCGACGGAAGTTTAGCCCCCGCGACCAGCACCAGTTTCAACGTCACCCCCGCCCCCGCGGCGCACCTGATCTTCGTCGGCCAGCCCACTAACGTCGTCGCCGGCGCCGCGATCAGCCCCTCCATCACCGTCGATGTCCAGGACCAATTCGGAAATCTAGTCACCACCGACTCCTCCAGTGTCACACTCGCCGTTGACATCGGACCCGGCTCGGTCTCGGGCACCGACACCGTCAACGCCTCCGGCGGCATCGCCACGTTCAGCAATGTCACCGTCGACACCACCGGCCAATACACGCTCAAAGCCACGGACGGAAGCCTCCTCTACGCCGAATCCGCCAGCTTCTTCGTCACGCCGGCCGCCGCCACCGTCGTCTCGATTACGACGCAGCCCAGCAACGTCACCGCCGGCGTCGCCGAATCACCCGCGATTGTCGTGGAAACCCTCGACGCCTACGGCAACCTCGTCACCACCGACGACAACAACATCGTCCTCGCCATCGCCACCGGCCCCGGCGCCATCTTCGGCACCGACACGGTTGCCGCCTCCAGCGGCATCGCCACCTTCAGCGACGTTTATTTCAAAACCGCCGGCAGCTACCGGATAACCGCCACCGACGACATTAACTCCGTCACCACGTCCAACTCCTTCACCGTATCGCCCGCCGCGGCCAGCCAACTTGCCTACGCGGTGCAGCCGAGCAACGCTCCGCTGAGCGTGGACATCTCGCCTGCGATCACCGTAGATGTCGAAGACCAGTACGGCAACGTGGTAACCACCAACTCGTCCAACGTCACCCTGGCCGTCGCCAGCGGCCCTGGCAGCGCCGGCGGCACACTCACCGTCGCCGCCAGCTCCGGCGTCGCCACCTTCAGCAACATCAGCTTCGCCACCGCCGGCAACTATACATTGACCGCCTCTGACGCGAGCCTGACCGCCGCCACGAGCAGCGCGTTCACCATCGGCTTCGCCCTGACCACGCCAAGCACCGGCGCATCGGTCGCCGAAGGCGGCAGTTATTCCATCGACTGGACCGGCGCCCGCACCGGCGACACCGTCCAACTCTGGGTCGAAGGCGGCCCCAACAACTCGTGGACAGAACTCACCACCGGCGTCCCCGAAGCCAACGGCTCCTACTCCTGGAACACCACCGGCGTCGATCACGGCTGGTACTACTTCGAAGCCTACGATATCCCCACCAGCGGAACCACATACTCCGCCGTCAGCCCGGATTATCTCCACATAACCGACCCCGGCGGCGCTGCCCCCAACATCTCCATGAGCAATCCCCCAATCGGCACCGCCTCCGACGCCCAGGGCACCAATTACGTACTCGATTATTCCGGCACCGACGGCACCGGCGACACCAACCCCATCTACGTCCAACTCTGGATCTATTCCGGCAACACCGGCCAATGGTCCGAAGTCCCCGGCGCCAATTATCTCTCCGCGGCCGGCGGCACCTATTCCATGAGCACCACCGATCTAACCCCCGGCTGGTACAGCTTTGCCGCCCATGCCACCAATGGCGACCAGTGGTCCTACACCGCGAGCCCCGGCTGGCTCAATATCACCGTCCCGACACCCACAATCGCCTTCACCACGCCCACCAGCGGCCAATCCGTCGCCGCCGGCGGCACGTTCAACCTGGACTGGAACATCAACGGCCTCTCCAGCAACGACCTGCCCAATTCCATCGTGCAAATCTGGGGCCAGCACCTGGTGAACGGCTCCCCCGAGTGGCAGGAACTAACCGCCAGTGTCCCCGCCGCCAATGGCACCTATGCCTGGACGGTCCCAACTTCGCCGGGAGCGGGCACCTATTACGCCTTCAGCATCTGGCTAAACGACGGCGACATGTGGTGGGCGCAAGCGAGTCCGAATTGGCTGCGGGTTAGCTAAGCCGTCCTGAATACCTGCAGTGAGCGCCGTCGAACCGTGTCAAAGAGCGTGTGACGTAGCTTCGCGTCTTCAACGCGATTCACTTCCCCCCCCGGAAAGCCGACGTATAGCCCCGCCTTATGGTGCTCAAGTGCCAAATCGAAGGAATCTTGTGGGTTAACATCGGCCATGCTGCGGGAGGAAACTATGAGCCGCCCGCTGCCGATTGGCAAGTGGGGGGAATTGCCGCAATTTTCGGGTACTTTTAACCGCTTTTTCTTCATCCCGGGTTGTTTGATTATTATGCCTGGCCCTGATTTTTGCTCTGAATTTTTTTTCTCACTTGAAAAAAGGGCGGGGGCGCCGGCGCGCACAAACGAAAAAGGATTCGGCTATTTTTGGCTGTAAACGATTTGCGGGTCGTGAGTTGCCCGGGTTTTTTTAGTCTTAAACATACACTCGCTGGATTGCCTGGATTGCCGAAGTTGGCGCGGCGGGATCTTCCGGCGATGAAACGGGAATTCGCGGAATGGAGGAATTCAAAAAAGTCGGGGAATTCAAGATGATTCAGGGAGTCGGGAATCTCTGATATTTGGGAGGCTAGTCAAAGGCTCCCTATCCGAATTTCCCCGACCCCTTTGATTTTCCTAGACCAATTAAATGCAGAGGTGTCCGTTTTCTCTCCCCCGACAGCGTCGGCCAGCAAGCAGAGCGAAGCAACCGGCAGCGAGCATGCTGACGCAACTCGGCTCCGGAACTACGAGTTCAAACCCGTGGGTGGTGATGTCATTGTCGCTCCACGTACCGACGACGGTGTTTCCGTCGATTCCGCTCGCAAATGTAATTTCTGTACTGGATGGATCCTGAAGCGTAGTAAACGCGCCCCCATTATAGATGAAACCAAACTCGTTTGTGCCGGTCCCAAAGTCTCCGACGTACGTATTGCCGTAAATTCCATTGATGGAACTGCCCTCAAGAAATCCTGTTCCGTGGACCGTCAGCGGATCATCCAACGTTGTATAAATCTGTGTGGCCATATTATACACAAAGCCATGGCTACCCGTCGCGTTAATGTAGTGTCCAACGATCGTATTGCCGTAGATGCCCGTGGGATAGGTCCCGTCAATGCCGGTTGTACCTGCCAAGGGATCGGTCAGCGTGGCAAAGGTCTGGGATGTTATATTGTATAGGAAACCTGTGAAGTTTTGGGCGGTAAAATAGATTCCAACGACGTTGTCCCCATTTACACCCAAGGCCTCCGTGTTGCTCGCCCCCTCCAAGGGATCGACCAAAAGCGTGTAGCTTTGGTTACTTATATCGTCAATGAAGCCTTCGTCTCCTCCCCCATTCCAGACCGTGCCCACAATGGTGGATCCGGAAATGCCATTTGCACCTGCCTGGTTCGTATCATTTGGGAGAGTTACCGTCGCGAAGTTGGCCCCGTCATACATGAAGGGAGCAGATGTGTCATACCCACCCCAAGAATAAGTACCGACGATAGTGTTACCGGAGATCCCCCCGATCCCTGTTCCCCCTCCTGTGTTGTCGACAGTGAGGGGATCATCGATCGTCGTGTAGGTCTGCCCATAAGAAATACCACAAGCGCAGGCCAGCGTACACCACAGGCCCACCAACAATTTTGTTTTATGCATTCGTCGTACTCCCTAGGTCGGCAAAGGCTATACCACCGTCTGGAGCGCTAATCTATGTTGAATTATATCTGAGATTCACGCTCATAACGCAAACTTAGCGCGCGAGGAATCGCCCATTCGCTGCTCTTGGAGAATTCGGTATTAATGGTCCTGTTGCGGTTATTTCCATCAGTTTGATTTTCCCGACGCCTTTGAATTTTCCTGTCAGCCGTCTTTCCAAATGGCCGCCGGATCAGTGGAAGTTGCAAAAGGCGTCGCTGCCGGGATAGAGTTGTCGGTCGCGAAAATCGCGGTTTTTTGCGGAGCGGTTTCCTGAGCTTTTGGTTAGACTTTGCTGGGTAGCTGGTAAGGACGAAGTTGCGAGCTCGAATCTTGTCGCGCTCATTGAACTGAAATCTGCCGATTCGAGATGGGGACACTGACGCGGCAATTTTTTCGCCGCGCATGACAAATTGAGGTGCGTGATGTCCTTGCAAATCGTTCGTGCCACGCCGGATCAGGTTCCCGAACTGTCGCGAATCATCTTTGAAGCGTTCCGAGGGATTCATCAACGGCACAATTTCCCGCTCGACGTTCCCTCACTTGAACTGGGGACGCTCATGGCGGGCATGCTCACCGGTCGGCCCGATTTTTATGGCGTCACGGCCATCCAGGACGGCAAAATCGTTGGGTCCAACTTCGTGCAGATCAGCGATGAGGTGGCGGGTATTGGTCCGATTACGGTCGATCCCATCTGCCAGTCGCGTGGGGTGGGACGTGCCCTCATGCAAAATATCGTCGATTGGGCGTTGAAGAATCATGGTCCCATGGTGCGTCTCATGCAGGATGGCTTCAATATGGCATCGCTGTCGCTTTACACTTCCATGGGTTTCGCGGTCGTGGAGCCGATTGCGCTGATGGAGTTGGAGCCCGCCGAGCGCGTGGACGCCTCGGTGCGGCCGCTGACCTGCGACGATTTACCGGCGTGCGATGCACTCTGCCGCCGGGTGATCAAAGTCTCGCGCAAGAATGAGCTGCGTTTTTTCATTGAGCACGGGAGCGACATGGGTTTTGTGCCGCACGGTCGCTTCAAAGCGGGCCAACTTGCGGCGTATGTGGTTCCGGGCTTTCTAGGTCACGCGGTCGCCGAGTCGACGGATGATTTTCTCGTGGCTATTACACAAGCGGCGCGAAATGCGCCGGCGCCGGCACGCAAGGTTTTTCTCCCCGTGCGGAATAATGACTTGTTTCGCCAAGCCCTTAAACGGCAAATGCGGGTTGTTAAGTTGATGTCGTTAATGGCCCTGGGGCCTTACGAGGATCCGATGCTGCCAAGCACAGGCGCGGCTTGGTCGCCGTCAATCGAATGCTGACCCGCGGGCCTGTGCCGCGAGGCTTTCCCGCCGCAATGAGCTGTGAGCGGGTTCCGCGTATCGCTCAGCCGATGCGAAAAAAATGCGGTTGGCTTAAGGCTCACATCAAAGACTCCCGAGCCTTTGATGTCGCCGATACCCGCAAACTCCTTTGGCATGACCTCCGGGACTAGCCGGCGCCCGCCCTTAAATCAAAGACTCCCGACCCCTATGTGCGGCCTGAAAGCGCGGGAAGGATTAATTGGCCGATTGCCCAAAGTATTTCCGCCGGGTGACACTCGGTTATGCCCAGCGGTTAGCCCTTTACTAGCTGCGGGTAGTGGTTGGGTTGCCGTTGAAATTCTCATTTTCTTTCAATCGCTTAAGTGCTTCAAGCGCGCGCGGTTCACCCTGCACAGCTGCCTTCCGATACCAATCAATTGCCTGACGGGCGTTCCGCTGCACACCTACGCCATTTTCATATGAATATCCAAGCCAAGTCTCCGCGTCGGGAAGCCCCTGCTCGGCGGCTTTGCGAAACCAGATCGCGGCTTCGACGTCATCCCGCCTAATACCTTCCCCGCTGTGATACATCAATCCCAGATCATATTCTGCGCCGGACAAACCCTGATCGGCGGCCTTTTGGTACCACCTTACCGCCTCGGCGTCGCTTTTTGGGACTCCCTGTCCATATTGATATAAATTGGCTAGGGCTGCCTGAGCTACATCGAGTCCCGCCTCTGCGGATTTGCGGAACCATTTCGCCGCCGCAACAAAATCCTGGGGAACCCCACGACCTTGCCTATACATCTCTCCCAACCCGGATTCGGCCGATCGGTTCCCTTGATCGGCACCTTTTTGGAACCATTCCACTGCTGTCACATCATCTTTGGCAACGCCCAACCCCTTCGTATACAGGTAACCGAGATTGTTTTCGGCCGGGGCGTATCCTTGGTTTGCCGCACGCTGATACCATTCGAAAGCCTTAACGTAATCTTGCTTGACTCCCTTGCCAACCTGATAAGCTAGTCCCAAATCGCGCTGCGCGGGGGCAAAGCCATGGTCGGCAGCTTTTTGGAGCCACTTAACCGCCTCCGCATCGTCTTCGGCGATTCCAACACCGCGCCAGTAAGCGCTGGCAACCTGGAGAGCGCCCTGATCACTTCCCTGATTCGCAGCTTTCTCAAACCACTTGAAGGATGCCGAGGTATCCGGCTTAACGCCAACACCAGCTTCATACCGCCGCGCGAGCTCCAACTCGGCATCTATAGCCCCTGAGTCGGCCCTGGCAACCAAATCCGCCAGCGATTCAGAATTGGGCAGCGTTGAAGCCAACGTAGTCGGATATCCATAAGCGACACTCGCGACACAGAGCAAAAAGGACAGGGCCAAAAAAGGACGTAGATAAGGCGAAAATCCAGGAATGTTAAAATGCAATGTCGCCACTCCCGCCGATTTATATTATTGGCTGTTGGTCAAGTCCGTCATATCATCGTACTGCAGGCCATCTACGCTATACGTCCCCGCCCAACCTCCGGGGGGAGTCGGTCCATTTTGGGCAACGTCGTTGTTGTACGCTTGCTGCACCTGTTGGTTGACGACAGATGTTGCGTCATTGTTAATTGCCGTCGCAATATCGGTCACAGCAGGCATAGCTATCGCAGTAACGACCCCGACAACAGGCGCGACCGGTCCAACGACGGGAACCGACGCCTCTGTTACGGTCGTCGCGACTACAAATGAACCGGCGTCATTTACCGCACTGGTCGCCACCGATACCAACGGGTCCGGAGAATTGTACGCGTTGTAAGCAGCCGTTGCTACCATTGCAGTTGATCCGGCCCCCTTTAGGACAGTATCAGCGACTTGTCCCGTCGCTGCGTACTTCGAGCTCGAATTTGTGGCCATTTCATTGACGGCCGTTGCGAGATCCACGGCGTTTTGAATGGAATCTACTGAATTTGTGGTTTGGTTGGTAGCGTCATCGTTTTGGTCGTCATTTGACGTCTGATCGACGGGGGAGTTCATAGGGGTCGGGAGTCTTTGATTGGACGGATTCGTTGTCGTCCGCGCGGACGCAGGGTTGATTCCAGTCCCAGTTGTCTGGCGGTTCGCAGTTCCCATCGTGGGCCTCCATAGGGCCGGCTCCGTTTGACGGATAATTGCAATGCCGCTAGCTCCCTGGCGGTTTCGGCTCGGTTCACCCAGGAATTCCAGTTTTTTGGCACGTCCACCGGCCAGCGTTTCAGCGGCAATAACCAATCGGGCGGCGGTTCGGCCCGCCGCTTGGCTAAACTGCACCAAGGCCACTGCCACGCCCATTTTACCCGATTCGCTCGGACGGCGTTACGCTCGACGTATCGGCAAACCGTCAGAAAATGCTGGTCCTGTTGGATGGGAAAACTTTTGAATCGTCCTTGATAGAGCGGGCCGGTTCCGGCCGTGTGATGGTGCGCGTGCCAGCGCTGAGTATGGGTCACGGTGAGCAGGCGCATGAATTCGCTCAGTTCCCCGTCTTGGCGAGGCCAGAGCACGAGATGCCAGTGGTTGGGCATCAAACAGTAACTGACGATTCGGATGGGCAATTGCTTGTGGGTTCGCTCGATGACCTGCTCCATCGCTACGTAATCCGAGTCGTCGTCGAACAAACAGCCGCGTCCGACGGCTCGGTTCAGAACGTGATAGGCGATACCGCCCGTCGATACCCGCAAACGCCTTGGCATAACCGCCAAGATTAACCGACGCCCGCCCTTGAATCAAAGACTCCCGACCCCTTTGAGTCCCGACCCCTTTGAGTCCCCCGGCTATTTTTGGGTGTAACCGTTTCGCGGGTCGTGAGTTGCCTGGGTTTTTTTAATGTTAAACATACACTCGCTGGATTGCCTGGATTGCCGAAGTTGGCGCGGCGGCATCTTCTGGCGATGAGATGGGAATTCGCGGATTTGAGGAATTCAAAGGGGTCGGGGAATCTGCGATATTTGGGAGACCGGTCGAAGACTCCCGAGTCCTTTGATATTCTAAACGTGCTTACCCATTTCGTACAGCTATCCGTTGTGTTTGCTTATAATTAGTTGCGTGACCGAAATTGAGGCTAAACAGTTCCTGAGGGAGAGTGCAGACTCGGCCGGTGCTGGGCGATGGGACGAGTCGATCGCTCTGGCTCGCCGCGCGATTGAGTGTTGCCCGGATTTTGGTGAGGGATATGACCGACTCGGTCAGTCGCTGCGTGCTTCCGGGCAACTGCGGGAGGCGATCGACGCATATCGGGCAGGGATTGATGCGCAACCGGGTTGTGTCGCCAATTACTGTCACCTGGCGGAAGCGCTGATCCAAAATGGTCAGGTCCTTGAGGCGATGGCGGCCGGCAAGCAAGCGCTGCGTCTCGACGGGAATTCGGCCGACGCTTGGTACATACTGGGAATTGCCCACGTTGTTCAAAACGACTTGGAGGAGGCCGTCAGGTCCTTCAAAAAAGTGACGGAACTGCGGCCGGGATTTGTGGAAGCTTTCAACAATCTAGGGAACGCCCTGAAGCTGACCGGTGAGACAGCCAAGGCCATCGACGCATATCGCGCCGGATTGACCAGGGATCCGCGTGGCTCAATTGTTCATAGTAATTTGATATTTTTAATGCTCTTTTTAGAGCAATACGATGCAGAGGCCATTCTGGCCGAGATGATGCGATGGAATGCCTTTCATGCGGAGCCTTTTTATAAATCAATTCTGCCGCACGAGAATGACCGGACGCCCGATCGGCGACTCCGGGTCGGTTACGTTTCGAGCGATTTATGTCACCATATTCTCTTGCGCAATATTCTCCCGTTGTTTCGCGAGCACGATCACGGGCAGTTCGAAACATTCTGCTATTCGAATGTCGCGCGGCCGGACCAATTCACGAACCGTTGCAAAGGGCTGATGGATCATTGGCGGAATATCCGCGGTTTGGACGACGATCGAGCGGCGCGCATGATTCGCGAGGATCGTATTGACATTCTAGTCGACCTGGCGGGGCATATGGGCGAGACGCGTTTGATGATTTTCGCGCGCAAGCCCGCGCCAGTCCAAGTGACATTCGGAGGTTACCCTGGCGGAACGGGGCTGACCACGATGGATTTCAGGTTGTCCGATCCATATCTGGACCCGCCGGGCATGAACGAAAGTCACTATGTTGAGCGGATTGTGCGGCTTCCGCATTCCTGGTGGTGCTATTTGATGGACGAGATGGACGTGACTTCGCCGATTCGGCCGACACCGTCCGCGTCGCGCGATGGCGTAGTGTTCGGATGCTTGAGCAGCTCGATCAAGATCTCCGATCATTCCCTAAACGTCTGGAAGAGGCTTTTGGCCCAGATGCCTGAGTCGCGCTTGGTGCTGCTTGAGCCGCCACGAGCGCAGCGGGATAAAATTCTAAGAGCCCTGGGTGAAGGGCGGGAGCGAATCCGGTTCGTCGCCTCGCGGCCGCGGGCGGCATACCTGGAGTTGTATCATGAGATCGATATCTTTTTGGATTCGCTGCCCTACAACGGACACACGACGGCTCTTGATGCGCTCGTGATGGGGGTTCCAGTCGTGACGCGACCCGGGGCCACGGCCGTCGGGCGGGCGGGGGTAAGCATTTTGACGAATCTTGGTTTGACGGAGTTGATCGGCAAGGATGACGAGGCGTACATCTCGATCGCAAAGCGGTTGGCGGGAGACATTCCGCGGCTGAACGATTTGCGGATGGGCATGCGGGCTCGAATGCAGGCCAGCCCGCTGATGGATGCCCGCCGATTTGCGCGCGATATCGAGGCCGCATATCGACAAATGTGGAGCGAATGGTGCGCGCGTGTAACGTGATGCTGGGATGGCGAGGGGCTGTTGCGGCCCTTCCAGGCAGCGTTTAGACTTCCTCATCGAATGATGTCGTGTGACAGGTTCAGCCCAGGTGCAAGGCGCAACCTGCTCGGCGCTGTCGCATGTGCGCTGCTATTGACTACCTATTCCACAACAAGCTGGTTGGCGTGGCGGAGCAAAGGCCTTACCTTTGATGAACCCCTGCATCTGGTCGATACGGCGATTCAGTCGCAAAAATCCACTTTCGCGTTCGATCCCGAAAATCCCCCCTGTTGGAAGTATTACTTTTCGCTGGGCAACTCCGCCAAGAAAATGATCCTGCCAACGCCGGCCATGGGCTGGGACGCATTTTTCTTGAACCCCGATGCGATGCGCAACTACTCGACCACAGTGTTCTACGATACTCATGGCAATGATCCGCGCGCGCTGGTGCGACAAGCTCGCCTTCGCATGTTGTGTCTCTCCACCTTCCTGGGCGCAATGGTTGCATGGTGCGCGTGGCGATTTGCCGGACCGCTCGCGGCAGTCGTGGCAGCGGCGGGTATTGCGCTGGACCCAAACTTCCTCGCTCATGGGTTGATCGTGAAGAATGACGTACCGCTCACGGTGATACTCACGGCGTACGCCGTAGCAATCTGGATGTTGGGGCGCAAAGTTGGAATTGGAAACTTCCTGGCCGTTGCACTGCTGATGGGCGCGGCCGTCACGACCAAATTCTCAGGCTTGCTGGCAATTCCGATTCTGGGCTCATCGCTATTGGTGCGCGTTCTGATTCTCTCGCCATGGCCGGCCCTCGGATGGACGGGGCGCACGTTCCTCCACCGCCTTGCAATCGCCGGATTGGTCGGTCTTTGCGCCCTGCTGGTCTCTTGGGGTTTTATTTGGGCGTGTTACGGTTTGCGATACCAGTCTGCCCCCGACGAAACGTTGGACACAAATTATGCCGTCGAAGCGTACGCGGCATCCGCGACCGTCGCCGAGCATAATGCGCGGCTCGACACTTCTCCAATATTGTTCCATCAGTGGCTGAAACAGTGGCATCCGGATCATTTTTTGCGTGCAGATCTGTGGCTCGATCACCACCACCTTCTTCCTCACGAATATGCGAACGGGATGGTTTACGGCGTGGCTGACAGTTTGTCCCGAGGAGCGTTCTTCTTGGGAGAACTTCGCTTTACGGGGTGGTGGTATTATTTCCC
>JBEKPV010000085.1:0-14030 GCA_049520395.1 Tepidisphaeraceae bacterium
AATTGGGCATCGGCGGGCTGGCGGAGGAGGAGCCAGGGGCGATTGGATTCGGGCTGGTAATAGTGCATGGCCATGTACCACATGCCGGGGGTGACGAAGGGATCGTGATAGTAGATCGCCAGGACTTCGTTTTGGGGGACGTAGGATTGGACGAGGTCGGCGAGCTGGCGCCAATCACCCTTGGGGGGGACGCCGACGATAGCGCGAGTTGCCGCGAGATAGGCGCTGGCGGTCAGGGCGATCAGGGCCACGGGGCGGATTTGCCGGCGGCGCGCGGGGAATGAGAAAGCGGCGACCATCGCGAAAACGGCGGGGCTGGCGAGGATCGAATAGCGCAGATACTGCAGAAAATTGGCGCGGCGGAAGATGTCCATGCAGGCGAGGAAGCCGACGATTGCGAAGAGCCAGAGGATCCAGATCAGCATGTCTTTGCGCCGGGTGATGGCGTAGAAAATCGGAAGCGGGATGATCATGGCGGCGGCGATGGTGGCGACGATGAGGGCGGTTTGCGGGTGCTGGATGAAAAAGATGTCGCCGGTGAAGAATTTGGCGGGGAGGCTGAGGAGTAGGCCGAGGGATTTTTGGAGGGGGGATTGGGAATAGTTTTTCAGGAATTCGGGGGCGAGCGTGGGGAGGTCGTGAAGCTGGCCGATTAATTGGCGGCCCCAGACGACGGCGAAGAAGCCGATGGCGGCGGCGAATGCGGCGAGAGTACGGAGGCGATCCCGGCCGCGCAATCGCAAAAGCGCGTAGAGGAAGAGGGCGGCGATCGCGGGAGCGGCGAAATAGTGAGTGAGCTGGGCGGCGGCGAGGGCGATTGCCAGGGCGGTCAGGCGGCAGGCGTTGACGCCGCTTTGTTCGATTCGGATGAGGAGATCGCAACTGATCAGGCCCAGGAGGATGAGCATGGGGTAGCTGCGGGCTTCCTGGGCGAATTCGATTTGGGCGACGGAGAGGGTCATCAGGGCGGCGGCCCACAGGGCGGTGCGCGGGCCGTGGAGGAGGCGGGTTACGTCGAAGAAGACGGCTATGGCGGCGAGGGAGAAGACGGCGGAAAGAGCCCTGGCGGGGCCGGGGGCGTTGGAGAAGGCGTCCATCCACCAGCGGAGGGCGATGTGGTAGAGGGGGGGATGGATGATTCGCTGCATCGTGGTCCAGATTTTCCACCATGGGGGGGCGGCGGTCAGAGTGGTTAGATCGTATTGCTGGGTTTGGATGGAGCCGGAGGGGAGGAGGTCGTGGGCGGAGCCGCGGCCGGTGGAGATTTCGATGGACCAGATTTCGTCCATCCAGAGACTTGGTCCGGCGAGATCGTAGAAGCGGAGGAACGCGGCGACGGCGAGGATGAGAGTGAGGCCGAGCCAGTGCCGGGAGTTGGTGATTGGCGGGGAGACAATCGGGGGCGGAGGAGCGGAGGGGTTGGATTTCACCATGCGGGCAGATGGCGATGCGTCTGCCGATATGATGACACGCCAGCGGATCGGCCGCAACCGGCCCGCAAGGGCGACGGGATTATAAGGACCGGCGTGTGGTTACACCGGCATGGCGGATCTTAGGGTTAGATCGTGCAGATGAACGGTCAGCATGCGGATGATGCGATGGGCGGCTGAGCGCCAATCCTGCTCGCGTGCCCTGAAGGCGGCTTTGCCGTGCAGGGTGGTGACGCCGGCTCTCATTTCGATGGCATGACCGCTGCGATGGAAATCGATGTGAACTGCACAATCCCCCAGGCGGCTTCCCAACCGAGTCGGCCGCTTCAGCCAGGCGTTCAACTGACGCCGGTGTGACGGTTTGAGAAGCACGTTACCCGCATTAAGCCTAATCATTACGCAACCTCAAAAGGATTGCGGCTGGTTTTTACGTCAACGGAGAGTTTAGCAAGGTTCGTGCCGGAATGCTGGACTAAAAATGCGTCCTCGCGGATAATTTATTAGTCCAATAAAGAAAGGAGTCTTCGGATGGCAAAGCCACGGCGTCGTCGCAAGATCGGGAGCAAGAAGCGTAAAGCCCGGCGCGACCGTAGAAAGCGGTAGACTAGGCGGGAATTAGCCGCAGGGATATCACATGGAGGCGAATTACTTCGGCCGGGCTTGGGCTCGGGCGGGGTGATTTGCCTCTATTTTTTGGGGTAGTCGGGGGCGATTGTTAAGTTTGATGCAACTGTCTTCCCCTTTTTTGGCCCCTCTGCGATACTTCGGCTTCAAGGCATGCACGCACCGATTTCCCCGACGACTGCAGTGACGTCCCCGTTCCTCAACCGCGAGTTGAGCTGGCTGGATTTCAATTTGCGGGTTTTGGAGCTGGCGCTCGATAAAACAATGCCGACGCTGGAGCGGGTGCGGTTTTTGGCGATTTTTTCGTCGAATCTGGACGAATTTTTCATGAAGCGGGTTGGGGGGTTGCAGCGGCAGCGAGAGGCGAAAGTGACGGAGCCGTCGATTGACGGGCTTTCGCCGCAGGAGCAGTTGGATGCGATTCACGCCAAGCTTTCGCCGATGTTGCAGACGCATGTGGCTTGCTGGCTGGAGGACCTGAAGCCGGCGCTGGAGAAGGAAGGGGTTTGCATTCGGGATTATGAGGCGCTGGATCCGTTGGATCGGACGGCGGCGGATCAGTATTTCGCGCATCAGGTATTTCCGATACTGACGCCGCTGGCGGTGGATCCGGCGCATCCGTTTCCGTTTATTTCCAATTTGAGTAATTCGATCGGGGTGATGCTGGAACATCCGGTGCGGAAGCAGAGGTCGTTTGTACGGATCAAGGTGCCGGAGAATTTGCCGCGGTGGGTGGCGTTGCCGGGGAGATTTCAGTTTGTGCCGCTGGAACAGGTGGTGGGCGGGAATCTTTCGCTGCTCTTTCCGGGGATGACGGTGCTGGAACACCAGATGTTCCGGGTGACTCGGAACGCGGATATCGAAATGGACGCGGAGGACGCGGACGATTTGCTGCAACTGGTGGAGCAGGAGTTGCGGGCGCGGCGGATGGCGCGTGCGGTGAGAGTGGAATTGGCGCAGGCGATGTCGCCGGCGATGCGGGATTTTGTGATCGGCGGGTTGGAAGTGGACTCGCAGGATATTTATCCGACGCCGGGGCCGCTGGATATGACGGACCTGGCGGCGCTGGCGGAATTGGATTTGCCGCAGTTGAAGTTCAAGCCGTGGTCTCCCACGACGCCGCCGCGGCTTACGGATGAGGACGCGGATATTTTTTCGGTCATTCGGGGCGGGGATGTGCTGGTTCACCATCCGTACGAGAGTTTTGCCGACAGCGTGGAGCGATTCATCAGTTCGGCGGTGCATGATCCGAAGGTTTTGGCGATCAAGATGACGCTGTATCGGACGGCTTCGGATTCGCCGTTTATTTTGAGCCTGATGCAGGCGGCGGAGGCGGGGAAGCAAGTGGCGGTGATCGTTGAACTGAAGGCGCGATTCGATGAGCAGCGGAATGTGAAATTGGCGCAGATGCTGGAGAACGCGGGGGTGCATGTCATATACGGATTGATGGGACTGAAGACGCATTCCAAATTGGCGATGGTGGTGCGGGATGAGCCGGAGGGACTGCGGACTTACTGTCATATCGGGACTGGGAATTACAATTCGAAGACGGCGCAGCTTTATACCGACCTGGGTTTGTTCACGTGCGATCCTGGTTTGACGGACGATGTGATCGAGCTGTTCCACTATTTGACGGGGCGGTCGCTAAAACGGGATTACCGGAAATTGATGGTGGCGCCGGTGAATTTGCGGGATCGGTTTGAGGCGAAGATCAAGCGGGAAGCGGAACACGCCAAGGCGGGACGCGAGGCGCGGATTACGGCGAAGATGAATGCGCTACAGGATCCGAAGATTATCGGGGAGCTTTATGCGGCTTCGAAGGCGGGAGTGAAAATTGAGTTGATTGTTCGCGGGTTTTGCTGTTTGCGGCCGGGGGTGGCGGGGATGAGTGAGAATATCCGGGTGCAGAGCAATTTGGGGCGATTTCTGGAACACTCGCGGATTTATCATTTTCTGAACGGCGGCGACGAGGAATTCTACATCGGGTCGGCGGATTGGATGAACCGGAATCTGGACTGGCGCGTGGAGGCGATCGCGCCGGTGGAGAATGAGAATCTGCGGGCGCGATTGAGGGAGATTTTGGAAATCATGCGGTCGGATCGATCGCACGCATGGGAATTGAAGGCGGATGGATCGTGGCAGCGGCTGCCGCCGCCGGAGAGCGGGCCGGCGGTGGATACGCAGACGGCGCTGATGTCGCGGGCGATTCGGCAGGGGAAGAATCCGAAGCCTGGGCGATGATTGGGATCGCGCGGGTTTGCGCGGACGGGGGGAAAATCGCAGGGGATGACATCCGCCCGCTTTCCGGGGGGAAAGTGGGCGGCTATGATCGATTTAAATGTCCGATTTGTTTTGCGACCGTCTGCTCAGCGCGATTGATCGAACCGGGGCGCCCATTTGCGTCGGTATCGATCCGGTTTTGTCGTCGCTGCCGGATTCGGTGCGGGGGAAATTTGCTTCGTCTGAGAATGATTCGGAGGCGGCGGTTGATGCGATATTCGATTTTACGACGCGATTGCTCAAAATTGTGGCGGGGCATGTGCCGATTGTGAAGTTTCAGTCGGCTTTTTTTGAGCAGTATCTCTGGGAAGGTGTCGAGGCCTATTACAGCCTGATCGAAGAGGCGCGGGATCTGGGATTGCTGACCATTGGGGACGTGAAGCGCGGGGATATCGGGACGACGGCGAGCGCGTATGCGGCTGCGCATCTGGAGGATCGGAGCGGGGAGGATGAGCAGGCGGCGACGCCGGATGCGATTACCGTAAATCCGATGCTGGGGCTGGACACGCTGCAGCCGTTTTTGCAGACGGCGCGGGGGGCGGGGAAAGGGTTGTTCGTGCTGGTTCGGACGAGTAATCCTGGATCGGCGGAGTTGCAGGATGTGAAACTGGCGACGGGGGAGACGTGGTCGGAAATGCTTGCTGGCAAACTCAACGCGCTGGCGCTGGAGCCGGGGCTGATGGGGTCGCGGGGGTATTCGAGCGTTGGGGCCGTGGTTGGGGCTACGCAGCCGCATACGATGCTGAGTCTTCGGAAGCTTTTGCCGAAGTCGATTTTTCTTTTGCCGGGGTATGGGGCGCAAGGGGCGACGGCGGAGATGACGCGTGCGGCTTTTGTGAATGGGAAAGGGGCGATCGTGTCGGCGAGCCGAAGCATTCTTTATGCGCATAAGGAGGCGAAATATTCGGCGCGGTTTGGGAATGATTGGGAGAAATGCGTCGAGGCGGCGGTGGCGGATATGAAAGAGGATGTGTCGCGGGTCGTGGGTGGGTGATCTTTATAATCGATCTTCATGGAATCGCTGTCGGGAAAGCGCGTGACGGTGGCGGGACTCGGCCGGTTCGGCGGGGGAATCGCGGCGGCGCGGTGGCTTTGCGGGCAAGGGGCGAAGGTACTGGTTACGGATAAGGAATCGGGGGAAAAGCTGGCGGAATCGGTGAAGCAGTTGGCGGGGTTGCCGATTGAATTTCAATTGGGGGGGCATCGGGAAGGGGATTTTTCTGAGACGGATTTGGTGGTTGCGTCGCCGGCGCTGTCGCCGGGGAATGCGTATTTGCAGGTGGCGCGGGCGGCGGGGATTCCAATCACGACGGAAATCCGGCTGTTTATCGAGCGATGCCGGGCGAAAATTCTGGGGGTGACCGGCACCAAAGGGAAATCCACGGCGGCGGCGATGCTGAATAAAATTCTTTCGGGGCATTTTAAGACGTGGATCGGGGGGAATATCGGCCGGTCGCTGCTGGCGGAGCTGGCGCAGATCACCGCGAGCGATCTGGTGATTTTGGAACTGTCGAGTTTCATGCTGGAACATTTGCGGGAGGCGCGGTGGTCGCCGCATGTGGCGGTGGTGACGATGATTTCGGCGGATCATCTGGAATGGCATGGATCGGCGGAGGCTTATTTGGATGCGAAGAAGAATATTTTTCGGTTTCAGGGGCCGCGGGATTATGCGGTTTTGAATGAGGAGGACATGGGGTCGGCGGGGTGGGCGCGGGAGGCGCCGGGGAGAATTCTTTTTTACGGGTTAAACAATCGCAAGCGGTTCGAGCTGCATGTGCCGGGGGCGCATAATCAACTGAACGCACAGGCGGCATTCACGGCGGCGGGGATTTTTGGCGTCGATTTCGCGCAGGCGCAGGCGGCGCTGGCGGATTTTCATGGTCTGCCGCACCGGTTGCAATTGGTGCATGAATCGGGGGGTGTTCGGTGGTTTAACGATTCCATCGCGACGATTCCGGAGGCGGCGATCGCGGCGCTGGAATCGTTCCCGCGGAGGAAAGCGGTGCAAATTGTCGGGGGGTATGACAAGGGGCTGGCGGTTACGGCTCTGTGCGCGCAGCTCATCGATCGGGCGAAGGCGGTTCTTTGTATTGGGGCTACAGGGGACAAAATCGCGGGGCTGCTGGAGCAGTCGCCGCGTGAAAACACGGTTCCCTCCTATCGCTGTGGTGATTTGGCGACGGCGGTGACGATGGCACGAAAAGTTGCGGCGGCCGGGGATGTGATTCTGCTGAGTCCGGGGTTTGCGAGCTATGACCAGTATGTGAATTTTGAACAACGCGGGGAGGAGTTTGTGCGGCTGGCGAAGGGATGAACTGGGGATACAACGCGAAGAAAATGCTTTTTTGGCCACAGATGAAAGGCAGATTCACACAGATGTTCATGCATTTCTTCGCGTTCTTCGCGCCTTCGCGGTAAATCTAATTTTTTTACCGCGAAGGCGCGAAGAACGCGAAGAATTGGGTGCATGGGCGAAGCGTTCAAAGTGTGCGGGCGCTTACACGCCGACGTTTTCGGGAATCTCCGCGTTGTGGCTGACGGTTTGGACGTCGTCGTTGTCTTCTAGGACGTCGATCAGCTTTAGTAATTTTTGACCGCGTTCGGCGTCGAGGGCGACGGTGCTGGTTGGCACGTTGGATATTTCCGCCGCCTCGACGGCGATCTTGGCGGCGACGAGGGCGTCCTTGACCTTCATCAAATTGACGGGCGTCGTCGTCACGATGTAAGCCTCTCCTTCGTTCTTCACGTCCTCGGCACCGCTGTCGAGGGCCAGCTCGATCAATCGGTCCTCCTCGACGGCGTCGGATTTAATGGTGATCAAACCCTGCTTGACGAATTGGAAGGCCACGGAGCCGCGTGCGGCGAGGTTGGCGCCGTGTTTCTCGAAGATTGACCGGAGTTCCGGGGCGGTGCGGGCTACGTTGTTGGTTAAGCCTTCGATGATCATCGCGACGCCGCCGGGGGCGTAGGCTTCGTAGGTGACGGCTTCGTAGTTTTCGCCGCCGAGTTCGCCGGTGCCTTTCAGGATGGCTTTTTCGATGGTGTCCTTGGGCATGTTGGCGCCCTTGGCTTCATCGATGGTGTAGCGTAGGGAGAGGTTATCGCGCGGGTCGCCGCCGTTTTTGGCGGCGATGATGATTTTTCGGGCGATTTTGCTCCAGATTTTGCCGCGTTTGGCGTCGGTGGCGCCTTTGGCCCGCTTGATCTTCGACCAGTGACTATGTCCTGACATGGTTTGGCTCCATTATTTGGACTGAGAAGGCTGTGAGGACGCCGGTGCGGCGGCGAGGGGCGCCGCGTCGACGGGCTTGCCGGCGGTTAATTGCCGCAATTTTTTTTCGATCTGCCAGCGGAGGGCCTGGGCATCTTCGTCGGGCTGGCCATTTTCGCTGAGGCCGACGAGGGCTCGCTTCCACTGCACGGCGGCGTCGGGACCGCGGCCGAGGCGATATAAATCGTCGGCGAAATGGTCCAGGATTTCGGCGTCGGGCGCGGGGGAGTTTCCGATCGCGGTCTCGAAATACTGAATCGCTTCGCCGAAGCGGCTTTGTTTGTACAAGACCCATCCGAGGCTGTCGAGAAAGGCCTCGTTGTCCGGCTCGGCGTCGACGGCGATGCGAATCATTTTTTCGGCGCGGTCGAGATTGACGCCTTGATCGGCCCAGGCGAATCCGAGATCGTTGTTGGCGGCGGCGTTGTCGGGATCGACCTGGAGAACCTGGGCCAGGACGTCCTCGGATGTGCCGGTCTGGCCGATTTCGTGATAAAGCGTGGCGACTTCGTAGAGGAGGTCGGGATCGGTGGCGACGTCCTTGCGGGTTTCATCGAGGAGGGCGAGCGCGACGTCGGGACGTCCAGAATGAGCGAAGATTTCGGCGAGGATCGTGACGACCGTGAGATTGGTGGGCTGCTCCTGCCGAAGGCCGACCAGGGCGGAGACGAATTCGGGGCCGTGATTTAGTTTGAGGAAGGCGGCTTCAATTTTTTGGATCAATTGGATGTCGTCGGCGTGGTCGTGGAGCAATTCGGTGAGTTCGCCGACGGCGAATTGATCCTGCCCGTTGCCGGCGGACCAAAGGGCCTCGAGCACTCGAGCGTCGGCGCTGCCGGGATTGGCCTTGAGCCATTGGGTGAGGACGGCGATGGCTTCGGGGGAACGGTTGGTCTGCTCGTAATAATCGTGCAGCGATTGCCAGGCCGAGTCGTTGCGGGGCCAGCGAGCGACGGCTTCCCAGAGGACTTGTTCACATTGAAGATTTTGCCTGGTGTGGCCGAGGACGGCGGCATAGGTGAGCAGCAGGTCGGAGGAATCGGGGTCGAGGCGTATCGCCTGCACGAGAGCGGAAGCGGCTTGTGTAAATTTATTTTGATACGCGAGGGAGAGTCCGCGGAGTTCGGCGGCGAGCGAGGCGTTGCCGCCGGTCTCGGCTTGATGGGCTAGATTTTCGCTGACTTCAATTTTCTGCTGGGTGTTTAAATCCTGCCGCGACCATTGCTGGGCGATGAACCGGCGGTAGGCAGGCGCGAACGGGGGAGAGAGCTTGACCGCCTCCTGGATGCTCGAACGTTCGAGGGCATCGCGACGCCAGAGATCAGCGGATTCGGCGACGAGGCTCATTTTGGCGGCCTGGGCGGAATCGGGGACGGTTAGCTTTTGGATTTGCATGGGACGCAGCGAATTGCGGCCCGTGGGGCGCAGCAATTCGGAGATCATGGGAGCGAGTTCAGCGAGGGAATCGGGGTCAGCGGCAATTTGCGTGATGATTAATATGGCGGCGGAGGAGGGGTCGCCGCCGGCCATCTCGATATCGAAAAGTTTGTGGACGATCTGCGTGTCGCGGGGATTCTGGGCGAGTGCGTCCTCGAGCAGTTGCCGGGCTTCGGTGGGACGGCCCTGAGTATTGAGAGCCTCGGCAAGGGCGAAAAGAATTCCTTCGTCGGAGGGATTTTGAGTGTGGAGTTTGCGGAGGACATCGAGTTCGCGCTCGGGGCTGACGCCGGTGCAGGCTTCGTGGAGGAGTGCGAGGGATTCGGAACTGGCGCCGAAGAGAGTCACGATGTCGGCGGCGCGGCCGATGGCCTGGTCCTGGTGACCCATTTTCAGCATAACCAGCACGACTTGAGCCTGAATGGCGAAGGTGGCGGGACTTTCATCGGCGAGGGACTGATAGAGATCGAGGGCGTTGCCGTATTGGCCGAGGCGCTCGAATAACTGGGCGCGTTGAAGGGTGAGCAGATGCGGGGCGGCGAGGGCGAAGGACATGTCGGGATCGGTGTAGAGGTCGCTGGTTGGATGGTCGACGCGCTGGCTGACTAAGCCGTATTCGTCGACGGCGGCTTGATCGTAGCCGAGGGTTTCGAGGGCTCGGGCGAGATTTAGCTCGACGGCGGCGGAGCCGGGGGCGTTGTTTTGGTAATCGTCGGTTTGGACGGCGAGTTGAAGATGTTCGAGGGCTTTTTCGGCGTTGCCGACGGATAAGTATTGGCGGCCGAGGAGCAATTGCGTTTTCAGGTCGCCCGGGCGCAGGGAGGCGGCCATTTCGAAGGCACGGAACGAATCTTCGCTGGGAACCTGCTGGGCCTGGAGCTGGGCGAGGCCGAGTTCGTCGTTGAGATCAAAACTGTAGGGGTCGAGTTTGAGCGCTTCACTGAAATCGTCAACGGCGACGGAAGGCTCATTTTTAATCTTGGCTTCGAGGCCCCTGGCGAAAAGTAAAAGGGCGCGGGGCGGAGTGGGATCGTCGGGACGACTGGTGGGCTCGGTGGAAGGGGCGGGCGGGGGCGGAATTTGATCGAGCGTGAGATGGGCTTTTGGGTTTCCGTCGTCGGCGGCGGAGGGGAGGGTGGCCGGCGGCGCGGAGGCGGACGACGGCGCGGGGGTTTGCGTGGCGCATCCGCCGGCCAGGAGGATGGCGGCGGACAAGATAAGCAGCGCCGATTTCATGGCCAAGCGACAACCGATCGTTTAGGGGATGACCTTGTTGAGGGGATAGGTAATGATGCCGGTGGCGCCGGCGCGTTTGAGGCGCGGGATTAATTCCCGCTCCTGGCGATCCTCGAGGATCACTTCCACGGCGACCCAGCCGCCTTCGGCGAGGCGAGAGACGGTGGGGCTTTTTTCCGAGGGGAGGAAGCCAACCACCTCGGCGAGCCGGTTTTCCGGGACGTTCATTTTGAGACCGACTTTGGCGCGGGCTTCGATCGCGCCTTTGAGAAGCATGGCGATGTTTTCCATTTTCTCGCGTTTCCAGGGGATTTCCCACGACTTTTTGTTGGCGACAAATCGGGTGGTGCTGGTTAAAAGCGTGTCGACGATGCGGAGGTTGTTGGCGCGGAGGGAGGAGCCGGTTTCGGTGCCTTCGACGATCGCGTCGAGGAGGCGGGCCTTGATCTCGGTGGTGCCCCAGGAGAATTCGACCGTTACCTTGATATTTTTTTCCTCGAAATATCGGCGCGTGGTGTTGACCAATTCGGTGGCGATGATTTTTCCGGCCAAATCCTCGGGGCGGCGGACGGCGCTTTCGTCGGGGACGGCCAGCACCCAGCGGTAGGGATTGGCGGTGGCGCGCGAATAGGTGAGCTCGGCGACCTCGACGACATCCTTTTCGTTGCCGTTTTCGACGATGTAATCGTAGCCGGTCAATCCGCAGTCGATGATGTTGTCGACGACGTAACGGCTGATTTCCTGGGCGCGGAAGAAGACGGCGGAGAGTTTTTCGTCGTCGATGCGCGGAAAGACGCTGCGCTCGGCGATGTTGATCTTGTATCCGGCGCGGCCGAATAATTCGAGCGTCGATTGCTGAAGGCTGCCGCTGGGAAGACCCAGGCGGACGGTGTCGCTGGGAAGCCGGTCGGTCATGACTTGCTCTTCCTTCTGTTTCCATCCTGGCTGGCGGCGCGTAAGAGGGCGTAAAACTCGTAGGCCTCCTCGGCTTTGAGGTGGTGCTCGACAAAACGCTGGGCCTCTTCCAGCGTGGTGTGTTCCTCGACGATTTCGTTGTCGCGGAGGAAGGAGATGATGGCCTCGTCGATGGGGACGGCGTGTCCGTCGAGGGACATGAGCATGACGTACGCCTCGACGAAGGGGTGAATCTCGGGCAATTCGCGGAGGAATTGGCGCGCTTCGCGCTTGGAGACGGTTTTAAGTCGGTCGAGGCTCATGGTGTGCTCGCGCTCGAAAATGTTGTTCAGCGCCTGGGTGATCATGGCGACTCGCTGCTCGATGGCGGGGTAGCGCGTGCCGAGGAGTTCCTGGATTTCCAGGTCGGTGGCGACGCGGAGTTCGTTGAGATCGACAAATTCCTTTCCGATGGCCTTCATGGCGTCCTGGGCGCGGGCGTCGGAGACGTCGTAGCTCATGGCTCCGCGCACGAGGGCGTCGAGGGGCGCCAGGGGCTGGCGCGGTTCGGGTTTGCCGTCGCGCAGGAGGCGTTTGTGGAGGTGTTTTAAATCGTCCGCATGTTTGGTCGCATTTTTCATGTATTGATGCCGTCCGTCTTGGTTTCGGCCCCCCCGCCGTCGGCGTTTGCCGAGGCGCGGGCCTTTTCGGATTCCTCGAGTTCCAGCGCCGCCTTGCGCAACAGTTCCAACACCGCGATTTCCTTCTTGGCGTTTTCGTCCAGGTGAAATTTCAAATAGGGCACGGTGCGCATGGTCAGGGCGGAGGTGAGACGCGTGCGCATGAGGCCGGCGGAGTGCTTCAGGGCGTTGATGGCGGCGGATTGCTGGCCTTCGGTGCCCATGACGGTGACAAACACGTCGGCGACGCCCAGATCGGGACTGACGTTGACGCGGGTGATGCTGGGCAATCCCGTCAAACGGGGGTCGTTGAGTTCGCGCAGGATGATCATCGCCAGTTCTTGCTGGATGATGCTGGCGACGCGTTCGGTCCGGCGCGACATGGGCATCCTTCACAAAAGTTCGATCTGATAATCGAGCAGCGCCACCTGGGGCGTCGCTCGGACGAAATCCACTAGTTTGCTCAGAGCCCCTTCGACATATTGCCGATCGGTTCCGACCATCGCCATGCCGAGGATGCATCGCCGGTGCTCATCCTGAGCGGCTACCTCCGCCACGGAGACATTATATCCGTTGGCGATGCGATCCTTGAGGCTCTTGACGACCCGGCGCTTGTCCTTGAGGCTCATGGCGTCGGTGACGGACATTTCGAGCTGCAGCACGCCAATGGTCATTTATGGAAGTTGCTAGTTGCCAGTTGCCAGTTGCCAGTTGCCAGTGGCCAGTTGCCAGTGGCGACTCGCGACTTTTTTTACAATGTTCTTTGGATCGTCTCCCGGATATAGGCTTCCAGGACATCGCCGACTTTGATGTCGTCGTAGCCGGCTAGTTTGATTCCGCATTCCAGTCCGGCTTTGACTTCTTTTACGTCGTCTTTTACGCGGCGAAGAGTCTCGATGGCGAGGTCCTGGGTGATGACCACACCGTCGCGGATGAGGCGGATTTTGCTGCCGCGTTGGATGTGGCCGTCGGTGACGAAACAGCCGCCGACGTTTCCGACCTTGGAAACTTTGTAGACTTTTCGGATTTCCGCGTGGCCGTGGAGCTTTTCGCGGATTTCGGGTTCGAGGAGGCCGGAGAGGGCTTTCTTCAGATCGTCGAAAATTTCGTAGATGACGCGATAGAGGCGGATTTCGACGCGGCGTTGCTCGGCCATTTGCCGGGCGGCCTCGTCGGGGACGACATGGAAGCCGATGATGACGGCCTTGGAGGCGTCGGCGAGTTCGACGTCGCTTTCGGTGATTCCGCCGACGGCGCTGTGAATGACGCGCACGCGGACTTCCTGGGTGTTGGAATCGGTGACGGTTTTGGTCAGTGTTTCAACGGAGCCCTGGACGTCACCCTTGACGATAAGGTTAATGGTCTTGATGTCGGAGGCCTTCATCGTGTCGAGGAGGGTTTCGAGGGTGACCTTGTTGCCGGAGGCCAATTCGGTTTCGCGGGTGCGGGAGGTGCGTTCCTCGGCGATGGAGCGAGCGCGGTCCATGTCGTCGAGGGCGAAGAATTTGTCGCCGGCGGAGGGGAGAGCGCTGAGTCCGCTGACGATGACGGGTGTGCTTGGGCCGGCTTCCTGGATGATTTCGCCGCGATCGTTCATGAGGCTGCGGATTCGGCCGAAGCCGGTGCCGGATAAACCGATGTCACCGGCGCGGAGCGTTCCGTCCTGGATGAGCACGGTTGCGACGGGTCCCATGCCTTCGTCGACGCGGCTTTCGATGACGACGCCGCGGGCGGGGACGGTGGGATCGGCTTTCAATTCCATGATCTGGCTTTGCAAATCAAGAGTTTCGATGAGGTTTGGGATGCCTTCGCCGGTGGTGGCGCTGGTGCGGACGACTTCGGTTTCGCCGCCGTATTCGATGGGATTGAGACCTTCCTTGGCCAATTGGCCGAGGACCATGTCGGGGTTGGCGTCGGCGCGGTCGATTTTATTGAGGGCGACGACGATGGGGACGCCGGCGGCGCGGGCGTGATTAATGGATTCGATGGTCTGCGGCTGCACGCCTTCAGCGGCGGAGACGACCAGGACGACGACATCGGTCATGTTGGCGCCACGGGCGCGCATGGCGGTAAAGGCCTGGTGGCCGGGAGTGTCGATGAAGGTGACGCGCTTGTCGCCGAGCTGGACCATCCAGGCGGCGGTGTGCTGGGTGATTCCGCCGGCTTCGCCGGCGGCGA
>JBEKPV010000086.1:0-17824 GCA_049520395.1 Tepidisphaeraceae bacterium
CGGCATCCAGGTTTTATGCATTGCCTCCCCCGTCGGGAAGGTCAAGATCGATTCCCCCTGGGAAGAGCATTTCGAGCGTTTCAAAATCGCCGTGGAACTGGCCGAATATTTCTCCGCACCCCTCATCCGCATCTTCAGCTATTACCCCCCGGAAAAAGGCCAGCCGATGCGCCCGCACCGCCAGGAAGTCCTTCGCCGAATGCGTTCCAAGCTCGCCTACATCAAAAATCGCCCCGTCACCCTCCTGCACGAAAACGAAAAGGAAATTTACGGCGCCAGAGGCGCCGAATGCCTCGATTTGCTCAGCACGCTCGATTCCCCGCAATTCCGTGGCGCGTTCGATTTCGCCAATTTCGTGCAGGAACACCAGTCGCCGCTGGAGGTTTGGCCGTCTCTAAAGCCCTATACGATTCATATTCACGTGAAGGACGCGATCGCCGCCACCGGCCGCGTTGTCCCCGCCGGCCAAGGCGACGGTCAACTCGAGCCGATCCTGGTTGATTTGAATCGCAGCGGTTATTCCGGCTTCCTAAGCCTCGAGCCTCATTTAAAAACCGCCGGCCAATTCGACGGAACCACCGGCCCCGAACTCTTCAAAGCCGCTGCCGACGCCCTAAAGCAAATGTGCCGAAAAAACCAAATCCCCCTCGCCGGGGCATGAGCTGATTGAATTAATGGCCACAGCTGATCCCAACGCCAGATTTGCCCCGCTTTGGCCCGAGAAACTCCCCGAGCTTCGCACCCTCCCTCTCCCCAAGCGCCTCCTGGTCCCCCTCTCCCACCGAGGCGGCGGCGAAATCGTCCCCCGATTCTCCGGCACCTTCCTCCATGCCGGCGAAAAACTCACCCTCCAGGACGACGAACTCTCCCACGTGCCTCTCGCCCCTCTCGACGGCACCCTCGGCCTCCCACGCGAAGCCCGGCTCACCACCGGCCGCGTCGTCCCCGCCATCGAACTCTTCGTCGCCCCCCAGCAGTCCCCACAGCCCAAAGCAACACTCCCCGCCGACGACTCCAACCTGGTCGCCTGGATCGACCGGTTGCGCAAAGGCGGCGTCGCCGTCGATCGAACCGCCAGTCCCGATCTCATCGCCCAGTTACATCTCTCCGTTCGCCTCGGCACCCATCGCGTGATATGCACCATTCTCGACTCCGACGCCGGCATGCGCCTCAGCGCCCTGCTCGCCGCGCACATGAGCCAAAAAATCGTCCAGGGCGTCGAGCGATTGCGCATCGCCGTCGGTGCGCCCAAAGCGCAATTGGTTATCGAACCGTTCACTTCCCCCGTCTGGTCCGAGCCCCTGCGCATCGCTGCCCAGCCTTTCGGAATGGAAATAGTCGAATTGGCCAACGATTACCCCCAATCCGACCCCACCCTGATTCACTACTCCCTCGACGCGGGCCGCCTGCGCCCAGGAACCTCACCAGCCACGCAGGGCGTCATATTGCTCGACGCCGCCGCCGCCCTCGCGATTGGAGACCTCGTGACCGGCCAGCTCGCCCTGACCACTCCCGCGGCCGTTAACAACCATCTCCAGCACCAAACGCATCTCGTCACCGCCCCCGTAGGAACCTCGATTGCCGACCTGCTCGCCGCGCTAAACATCCCCAGCGAAGGCGTCATGCTTCGCGGCGGCGAACTTCTCCGCGACATCCGCCTCACCCCCGACACCGTCCTGGGCAGCGGCGAACTCACTCTCCACGTCACCGCCCCCGAACTGAATCGCAGTCCCCAGCCCTGCGTCCGCTGCGGCTGGTGCCTCGAAGCCTGCCCCACACGTGTCCAACCCGCCGGAATCCTTGAAGCCGCCCAACGCGTTGACCGCATCATGGCCGATCGCGCCGGCCTCCACGCCTGCATCGAGTGCGGTCTCTGTTCCCACGTCTGCCCCTCCCGCCTACCCCTCCTCGAAGCCGTCCGCTGGTGGCGTGCCGTCAACGCCGATATCGAACTCCGCCGCTGATCGTCCATCCAAAATTTGGCGTTTCCACCCCTTGCTTTTATTGTGGTGTGATGCCGCAACTGGAAACCTCCCCCGCCCCCGCTCCCACGATAGCGGCGGCGCCCAGCCCCCTGCACAGCGGCATCGAAATCGGAACCCTCATCTCCCTCGAAATCCTCGCCGCCATGTTTCCACTCACCGGCGGTTTCTTCCTCTTCGGCTGGCGCGCCATCGGCGCGACCGCCGTCATCCTCCTCAGCACCCTCGTCACCGCCGCCGTCTGGAGCCAAATTGGCTGGCGCGGCCGGCAAATGAATCTCTGGCACTGCCTCTGGATGGCCCTGGTCCTCTCCCTCATGCTCCCGGCCCACCTCTTCTCCACCGCGCCTCTCGATAATCAAATCGTCTGGCCCATCCTCCCCGCCGCGGGAATGATCCTCGCCATGCTCGTCTGGCTCCTCGGCGGAATCGGCGCCCAACGCATCCAGCCCTCGGTAGTGACCGTGCTCATTCTCTTTGTCCTCTTCCACGACGCCCTGACGCCGCGTTACGTCCTCCGCGTCGACCGAATGGTCGTCGGGGATCTCCTCAAATCCGTCCCCGCGCAGTCCCCCATGATCGAAAAAGGCGCCTGGCTATTTGTTTCCCGAGGCGCAGGCGGACCCGGCGTCGACGCCCTGCAGGTCGTCCCCGCGACGGAAAAACTATTGGCCTATACCTCCGGCCAAGTCCGCCCTGATCGATCCTCCCTCACCCTGCAAATGCTCATCCGCGACCAAATGCCCCCGCTGGAGGATTTGATCATCGCCGGTCAAAGCAGCGCCATCGGCACCGGCAGCGCCGTCATCGTCATCGTCGGCGGCCTCTTCCTCCTCTATCGCGGCCTGATCGATTTCCGCCTCCCTGTCCTAACCCTCCTGGCCGCCATGGCATGTCTCCTCATTCTCCCCATCCCCGTCGTCATCACCGATACCGCCACCGAATGGCGCTGGTTCGCCTTCCGTCAGCACTATCTAGGCTGGCCCGTCGCCATTACCTTCATGAATTACGAGCTCCTCGCTTCTCCGCTCCTGCTCACGATTTTTTTCCTATCCAATGCCCCCGGCCAGCGCCCGATCACGCGCCGCGGACGCGCCATCTTCGCCCTCGTATTGGGAGCCCTCTCCGCTATCCTGCAGTTGTACGTCTTCGCCTCGGTCGGACCTTATATCGCCCTCTTGCTGGTGAGCCTGCTGACGCCGACGCTCGATCGGACGCTGCGGCCGCGGACCCTGGTATGACGCCCACGGACGCCAAAGGGAATTCCGCGCGAACCTTTTTCCTCGCTGCCGCGGCGTTCGCACTCTGCTCCATTGCCGCCGCCGTTCGTTCACCCGGATTCCTCGAAGCCGACGGCGGAACCCATTACGTCCTGGCGCGCCACGCTTTCGAATATTGGCCCTATCTCGTCGACGTCTGGGGCAGGCCCCTCTGCACCTTTCTCCTGGCCATCGGCGCCAAACTCGGCGGCCTCGTCGGGGCGCGCCTCGTCAGCCTGTGTGTCGCCATCGGCTGCGCCGCCGTCGCATACGCCCTCGCAATCGGCCAACAATTCCGCTGGCCCGCGCTCGCCGCCATCTTCACCCTCGGCGAGCCTCTGCTCTTCCTGCATTCCTTTTCAGAACTAACCGAACTCCCCTTCGCCCTGGTCGTCGGCCTCGCCCTCCTGGCCTATCAGCGCCGCAATTTCGGATGGATGACCCTTCTTGCCGCCATCAGCCCGCTAGGCAGACCCGAAGGTTTCGCCATTCTCCCCCTCGCCCTCCTGGCCCTGATCGCACACCGCCGGTATTTCTGGATTCTTCTCCTACCGCTCGGTCTGATCGCCTGGAGCGCCACCGGCCACCTCGTCACCGGCCCCGCAACCTCCCCCTGGTGGCGATGGCTTATCGACCACTGGCCATACGAACGCGGCAGCGAATATCCCGCCGGATCCCCATTCCATTTCCTCGCCCTCCTTCCCATGGTCGTCGGCCCCTTCGCCCTCCCCGCCATGTGGATCGGCATGGGACTCGGTCTCTCGCGGCCCCAGGCACTCGTCGGCCGCGACCATCGCGCCCGAGTCGGCTTCCTTCTGGCCGCAATCCCGCTGGCGGTTCTCCTGGGCCACAGCCTGCTCTATTGCCTGGGAATGCTCTCCAGCAACGGCGAAGCACGCTACCTACTGGTCGCCGCCCCCATGTGGGGAGTTCTCTCCGCGCGCGGCTGGGTATCTGAGCCGCCCTGTCCACTCCCAATTTCCACGCGTCCTCAGCAATCACCCCGGAATTTTCTATTATCTCGACGTCGGTCCCGCCGACTCCCCCCGCGTCGAAAAATGGTCCCACGATAATGTCGATCACCCGCAGCCCGGCGTCCTGCTGATCTGGGACCCAATTTTCTCAATCTTTAACGCCGACCCCAAAGAGGTCGTCACGCTCGATCGAGTGATTCGCGCCGGATGGGTCGAGGACTGGAAAGCCGAATGGCAATCGAATGTGAATAATCCCCCGCCCTGGGCGAATCCAAAAGTGCCCAACCCGCCGCCCAGGCCGACGGATTTCTCGCTCCCCGCGACACCCATGCTCTGGCACATTTTCCAAAGCCCGACAGACGCCGCCGGAAACCCCACGCCAAGCGTCGCCCGGCAGGACAAATCAATCACCTGGAATGTAATGCCCGGAAAACCCGAGGAAAACTAAATCAAACCGCGTGCAAGTGCCGAATGATTCGCCCCGTGTGAATGTAAACCACATCTTCGGCAATATTCGTGCAGTGATCCGCGATCCGCTCCAGATTCTTGGCGATCATGATATTCCCCAGATCACGATTGGCCTGCTGCCCGTCGCTTTCCATCATCGTCAGCATGTCCTGAACGATCTGGTGATAAAGCGCATCCACCACATCGTCGCTTTTAAGCACATGCCGCGCCAGCGATTCGTCGCGCAGATTAAACGCCTTGATGGTGTCCCGCAGTGTCGTCAAAACCGTATTAGCCATTAGTCGCAAGTCCGGCGGCGCTCGATAATTCCCCTGATGCGACAGCGGCAGCATGCGCTGCGCGATATTGACCGCGCAATCCGCGATCCGCTCGAAGTCCGCGTTCACTTTGATAATCGTGGTGACCGTCCGCAGATCGACCGCCGCCGGCTGTTGAAGCGCCAGCAGGTCGATCGCCCCCTTCTCCACTTTCACTTCGGCTTCGTCCACCCGCTCGTCCAGCGCGATCGTCTGCTGCGCCAAATTCGCGTCCGCCGTAAACAAAGCCTCGCAGGCCTGCTCCACCACCTGCAAAACCGTCGTCGTCATGCGCGCCACTTGAGCACGCAGATCCTCAAGAAGATCTTCCAAATGGTGCGACATAAGCAACCAGAAGCCCGCCGTTATCCAAATCGCCCGGTCACGTAATCTTCGGTCTGCTTCTGGATCGGGTTGGTAAACATCGCCGAAGTCGCGTTGTATTCTACGAGCAATCCCATGTAGAAAAAAGCCGTAAAATCGCTGACTCGCGCCGCCTGCTGCATATTGTGCGTCACGATCACGATCGTGTAATTCATGCGCAACTGGGTGATCAGGTCCTCGATTTTCGTCGTGGCGATCGGGTCCAGGGCGCTGCACGGCTCATCCATCAGCAGTACCGTCGGCTTGGTCGCCAACGCTCGGGCAATGCACAGCCGCTGCTGCTGCCCGCCGCTCATCCCCAAAGCGCTGCTATGCAACCGGTCCTTGACCTCTTCCCACAACGCGGCTTTGCGAAGACAGTCCTCCACGACACCGTTCAATTCGCTTCGCCTGCTCACCCCCTGCAGCCGGGGACCGTAGGCGATATTGTCGTAAATCGACTTGGGAAACGGATTCGGCTTCTGAAAAACCAGTCCCACCTGCCGCCGAAGCGCCACCAGATCCAGTTTCGGATCGTAGACGTCGGTCCCCCCGATCAGCAATTCCCCGGTGACCCGGCATCCCGGAACCAAGTCGTTCAACCGATTGATCGATCGCAAAAAAGTGCTCTTCCCGCAACCGCTCGGGCCGATCATGGCGATCACCCGGTTCCGCGGCATCGCCAGCGAAACGCTCTTGATCGCTTCAGTTTGGCCGTAGAAAACGCTCACACCGCGTGCCTCGATCAGCACATCGGCGGGGTTGATCAAATCGGGTGGAACAGCCGTCGCGCTCGCGGGAGTCGCCGTACGTGCGCCCTCGGATCCAGTCGGAGAGGTCGCTACTGCCGGCCGCTGCAAAGTCACTCCGCTCATATCTTGTCCCAAGAAAACCGCGATCCAGCAGTTTAAAACCCCAAATCGCAGTCTTCAAGGAGATTAAGAAACATTAACCCGCCGGCGTACTCGCGGGGCGGCGAAAGATTTTCGGACGTTGCACGCCTACGGAAGCCCCAGCAGGCCGCTGGCCAGAACCAGAGCGGCGATGAAAAAGATTGCCAATTCTGCGGCTTGGGCAAGGATTGAAGCAGTCATCGTTCGCACGTTCATTTCCTCCATAGAACCCACAAGGGTTCGATCCTAAAATCGGTCGCCGCGGATTGGACCAGTGGCTTGAATTGTCTATTTGAGCAAAAAATGGGGCAGTCGCCGCACCGAACCCGACGCCTAGGCGCGATGCGCCAACATTGCCGTAAATTCCGCGCCATATCGGACGTGACACTGTATCGATAAATCCATCTGGGAAAACCGTTTATCCCAATGCACCGTTTCGCTCGGCCCCACCGCTTTATGAGAATAAAAAAAAGCGAATGCAATTTTGCTTTATGGCTTGCATTTAACAGGGGGAACCCCTATTATGATCGACGTAGATGGACCTGTCGAGGGTGCCAGGAACATCTGAACGAGCCATGAGGGCTCCGACCCAGTTTCTGTGTCGGAGCCGTTTTTGTCGGGGGCATTCGAAGGTTTTAATCGCCTTTATCCCCTGGCAATCGTAACGATCCTCAACCGCCCAAGCACCCCCTTGGGCGACCTCCCTATCAAAGGGAGTTTAGCCCCGGATCCCCCCGTCCGGGGCCTTTTTATGCGCCGAGTTTTGGCCTTCTTTCGCGCGCAAAAAAACCGCGCTGTAATCAGCGCGGTCTACTTTTTTTGATAGGGCCGTCCGCCTTAAGGTTGCGTTGCCGGCGTTGAAGACGTGAACGTCCAGTATTTCTTCAATAACGGAATCACATCATCATCCCCACCCGACCGGCGATCCGCTACATCCAGCCACCCTTCCGCCTTGTCTTCGTGATGCGTGTTATACGCAATGTAGGCCAGCAGGAACACCGGAGTCGGATTCTGCGGCGAATCGCTCGCCAAGTGCTTTAAATCCGTCACCACATATTGCAGTCGTTGCGGACCCAGCAGCTTTTGCAAATCGTATTGCGCCAGCAGCACCGATGAATCCATCTTGAACGCCGCCCGCAAATCCAGTTCCGCCTGTCGATAATACGACCCGCCCAATTCCGCGTGCGCCCGGCCAATCGGAATCAGCGCGTTGTTCGGCGCCACCGCCCCAGCCTCGTCGTACGCTTCGATCGCCTTGGCATATTCACCTTTAGTGGTCTGCGCCTCCGCACCGCCCAGCAAATCCGCCAGACTCTTCGATGAGATGCCCGCCGCAAGGCTCTTGATCTCCATCGGTGTCGGCGGCGGTGCGCTCGATAACTCCGGCGTCGGCGTGACCATCGGCGTCTGCGTCCCCGTCACCGAACCCGTCCCGCCCGCCTCGTTACCAGCCTCCGGCGTCGTCCCCATCCCCGTTTGATCCGAACCAGCTGCGCCGCTCTGACGCGCCTGCAAATCCGCCAAAAATTGCCGCTGAGCCTCCTCAGCCGTCGCGGGATGGTCCTGATTGTACTGCCCCATCCGCCTTTGAAGCTCCGCGATCTGCGTGCTCTGCTGCGCCGGCGGCGGCAAAAGCGCTTGGATTTCCGGACTATTCAGCGGTGCCGTCGAAACATCCCCGGCGACCGGCGTTAACGACGTCGGCTGAATCGGCGTCGCCGATGCAAGCTGCAGCGGCGTCAACGGCTCATTCGGATTCTGTGAATTCGACCCGGGAGTCCCCGAACCAGGCGTCAGCGGCTGCAGCGGCTTGGGCGCCACATCCTGACTATCCGATGCGCTCGCCTGTCCCGTTTGCGCGGCGCTCTGATTCAGCTCCTTGCGCATCTGAATGATCTGCTGCTGCTGCGCGTTGGGACGATTCATCGTCCCAAACGGACTCGTGCTCTGTCCCGACGTCGTCGGATTCGGATTGTTCGTGTCCGGCGTAGCCGCCGCAAACGACGGATTCGTCGGAGCATTCAGCCCCGTCCCCACTTGCCTCACCCCATACAACGGCGACGCCATAAAATACGTCGGCGGCGTCGGATTCGCCGGGTTCACACTCGCGCTAGCGTCCACCTGCCCCGGAAGAAGCAACTCACCCGGCTTCGGCAGCGGAGAATTGAAATCCAGCGGCGCCCCCAATCGCAAATCCACCGAAAGATCCGCCTGCGTCGGCGCGGGGGCCGCCAGATAATTCCCGCTCGCCGTCGGACTGGGAACAAACCCGTCCGGAATCGTCGGCGACTGCGTCTTCGAATAAAACACCTGCGGACCCGCATATGCCGGATTGCTCACCGTCGAATTGCTCATCGTCGGCACACCCGTGGAGTCGCGAACGAACGCGTCCACCTGTTCACCGGGCAATACCTGTCCAAATCCGCTCGGATCGGAAAACGGCAACCGACCCCGAAACGCAAATCCGTTCGTCACGTTCCCATAGGTAATGTCATTCCCCGTCACCTCCGGACTGGTATTGGTCGGGTTATATCCGCCGCTGCTCGTCTCGGGATTGGCATCCATCGCGTGTCCGTCCCCGCCCACGCGCATCTGTCCAAACGCCGCCGCCGATGTCAGCGACGCCGCTACCGCCGCCAAGTAAAAAAACAGCCATCTGCTCGAACGTTTCATCACCATCACCTCGATAAACCCGTATTCATCCCTGACGATACGACGATTATATGGGCATTCTCGGCTTCAAACCAACCTGGGCATAAGAATTAGACGCCCCAATCGTTCCGAAGTTGCAACACTTCCGCCACGTCAGAATAAATGCCGGACATCGATATGAGCAGAATCGCTATTATTGGGGCTGGAAGCGCGGTCACCCCCGTGCCCTTAGGCCGGATTTTTGATTCCGCGCCAGGCGAATCGCGCGATAAAAACGTTCAAAAAAATCGAAATCAGCGACGCCGCCAGCGTTGCGTTGAAGACTTCGTCCCCCACCATTCCCGCCGATCGCGCCGCTCGAACGATCACGAACGACAGTTCCCCAATCTGCGTCAATCCCGCCGCCACCGCCACCGCCGTCCAAAGCGGATACCCGAACAGTTTCACCACCAGCGTCCAGACCCCAAACTTTCCCGCCACGATGAGCAGGATCATCGCCATCAGCAGCGGCAGATTATGTCGAAGCACTTCCGGCTCAATCAGCGATCCGAGCGAAACAAAAAACAGCGCCACAAACATATCCCGCAGCGGAACAATCCGATCATGAACCGCCTCCAAATCCTTCGATCCGCTGATGGAGAGCCCCGCCAAAAACGCCCCCAGAGCCAATGAGAATCCGATCGCCTGCGCCACCGCCGCCGTCCCGACGCAAATGACGATCGCCGTCAGCAATTGCAATTCGCTGTCTTCGGCCTTCCCCAACTGACGGAGCAAAATCGGAATCCCCTTTAAAGCGAGAAACGCCAGCGGAATCAGAAATATCATCGACTTCCCCAGCACCCACGCCGCCGTTTTCCAGGGATTCGGCACCGACCCGGAAAAATTCGGCAACAGCACGGTCATCAAAACCACCGCCAGGTCCTCCACCAGCGTGATTCCGATCATGACTCGTCCCCACGAACTGCTCATCGCGCCGTTATCCGCCAGCAAGCGCGCCAGCACCATCGTGCTCGCCACCGAAACCGCCGCCCCCACCGTCACACCTTGCCCCGTCGTCCACCCCAAAAGTTTTCCCACGAGTGTCGCCAGTCCGATCGAAATAGCGATCCCGATCGCCCCGCCCCCGGCCGCGACCCATTTCACCTTCAGTAAATCCTTGATGGAAAACTCAAACCCCACGGAAAACATCAGGAAGACGACGCCCACCTCCGCCAACTCCTCAAACGTATGAACATCGTGCAATTGAAAAATCGGCGTGAAGGGGCTGATGACGATCCCCCCCACCACGTATCCGACAATCAGCGGCAACCGCAACATCCACGCCAGCAGCCCCCCGCATAGCGCCGCCACAAAAATCATCATCAAATCGCGATAAAGGTAGAGGTGCGCGTCCATCCCCGGCATTTGTAACTTATCTAAAAAAAAACGCCCGCCAATTTATTGGCAGGCGTTCAAGTACGGAATCCGCAAAAATCGTGTGAGAGCGATTGATCAAACCCTAATGATAAGGTGGGTGATAGTCCGAGCCGGGAGGGTTCTCCCGACGGCTCCGACGCGTCCGCTTCCCGATTGTCGGGATTCCACCGAGAGGAGGAATCCCGCGGGCTTGCGTTGCGCCGGCGGCTATCCCCTAGGGTTGTCTATAGGTTTAACCAAATAGGACTCTCCAATCACGAATAGCCGCAGATCGCCCATACCTAAAAAATGATATCGGCCGAACTGACCCGCGGCAATCACCCCCCCATTTAGCGGCGGTGCGCAGCACCGCTTCCCCTGCGTTCCATATCAAAACGGCGGATCCTCCCCCCGCTTCCACCAATCCCCGTCATCCTTCCGCGGCTTCCTGGGCTTCCGCGGACCCCCTTCATCCTCCTCCGCGATCGACCCCCCGTCATAGAACGGATTATCATTCCCCTCTTCGTCATCGTCGTTCGGACCCTGCCGAACCATCGTCGCCAAAACCACCGCGAAAATCGGCCCAATTGTCCGCAGCGTCGTGATGTCCGCTCCCGTAAACGGCTTATCCGCGTCCCGGAACATGATGATCTGGGCCAGCGACTCCCCCAAATAAGTGCAATGCGCCCCCAGCACCGTCTGGTTCTTCAAATGTTTTGCTTCCTGTTCGCTGAGCTTCTCCTGAATCTCCGCTGCGCTTAGGTGCACCAATCCATCCCGCATCACAATGGGCACCAGCGTCTGCCGCATCGCGTCGATCAGCCCCGGCTCCCCCGGAATCGTATATTTCATATACGCCCCAAGCTGGAACCCCGGCTCCGCCGCCAGCCAAATCGCCACGTTCGCGTAACCCATCTGCCGCAGCAGCCAATCCATCGCATGGCAGAGCATCTGCTCCAGATCCTCCGCGCTATGAATCGCCCCACGGAACGATTCGCTGATCCGCACCGTATCCAGTTGCCGCGAAAGATCCCCATACGCGTTGATCAGATCGTTGCAAAGCAAATCCACTTTCTTGGCGACGACCTTCCGCGCCTCGTTCAATCGCCGCACCGCGTCGCGCAACCGGTCGATCCGGGTCTCATTTTTCGCAACCACCGTCTGCCGATGCAATGCCGAGCGAACCCGCTGCAAAAATTCATCAGCGCCAAACGGTTTAGCCAGGAAATCCACCGCCCCGTTGCGCAACGCCGAAACCGCCCGCTCATAGCTCGGCGACCCCGTAATCACGATCGCCCCCGCCAACGGATATTTCTGCCGAAGCGTCCCCAAAAGCTCGGTCCCTGAACCGTCCGGCAGATTCAGATCGACCACCAATAAATCAACCGGTTGTTTTTCAAGAATTTCTTGTGCCGCCGCCACACTGTCCGCCGTGGAAAGCTTGCACTCCAGGTTTCGTTCCACCACGTCCCCGACCAATTCAATGAGTGTGGCTTCATCATCCACCACGAGAAGTCGCGGCGGAGCAGTCTTGTCGGACTTGACGGGGGCGGCGACTGGCATCATGAAAACTCCCTGCCTGCTGGGCCAAACCGGGTCAGGTTTGGTTCTCCAAAAACTTGATCCATATTCAGTTCGCCGCTTTGCGCGTCGGCCGCGCGGGCGTCTCCGCGACCGTCGGAACCGTCGGCAACAGGATGAGCGTCCGTGTTCCTTCCTGCAACCGGCTCTCCATGCGCATCGAGCCGCCGCTGGATTCCACCCAGCGCAACGCCTTGGGCAATCCCATGCCGCGCCGTCGGCCCGCGGGCTTACTGCTGAAAAATGGATCGAACGCACGCTTCAGCGTCGCTTCGTCCATCCCGCATCCGTTATCCGTCACCGTGATCGCCACGCGCGACGAATACGGATCAAACGCCGTATTGATTTCCACGTGACCGCTCTTGGCGTCCGTCGCCAGGATCGCGTTGTCGATCACTTCCGTCAGCGCGGCGCCAACTTGCAGCGGATCGACTACCACCGCGGGCGTGTCGCCCATGGTCACCTCTATTGTCCTATCGGCTAACTCCGTATGCGCCTTGGCATCATGCAACGCACGCGCCACCAAGTCGGCCGGCTCACACTCCTGCGGCTGCGGCGGAACCGGCTTGGCGAAATCCATCAGCTCCGTAATGATCTGGCTCAGCCGATGGCTCTGTTCGTGAATCAAATGCGCCATCGCTTTATGCTTCGGGTCCGTTAATTGCGACTCCAGCAACTGTGAACGACCGCTGATTACCGCAAGAGGATTATTCATCTCATGCGCCGCCCCCGCCGCCATTTCACCGATGCTGGTCATCGTCTTCGATCGTAAAATCTCGTTGTGCGCGCTCTGCAAACGCCGATTCGTCTCCGCCAGTTCCTCGGAAAGGACCCTGGCCTCTTCCCGAATTTGCGCCGTCCGCATCGCCAGCGCCCAACCCGCCGAAACGGCGGATAATTCCTGCACCTGCGAACTGAGCCGCTGCGCCTCCCCCGGCGCCGCGCCCCAGACCACGCCTCCCACGCAAATTCCATCCGCCTCCAGGCTCATCCAATAACGCTGGTCCCCCGCCAACCGCGGCGAAATCGCCGCCAGCAGCCAATCCAAATCGTCCCCCGCATGCAGCACCGGACCATCCCCCGTCGGCCGAGCCCCCGGCCGCTTGAAACAATCCACCAAAGACGTTTCGAATTGCTCCCCGCTCTCGTCAAAAAGCAATACTTCCGCGAAATCCTGCGTCGGACCCATCGAAAACGCCGCCACCGCGGTCGCCCCCAGCACCCCCACCGCCGTCTGCCCGATCGCCTGCAATACCACCTGCGGCGCCGATTCCGGCGTCAATCCGCTCTGAAACGTGCTGAGTGCATCAAAAAACTTGGCGCGCGTCGCCAACCGCCGGTTCTTCGCCGCCAACTGGCTGCTCACCCGCCCCAATTCCTGGTTCGCCCGCGACAACGCCTGCTGGTAAAGCTCCTGCGTGCTCGATTGGCCCAGCTGCAAAACCTTCGCACGGTTCTCGATCCGCTCGACCAGCTTCGGCAGCGCCCCCGCCACCAATTCCGGCGACAGCCCGATCGCATCCACCCACCGATCGCGATTTCCGTAAAACGCGTAATTCCCGCTATACCCCAAATGCTGTTCGCGCGCCAGCAAATCCGCCAGCGTGATCAGATTCACCATCCGCGGATATTTCACCGTCGTCGGAAGCGCCTCGGGAAATTGCCCATGCAGCCAAATGCTCTCCCGAATCATCTGCGGCAGATTCCACTTCTCTGCCAGACGCTTCCCGACAACCATATGATCCAGACCAATGACCGACCGCTCCACGTCGGCGATATTCCCTCGCAAAAGCTCCGCCGCCTCCACCACCCGCGCGTAACTTTTAGGCAGCGTCGTATCCAGCGCGATTTTCCCAATGTCATGAAGCAATCCGCAAACAAACGCCTCCGACGCCGGCAGTCCGCTCTGCGCGCCATAAGCGCGCCCCGCCGCCTCCGCCAGAAGTTCGGCGCAGCAAGCCACTGCGATCGAATGTTTCCAGAAATCTTCCCGCGGAAATCCCGATCCGTGCGGAGCTCCATTGGAAAACGTTTCAAACACGGAAATTGCCAGCACCGCGCTGCGAACCGCCTCAAACCCCAGCAACACGACCGCTCGATCCACCGTCGTCACTTCCCCGCGCACCCCCAGATCGGCGCGGTGCACCAATTGCAGAATTCGCGCCGTCAGGGAAACATCGCTGCTGATCAGGGAGACGATCTCGCTGGTCTGGCTCTCGCCGCTGGCCGTCGCCTCCAGCACGCGCATCGCCACCGCCGGAAGCGTCGGAAGCTGCTCCAATTGCTGGACGATCAGCTCAACCCGTTTGACTTGGAGATTATCCGAGGTGGAAGACATCGTGGGTGATCGCCGTCGCTGCGGCGGTCCTTGCGGCCTACCGCCCCCGCAGACCTCGCCTGCTGCTCTATTCTAAACCGACAGCAACTCGCCGATCCGTTCAATCAGCTTCTCAATATTGAACGGCTTTTTCACGAATTCGTCTGCGCCGCTCTTCAGAAGATCGTTTATCTCATCCTGATTCACCACGCCGGAAACGATCACAATCTTGATGTGCTCGAAATTCGCATTCTTACGGATGGTCTGGCAAACCACATTCCCATTAATATCCGGCAGCATGTAATCCAGGATCACCAGATCGGGAACGAACTCCTGCGTCAAAATGCCCGCGTCATATCCCGTGCTCGCCGTCCGAACTTCAAACCGCCCGTCCCTCTCCAGCACGTCCACGAACAATTCCACGATCTCCGGGTCGTCATCCACAACCAAAAGCTTCATTTTCCCGTTATTCAGCGCATCCGGCGGGATTCCGTTGTCCTTCATGAATGCGATCAGCGCATCCCGGGGAATCCGCCGAAACCGGCTTCCAGGAACCCGGAATCCACGCAGCCGGCCGCTGTCAAAGCACCGGATGATCGTCTGCTGTGAAACCTTGCAGATCTCAGCGGCTTCGCCCGTCGTAAATACTGTCTTCATCGGGTCCTCGCACCTATAACGGCTGTTAAATGCGGATGGGAAATTACAGGCCTTACCAATTAGCCTGCTTATCCATTTTCCCCATTTGAACATCGACCGGTGCACATTGCAACTTGAAACTGGCAGCCGAATTACCCCTCAGCCCTCCCATTCGATAGTTATCGGACCTTGGGCTTTTTCAGGTGGGTAGCGCGCAAAAGAAAGCCAACGGATGGATATCCGTTGGGGCATTTAAGTCCGCAACTTACGACAAACCCCGCCCTACCTATAGAACTCAATGATCAAATTCATATTCACTTCAAACGGCACATCCTCCGGCACCGGCAGACCCTTGATCGACGCCGTAAGCTGCGCCGGATTCCATTCCAGCCAATTCGGCACCTGGTGCCCCGCATTCTGCTCCATGTTCTCCCGCAGAACCTTCTGAATCCCCTCTTTAAAGGTAATGGTCTGCCCCGGCTTAACCAGAAAGCTGGCGATGTCGGTTTTGACACCGTTCACCATCACATGCCCGTGTGCCACGATCTGCCGAGCCGCCCAGATCGTTCGAGCGACCCCAAGCCGACGCAGTACATTGTCCAGGCGCGTCTCCAAAATCTGGATCATCGTGTTCGCCGTATTTCCCTTGGATTTCTTGGCTATATCGAGAAACCGCCGAAACTGCTTTTCCAGCATCCCATAGTGAAATCGCAGTTTCTGTTTCTCGTTGAGGCGAACCCCATATTCCGTATTCCGCCGCCCGCGATACCCATGCATGCCGGGTAATTCGAGTTCGCCCCGGCCGGCGTGTTTGGGAATGTCGGCAATCGGAGCCCCGACCCGACGAGACAATTTCAGCTTCGGTCCAAGATAACGGCCCATGGTGTGATCTCTCTCTATCCCAACGTGTTGGGATCTCAAAACAAGCGCCGCGGGACCAAACCAGCCGCCGACTTATGCGCGATTCAGGCATCGGCATGGTTCTGAGGCATGCCAAGCCAAGGCCGCGAATCATACCGCCAAACACCCCTTTCGCAAGCAAAGACTCATCCAACCGTCCAATAACGCCCTCAAACCTCACCAGCGTCACACCTTAACCCCGTTTTAGACCTCGACGATGAACAAGATGCGGCCCAGACCGCGCCCCGTATGTTCACCCGATCCGTCATAAGCCCACAGTGGCGCTCCCGCCTTCGATCCTGGCAAGCCCAAGCCGAGAAATCCGTCTCGCGCGCCCTGCGCTGGCTCGCCCCGCGCCTCGGACTCGAGGGCAAAATCCTCACCGCCATGATGCTGGTCCTCACGTCAGCCATCGCCGCCGCCAATTGGGTCTGGACTTCCCAGTCCAGCTCCACCGTCGCTGACATCATGGGCGAGCAAGCTCGCCAGATCGCCTTCACCCTCTCCCTGGCCGCCAAGCCCGAAATGCTCTCCCAACATTTCGACTCCCTCCGAGCCATCGGCCACGACCTTCTCAAATCCCGCAACATCCTCTTCGTCGTCTTTTACGATGCACGCGGCCGATGCGTCGCCATCGACCATCGAGAAACCCCCGCCGTCGCCATCCCACCCTCCCTTGAGCGAGCCGATGTCGAATCGCTCGCACAGGTCCGCGCCGGCGATTGGCCCACCGTCGGCCAATACTTGCAGGTCAGCGACCCCGTCATGGACCGTCCCAAAATCGCCCCCGACGCCTCCGCCCCCGCGCGCCTTCTCGGATACGTCTCCGTAGGACTCTCCCCCTTTCAGGCTCAGGTTCAAATACGCCGAAATCAGCTCTTCGCCGGATTCGTCGGCTGCACCATGATCCTGATCGGCCTGCCCCTCACTTTCCTTCTCGTCCATCGCATCTTCGCTCCCATCCGCCAATTAGTCTGGGCCACCGAGCAAATCGCCGCCGGCGACCTCGAAACGCGCGTCGCCACCGCGCGCCTCGACGCCATCGGCGATCTCGCGCGAGCCTTCAACGAAATGGTTCAAACCGTCAAGCACCAGCGCCTGCGCCTCGAAGCCTCCAATGACGAACTCGAGCAAAAAGTCGCCCAGCGCACCAGCCAATTGGAAACCGCCAACAAACGCCTCAGTACCGAGATCGCCGAAAAGGAGGATTTCCTCCGCGCCGTCAGCCACGATCTCAATGCCCCCCTGCGAAACATCGCCGGCATGGCCGCCATGCTACTGATGAAATACCGCGACAAATTCGACGAAGACGTCATTCACCGCCTCGAGCGAATTCAGAAAAATGTCGAAGTCGAAACCGACCTCATCACCGAATTGCTCGAGCTTTCCCGCATCAAAACCCGCCGCCAAAAAATGGAGATGGTCGAAATCGGACCTCTCGTCCGCGAACTCGAAGAAATGTTCGAAAGCGACCTCAAAAATGGCCGCATCTCCCTCGTGTTCGACAATGACTTCCCCATCCTCAATTGCGAGCGCGCTCGCTTTCGCCAAATCTTCCAAAACCTCATCGACAACGCCATCAAATACATGGGCGACGGCCCCCAACGTGAAATCCACCTTGGCTGCACCGTCCGCATGACCGAAGCCGAATTCTACGTCCGCGACACCGGCCTCGGCATCGACGCCGACGACCTGTCCAAAATCTTCTTCGTCTTCCGTCGCGGAAAATCTTCCCTCTCCCGCAACATCGCCGGCAAAGGCGTCGGCCTCGCCAGCGTCAAAAGCATTTTGGAAACCTATAACGGAACCATCTGGGTCGAAAGCCAGCCCGGCCAGGGCAGCACCTTCCGCTTCACCGTCAACGGCCAGTACGTGGCGTCGCGCCCAAAGGGCGCGCCGATCTTTTCCAAGGAGTGATCATGCCTCGTGAATCCACAACCAATCGCCAGGGCAAAACGCCCAACGCTTCACCCCAACCCTCCCCGCGCAAACGAGACGCACGCCAGGCGATCACCATTCTGCTCGTCGATGACGACTCCGATTGCCGGATGCTGATCCGCGACGCCATCAACGAAAGCAAAGTCAGCAATTACGTCTACGAAGCCGCC
>JBEKPV010000087.1:0-13737 GCA_049520395.1 Tepidisphaeraceae bacterium
CAGCTCCTCCCCGATCCGCTCCTCGCCATGGCCTATGGAGGCTTCAACGCCCTCTACGGCGCCGTCCCCCCCATGCGCCCACGATTAAAAATGGCCCTCGCCGGAATCCAGCTCCTCCGCGACCAGCAACCCAGCGACGCCCTCTGGGAGCAGCGCCGAGTGCTCCGCCGCGACGTCCTTCGCCGCTGGCGCGATCGAACCATCGTCCCCGCCTTCAATCGCGAGATTCGTTCCCACTTCAACGGCGATTCCCCGATGCGCCTCCAAATGCTCACCGAGCAATTCGGCCGCATGACCTACCACATCCTCACCAAGGTCGATATCACCAGCATGGCCCACGGCGTCGAAACCCGCGCGCCCCTCCTCGACCATCGAATCGCCGAATTCGCCCGCAGCCTCCCAACCGATTTCCTCATCGCCAACCGCTCCGGAAAACGCATCCTCCGCGACCTCGCCGCCGACGTCATTCCCCCCGAAGTCCTCAAAAAACCCAAATCCGGATTCGGCATCCCCATCCGCGAATTATTCGCCGGCGAACAGAAAAATTATCTGATGGAGACTCTCACCAGTTCCCACCCCGTCTACGATGCCCTGGTCGATCGCTCGCGCATCCCCGGCATCATCGCCGCCCACGTCGCCGGCCGCCCATTCCAAACCATGCTCCTCCTCAAGCTTCTTTCCCTGCGCCTCTGGATTCAGAATACGAGCCCCCGCCTTCCGGATTAACCAGCCGCCCGAAAAAATTCCCAAGGTCTTTCTGATAAGCCGTCATCCCGTAATCCAGCACGCGCTGCCTCGCCGATTCCCCCATGCGCACCAGCAAATCCCGATCCTCATCCAGCCGCTCGATCGCCTCCTTGAATCCCTCCACATCGTCATACTTACGGATAAATCCATCCACCCCATCGCGCACTCGCGATCCGCTGTTATGCGTCGTCAAAACCGCCAATCCCGCCTCCATCGCCTGCATCACCGCCCCGGCCGATCCCTCGCACGTCGACGGAAAAAAGAAAACATCAAACCGCCGCATCCACTCCCGCGCCTCCGATCGCGGCACTCCCCCGACCATCTCCACCCGCCCCGCATACGGCTCCAGTTTGCTCCCGTCGATCATGATCGATCCCACCATGACAAACCGCACGCGCACAGGATCAAATCGCCGCGCCACTTCCAAAAACCATGGCGCCCCCTTCCTCAGCCCCACCGCCCCCACAAACCCCACAACCAGCGGCCCGTTCTTCCGCGTCCGCGGCACATACCCCCGCGGCGAAATCGCCGACGGATACGGAATCACCTCAATCTTCCCCGCCGGCACGCCCACCGCCTCCAGCCCCTCCCTCACATAGGGCGACATGCACGTAATCCGATCCAGCACCTCCCAAGTCTCTCGCTCAAACCGCGCATATTCCGGATGCAGCTCCACCGCCTCCCGATCGTTCCACCCCGGCCACCGTTCCAGTTGCCGCTTCATCTCCGCCACTTCCACTTCCAGCGGCGCGATAATCTGATCTCCCGCCGTTCGCAATCCCCGCGCCTTGGCCGCCCGATAAACCTCCGGCGCCGCGTTCCGAATAAACCCGTACAAAACATTCGCCTCCCCAAACCCCCGCCGCTCCACCCATTTCGCCGTCTGCCGCGAATGCCACATATACGCATCTTCGCTCTTGGCGAATTTCGACATCCGCGCCCGCAGCCGCAGTGCCATCGGCGTATTACTGACCACCCGCCGCGGATCCAGTTCCGGGCACGACCGCTCCAGCATTTTCCGCCCCAGCTTCGGCTTGATCCCCGACACCACCCGCGCCAGCATTTCCTGCGGCGACCCCCGCCTCACAAACCAATCAATATAAACCCGCTCCAAAATCCCCGCCCCCTGCAACCCCAGCGGCACCAGGTACTGGCGCCGTGCGCCATCCTGAATCATCGCCACTCGGGGTTGGGGGTTAAGCGCTCGGTCCGCGCGAGGTGTCGTCTTCACCATGGTCTATCATATAATCCCGCCGCACCTGGACAAGCCGACTCGGAGACCGTTTGGATTCCACCGCCGCGACCGTTTTAATCACCACCAAAAATCGCAAGGACGAATTGCGTACCGCCGTCGCCTCCGCCCTCGCTCAGGACGCCACCCCGCGCGTTCTGGTCATCGACGACGCCTCCACCGACGGCACCAGCGAGATGATCCGCCGCGAATTCCCCCAGGTCCGTCTCGATCGCGTCGAATCCTCCCTCGGCTTAATCGTCCAGCGCAATCGCGGCGCCGCTCTCTGCGACACCCCATACCTGTTTTCCATCGATGACGATGCCGCCTTCAGCACCCCCCGCGTCGTCTCCCAGACCCTGGCCGAGTTTTCCAATCCCCGCGTCGGCGCCGTCGCCATTCCCTACATCAACGTGAATTTGGACAAAACCGTCCACCAGATTGCCCCAACCGACGCCGGCGTCCATGTCGCCGCCTCCTACATCGGCACCGCCCACGCCCTAAAGCGCGACCTCTTCCTCCGCCTCACCGGCTACCGCGAATACCTCTTCCACCAGGGCGAGGAAGAAGACTATTGCATCCGAATGCTAAACGCCGGTTACGTCGTCCGACTCGGCCGCTCCGATCCCATCCATCATTTCGAATCCCCCCGACGCGACTTACGCCGAATGGACCTCTACGGCCGCAGAAACAACGTCCTCTTCGCCTGGTGCAACGTCCCCATGCCCTATCTCCCCGCCCGAATCCTCACCACCAGTTTCAACGGCATCCGCTTCGGATTCAAAATCGGCCGCCCTTGGCGTATGGTTCAAGGCTTGGCGATGGGCTACGCTCAAATCTTCCGCCGCTGGAGCCAGCGCCGACCCGTCGATACCCAAGTCTGGCTCCTTCATCGCCGCATCACCCTCAATTACGCAATAGAATTGTCCGATATCCAAATGCAGCTCCCGCCCATTACCACCGGCGGCTGATCCACGCGAGGATTGTTCATGCGCTTCCACGGCCTAATGCTCCTTCGCGACGAGATCGACATCATCCAGCAAAATCTGGATCACCTCCTCACTTGGATCGACGCCCTCTACATCCTCGACATGGGCAGCGTCGACGGCACCTGGGAAATCGTCCAGGATTACGCCCGCCGAGACTCCCGCATCATCCCCTTCTTCTCCAAGCCCATCGTCTACAACGACAACCAGCGCTGCATGCTCTTCGATCAATACCGCCACCGCATCGACCCCGGCGACTGGGTCATGAAAATCGACGCCGACGAGTTCTATCACATCCCCCCGCCCCAATTCGTCAAAGAGCGCCTCTCCCCCCTCGACACCGCCGTCCATTTGCAGTGGTATTTCTTCCGCCTGACCCTCCAGGAAGCCCAGGCCTACGATGCCGGCCAAGTCGACATCGCCGCCGACCGCAAACGCCCCATCGAACAGCGCCGCCGTCACTACAAAATCTCCACCTACGCCGAGCCGCGCATGTTCCGCTATCGCCGCGCCATGAAATGGGCCAAGAGCGGCAGCATGCCCTTCAACGCCGGATTCATCTCCAAACACCGCATCCCCATCCGCCACTATCCCCACCGCGATCCAAAACAAATGGAACTCCGCTACAAACTCCGCGCCGCCATGATGAAACTAAACGCCCATGCCGGCGGCCACTGGAAACTTCAGGACTGGCGACAGGAACTCGTCGACGCCACCGGCGCCAGCCCCGCCTCCCAAGCCGAGAAAAAAGTCGGCCTCTCCGGCGAGCGCGGCATCGACACCGGTCCCCTCTACTACTGGGAACCCGCCACCCCCTTCCAGGAAATGCCCCTCCACAACCACGTCCCCCCCCTGCGCATTCGCCTCCAGCAGCGCATCGTCCACCCTCTTCTTCTCCCGATTCTCGACCGCCTCCGCCCCGACTACGACCGCTCCTACAAGCCCACCGACATTCCCCCCGAAATCGCCGCCCACATTTACGATTAGCGAAGCGACTGTCTCGCCGCCTTCCGGAACATTTCAAAATACGCCGGCGCCAACGATTCCCACGTAAATCGTTTGCGCACGCTCTCCCGCCGCCGCGTCATCGCCTCGCTCGTCAACTCCCGCGAAAGCAAATCCGTAAGAATCCTCGTCAAACTCCCCGCCTTCGAAAAATCCCCCAATGATCCTTCTTCTCCCAGCACCCACCGCATCACCGGATGCTCATGCGCCGCGCACGGCAGCCCATACATCAGCGCCTCCAGAAACACCCGCCCAAACCCCTCCCTCAGCGAACACAGCGCAAAAACATCCGCCGCCCGGTAATACCGGCTCACCTCCTCATACGGCACCGACCGCGCCGCGAAATTCCCCTCCCCCAGCTTTTCCCTCGCCCTCCGCAAAATCGCCGGCGTCTGCTCATCCATCGCCCCCAGCATCACCAAATACGGCCTCTCCCCCGCCAGCCCCGCAATCTCATCAATCAAATAATCCATCCTCTTGTGATACGCCGAAATCCACCCCACGCTAATGACGATCTTCCGATCCCCCGGCAACCCCAGCTCCCCCCGCGCCCGCCTCTGCTCCTCCGCGTCAAACCGTATATCCCCGCTCGGCACGCGAATCCCATACGGCACCAGCGAATGCCGTTCCGCATCTTCCCCGCTCTCCAGCGCCGCTTGCAGATAATACGGCGCCACCTGCTGCACATGTTCGCAATACCCGTACACTTTCATCGGAGCCCCATTTGAAAACACCAATCGATACGGCACCCCGATCCGCCCCCGCAACCGATAAAGCCACCGCGACATATCCCCATCGCTATAAAGAATGACATCCGGCCGATCCCGCCGAATCCGCCGAATAATCCCCGGCAGCGACGAAAACTGCTCCATCGCATACCCGCTCCGTCCCGTCATTTTCCCCAGCCCCCGCGCCACCGCCCCCGTCCTCGGCAAACACCAAACCCGATGCTCATCCTCCGCATCCGCCCCTCTCCCCTTGATCAATTCCAGCTGAATCCCCGCCCCCCCAGCCAGCGGATGCAAACCATCAAAGCATTCCCGGAAAAAGCTTTCGATCCCCCGGTTCATGATCCCCACGCCGCTGCAAATCAGAAAAACTTTGACCGGAGATCGCTCGTTTGGCATGCCTCCGCAATCTTACCGCAGATACGCCGTCTCACCACGCTTCGCTGGTGAAGACCACATTCTGCTTCTTAAGCCCCATTCGCCTCAGCGCCTGCTGAGCCTGCACGTTCAGCCGCCGCCGCAGCCGGCACCGCGGCCGCCGCGCGTACAGCCATTTCAACCGTTCCGGATTCGGCATATCCGCACTATCCGCCAACAGCACCGGCAGCAGTTGTTTAAACGAATTCCGCAGCCCCCAGGTGTGATAGTGGTAAACCACGTCCCACGCATAGCTCAGTCGCGTCTTGCGAGACATCACATACCCCAGCGCCAATTGCTCGCACGTCCGAACGCCGGTGATCCTGTACATTTGGTCCGTCACGCAAACAACCTCATCCAGCAGCCGCGCATCCTCCGGATGGATTCCCACCACCCCGGAGTTAAACGAATCGAATTGATCGGGAATCTCCAGCCGCGCCCCCGACGTATCGCACAGCCCTTCATTTCGCAGCCGCGCGGGGATCGAACGATACGCCGGGTCTCGGCTATCGTTCACATGACACTCCCACGTATGCATCAGCGACCGCCCCGGACTAATCCGCCGCAGCAGCGCCCACGGATCGCGCAGGAAATACGTATCCGAATCCAGCATCACAATCGGACACCCAAACCGCTGCAAGGCGTCGGCTATCGCGAAAATTTTCGCCCGATAGGTATACCCCTGCTCCCCGCGCCACTGCTCGATCTGCTGGTAATCGACCGGAATCACATCCTTCACCAGCCGTCGAAACCGGTTCGGATCATCCGTATAAATCACGATCGGCGGCATCGGCCCGCCCCACGTCCACGACTGCGCCGACCAAATCGAATACGCAATCTCCATCGCATGGGGACCATCGCCCCACGACATATACATCAATCGACCGCCGCCCAACCCCGCCATGCGGTTACCTTCGATTTCGGCGAGGGTCGTTCGCCCGACTTCGTTCAGAAATGTCCAGACTCCTATCCCCCGCAGCGACCCAATTACAGATATGCAAGGGACTCGAAGCCCGAATTATAACTACCCCCTCCCCCTCGTAAACACTTTTCCGCCTCAAAATAGCAATTTATTGCCCCGAAACGCTCACCAAAATCTCATTCAAATGCTTCGCCGCCGCCTCCCAATTGAATTCCATCTGATAGCTCTCCAAGGACTTCAGACACAACTGCCGATATCTCTCCCGATCCCCCCAAATCTCAGAGACATATCCAGCGATCCGCACCGCAATCTCGTCATTCCATTCAAACAGCGCCCCATTGACTCCTGTTCGGATCATCGATCCCACGCCCCCGCTATCCGCCGCCAGGCAGGGGCACGCATGCCCCATCGCCTCGCAATACACAATCGGCGACGAATCCCCCCGCGACGTCATAATGAAAAAATCACTCTCCAGATAAAGCCGATGCATCCGCTCCAGTTCCTCCGGCTTATTCTTATCCAGCTTCCCCAGCAGCTCGACCATCCCCGCATCCGCCCCCGACAATTCCGGCCGGCAACCCACAACCGTCAACTTCGCCTTCGTCCCCACCCGATTCATTTCTCGCACCGCCGCCAGCGCCGTCTCCCCTCCCTTGCGAACCCAGTCCATCCCCACAAACAGCAACCGCACCGTCCCATCCCCGCGCGAAAGCCGCCCGTCAATCGCCCGTCGCACCACCTCGGCAGCCGGAATCGCCATATTCGCCCCAAACGAAATCGCATGAACCCGCTTCGGATCGGCGCCATATTCCTTGATCGCCGATTCCCGCGCCCACTCCGTCGAATAAATCGCCGCCGCCGCCTCCCGCGCAATCCTTCGATCCTGCTCCAGCGCCGCCCGATACGTTTCCCCGCTCGAATTCGGATAATAAAGCGGCTGAGTCCCCACATACGTCGTATCAAACCAAAAAACCTTCGGCTTCTCCGTCTCCACCAGCAAAAGCGTCCAAGGCAGCCACGAAAAAACCAGATCAAACGGCACGTCTTTCAACTGCGCTTTCAATTTCCGCTTGGCCGCCCACATCACCGCCGGATCCTGCTGCACCACGTAATGCTGCCCCAGAACTTTGCGATAAAAATGCCACTTAAGCCACGCATACGGAAACATCCCGTTGTTCCCCACGATCTCGACGCGCACCTCATGCCCCAGCTTCCCCAGCCAATTCAGCATCGACAGCGCCGTCCCCGACCAAAGCAGCGGGAAACTTCGAGGATCATCCGTCGTCAGATAAAGAATTTTCATCGCCGCGCGCCCACTAAGCGTTCTCACGTTTTTCCGACCCCACGAACGTCAGATATTGTGCCAGCGAATCCTGCGCTATCCCCTGCCGTCGTCGCCGCAGCCAGCTGCGCAAGGTCGTCAGCGCCGCCAGCGGATGCCCCAGCACCTTCCGCCGCGTCACCTTCCACCGCAATCCCGGCTCTCGAAGATACAGCGGCACCCGCTCCAAATTATGCTCATGCCAAAGCCCCACATGATCCGGATCGTAAAAATGCACACCCCCCCGATATTGCATCACCGACTTCACCGCCACCTTCTGCCGATGCACTTCCGTAAAAAACAAATTCTCCAGCGGCACAACGATCGGCTCCCCCACAAAATCGACATAGCACCCAAAAACCTCCTTCGGCATCCGCCCAGGCCGAAACGCGAAAAACGTCGTCCCATACGCCGGTTCCGTCAGCCCAAACACCGGCGCCGTAATGAGCGACACCTCCTCTCCCGCCTCCTCAATCGTCTTCAGCAATCGATCCCCATCCGTAATAAAAATATCCGGGTGCAGATGAATCACCCAATCCCATCCTCCCGAATGCAGTGTCTCCCACGCATCGCAGATCGCCTCAAATTGCCCATATGCGTATCCCCCCTCATTGCACGGATGGTGCAGCAGCGTCATCGACTTGCATGGAATCTTCGCCAGTCTCGCCTGCAGTTCCCCCTTACTGATCCCCGCATTATTGCAATGATAGATAACATCGATTTCGCTGCTCAGCCGGCGATTCCGCCGAAAAAATTCCGGCGTCCACTCCAACTCCCGAAACTGCCGGTAAGACGTGTAAAAAATGGCGATCTTCATGCCTTCGCCCTATGCTTCCGCATCCACAGCGCATCCCGCCAAAACCAGTGCCGCACGTCCCCAACATAATGCCGCGCCAGCGTTCCCTCCCCGGGCCCGCGCGCCGCCACCGGCCAATGCTTATCGTCCGTTTTCAGCACAATCTTCTCCCCCGGCCAATACCCGCCCCCCAGTCGCCGGCAGCAATACGCCAAAACCGTCTGCTCGCTGAAATATCCAGGCTCCTGCGCCGCGATTCGCAAAACCCTCTCCAGCCCGCACGCCTCATACACATCTCCCGCCGCGTAAACCGCTCCCGTATTCAGCGCCGGCTCACCATCCAGCTCCGTTATCCGCGCCTCCTCCAGCAACCGATTGTCATAGTGGCGAACCAGATCGACCGCAAGCCGCACCACCGCCTTCCCCGCCTCCCTCTCCGGCAGCGGTGGGGGACCCGAAAACCACAGCATATCGCTATCGCAGTAAAGCGTCGGCTCCCTCTCCCCAGCCGCCAAAATCGCCGAAAGTTTCTTCCCCAGAACATTCTTCCGCGCCAGCGCGCTCAGATCGCTCCGCCCGCGCCTCTCATGCCCATCCGCCGCCGCCTGCCACGGCTCCGCCTCCTTCTTCCCCGGCCACCACGCGATCGCCTGGATCAACCCCCCTCCGGAAATCGTCCCATCCGAAACCAGCCGAATCCCCGGCAACTCCCCCCACGAATGATAAATCGACCACAAGCATTCCCGCACCATCGGCAACTGCGCCGCCCCCGCAAAAATCAGCAGCGTGATCTCCCCCACGGGTTTCGCCGGCAAAGACGGATATCCCCGCCCCTTTACCGCGCTCTCAAAAAATTGCCCCAGCGTCTGCCGGTATCGGTTGGACGTTCGAGCCGAGATCGAGCGATACGCGCGCGTGATCATGATGAACCGTCTGCCCGCCGCCAGAACATAAACGGTTTAATCCACCGATGATAGCGCCCATATTTCTGCCGGTATTCCGTCGTAATCCGCCACGGCAGCTCCTCCAGCCGAATCCGCCACCCCGAACCACTTCCCGAAATCCTTCGTAAAGCCTCCATCCGAAAATAATCAAACGGCTCATGAACCCCCCGCGAATCCGTCAGCGGCTTCGGATCCGTGAAATGCAAAACCATCGCCCTCTCCGGCCGCCGCGGCGGCGCCCCCTCCTCAAATTTCATCCGCTCCCGCGCAACCCCCCGATCCATGTAATAATCGCAAACCAGCTCCATCGGCCGACGCACCAGTTTCAGCCGCCCCTGATCCGCCGCCCGAAAAATCATAAAATTCAGCAATCCCATCTCCCCAATCGGAAACACCCCGGGATTCTCATCGCGCAGCCGAATCACCTCTTTATATTCCTCCAGCCCAATCGCCCCGCGCCGCCCGAAAAAAGTCCCGCTGCAAAAAAACTCCCCCGCATACTTCCGCCACGCAAACCCCGGCGAAAGCCTCTCCACCTTCTCCGTATTAAAATATTCCTTATTAACCCACGCCTCCGACCCGACATTCGCAATCCACGGCCGCGAAATCAGATCCCCCTCATCAATAATCATATCCCAATCCCCTTGCCCGCCGTGCGCCGCCACCACATCCCCCCAAACCAGCGTGTCGCAATCCAGATACAGATACCGTTCATACGGACTCTCCCAAAACAGCGTCATCTTCGGCAGCCCCCACCCGCGGTTAAATTCCCGCAACCAAGCATCCTTCACCTGATCCCGATACCAAACATTCACATCAAACGCCTTGGCCAGCCCCGAAGCGTCAAACCTCCCGTCAACGAAAAGCGTGATCGGAACATCCCCCAGATAATGGCGTACGCTCGCAACGCAACCCTTGGCCAGGAAGTAGTCGAATTTACAGCAGCAAACCACTACGCCGAAATCGCTCATCCCATTCCTATTCCATTTTCCCCGACCACGGCAGAATCGGCGCCAGCACGCCCCGTCGACCCATCCAATGCGGCGAATCCGTCATCCCCCCTTGAATCTGAATCGAAATATTCGGCGCATTCACCCCCGGCTCCATCAGCCAGTTCCGGTAATACAATCCCGCCGCCAGCTCAATCCGATACGTCCCCTCATTCAGCAATCGCGGCGGCAGCTTCGTCCGCAGCACGCACTTCCCCCTCCCCAATCGCGGCCAATTCTCCTCCGCCGCATCCGATGTATACGACCAGAAAATATGCTGCCCATCCTCATTCGTCACCGCATACCCGATTACCAGCCCCGGATCGTAATGCTCGATCACCCCCTCGATTTGAATCCACAAATCCGCGTCATTCCGCTGGATCGGACCCACCACCTTCCCCTGACCATCCGAAATAAAAAATCGCCCCGGCGTGAAAAATTCATTCCGATAAAGATTCGCCGAATTCACCCAAAGCGAAACCCGATCCCCCTCCCCCGTCCCCACCAAATACGCGCTGATGATCTCATGCACGTTCTGACCCCGCTGCTTGATCCGTCCCCCCTCCAGCAGCACCACCGAACTGCAAAGTTGCTCCACCGCCCGCATATTATGGCTGACAAACAAAATCGTCCGCCCATCCCGAGCCACATCGCTCATCTTCCCCAAACACTTCTTCTGAAATTCCGCATCCCCAACCGCCAGCACCTCGTCCACCAGCAAAATCTCCGGCTCCAGATGCGCCGCCACCGCAAATGCCAGCCGCGTATACATCCCGCTGGAATAAAACTTCACCTGCGTATCCAGAAACTTCTCGATCTCCGAAAACGCCACGATCTCATCAAACTTCCGCCCGATCTCCGCCCGCTTCATCCCCAAAATAGCCCCGTTCAGATAAATATTCTCTCGGCCCGTCAATTCCGGATGAAATCCCGTCCCCACCTCCAGCAAACTCCCCACTCGCCCCACCATCTCCACTTCCCCCTCCGAAGGCTCCGTGATCCGCGAGAGTATTTTCAGCAGCGTACTCTTCCCCGCCCCATTCCTGCCGATCAGTCCCAGCACTTCCCCCTGTTTCACCTCAAAGCTGACGTCCTTCAGCGCCCAGAATTTCTCCGTCTGATTCTTATCATCCCCATTCCTCCCCGGCATCAGTCTCCGCAGCGGCGCCATCGCCGCATTCACCAGCGCATCCCGCACGCTTTTATATCGAAACGATCCCTGCCCCTTCCCCAGCCGATAGGTCTTGCTCAATCCCGAAACTGCGATCACCGGCTCACTCATGCTCGCTCACACCAAATCCGCAAATGTCCTTTCCATCCGCCGGAAATAATACAGCCCGCCCACCAGCACGATCACGATCGTCAGCGTCGAAACCACCAGCATCGGCCCCGGCGCCGGCTTCCCCAGCATGCACCACCGGAATCCCTCCACCACACCCGACATCGGATTCAATCCAAAAATCGTCCGCTTCCACCCCGGCGGCACCAAACTCGATGGATACGGCACCGGCGTCGCAAATAACCAAAACTGCGTCAAAAACGGAATCACATACCGCACATCCCGATATTCCACATTCAGCGCCGACAGCCAAAGCCCCACCCCCAGCGCCGCCAAAAATGCCAAAAACACAAACACCGGCATAAACACCACCGCCCCCGAAACCGCCACGTGATAATACGCCATCATCACCAGCAGCACCGCAAACGCCACCGCGAAATCAATCAGCCCCGTAATCACCGCCGATATCGGAATCACCAGCCGCGGAAAATAAACCTTCGTCACCAGATTCTGATTCCCCAGCAAACTATTCCCCGCGTTCGTCAGCGCCGTCGCGAACAGTTGCCACGGCAACAGCCCGCAAAAATAAAACACCTGCGGCTGCACCCCGTCCGTCGACATCTTCGCGAACTTCGCAAAAATAATCGTGAAAATAATCATCGAAAAAAACGGCTGAATCACCGCCCACAGCGCCCCCAGCGCCGTCTGCTTGTACCGTACCTTGATATCCCGAACCGTCAGAATCCAAAGCAATTCCCGGTAGTGCCAAAGCTCCCGAAAATCAATCGCCCGCCACCCCGTCTGCCGCCGCAGCTTATATCGAATCCCCGAAACCGATACTTCCTTCCCCGTCAGCGCGCTCCTCCCCGCAGGCCTGGATGCCGATTCGACCGGTTCTACTTCCTGCATACGCCTCACCCGATATGTTCACGCCGGATTCGCGCGCGCCTCAGGCCGAAACCGCTCCAGATACCGCCCATGTTTGCCCTGATCCCGGCGACGCAAAAAATCAACCAATTCCTTGATGTGCGGATTAATCCCATTCAACGTGTCGAATTCCCCCATCGCCTCGGCAAACGGCTTGCGCCGGTAAAACAGCCGCCGGCATGCCTCTTCCAATTCGTCGATATCCTTCTGCGAAAATCCCGCCCTCTGCAATCCCACCGAATTCAGCCCCCGAACCTTATCCGCCCCGTCAACCTTCACAAACGGCGGCACATCGTGATGAATCCGCGCCGCGCCCCCGATAAACGCATACGACCCAATCGTCACAAAATGATGCACCCCCGCACCTCCCATGAGATGCACATAATTCCCGCACGCCACATGCCCCGCGATCATCACATTATTCGCCACCACGCAATGGCTCCCCATCTGCACATCGTGCCCCAGATGGCAATTCGCCATCAGCAAATTGTCATCCCCAATTCGCGTGCACCCCGAGCCCGTCGCCGTCCCCACATGCACCGTCACTCCCTCCCGAAAATCATTCCCATCCCCAATCTCCAGCCCAGTCGCCTCCCCCGCGTATTTCTTATCCTGCGGCGGACCCCCCAGCGCCGAATTCGGATGAAACACATTGCCCGCCCCCACTTTCGTCCGCCCCGTTATCACAACATGCCCCAGCAGCCGGCATCCCCGACCCAGCACCACCTCCGGACCAATCTGACAAAACGGCCCCACCTCCACGTCCGCCGCCAGCTCGGCCTTCGGGTCCACGCACGAATGAGGTGAAATGTTCGCCATCTTGCTCCGAGCCTCAAATCGGCTCCGCGTCCACCAGCATAAACTTGATGTCCGCCTCCGCCGCCATTTTGTCCCCCACAAACGCCTTGCACCGAACATGCCCCGTCCGGCTCTTCACACGCACCGTCACCGCCTCCAGCACCAATTGATCCCCCGGCACCACCGGCTGCCTCATCTTCACCTTGTCCATGCTCAGCAGCACCGCCAGCTTCCCCGTATGCTCCAGCTTCGATGACAAAAGCAATCCCCCCAATTGCGCCATCGCCTCCACAATCAGCACCCCCGGCATGATCGGCGTCCCCGGATAATGCCCCTGGAAAAAAATATCGTTGAACGTCACGTTCTTGATCCCCACCGCACGCTGATCCGCCGTGATCTCCAGCACTCGATCCACCAGCAGCATCGGATAGCGGTGCGGCAAAATCCGCTGAATCCGCCGGATATCCAGCGCCGCGTCCCGATGCAACATCATCTCCCGACCCATGTCCTCCTGTTGCCGCAGAAGTTTCCGAACCAGCATGTGATTCAATTCGTGCCCGCTTCGATGCGCCACCAGTCGTCCGCGCAGCGGACGCCCCAGCAAATACAAATCCCCGATCAAGTCCAAAACCTTATGCCGCGCGCAT
>JBEKPV010000088.1:0-13632 GCA_049520395.1 Tepidisphaeraceae bacterium
GGCCTCCCATGCAAAGGTGTGGTCGAACCACACCATCGTCGCACAAGACGCCTACTCGCGCCAGCGTCACAACGCGCGCAGCTGCGCGGACTTATGAACTATCTGAATGGCATTCGTTCGCGCCACCTTTAATTTGCCCAGATTTCCAATCTCAAGAATACAAAAGGAACTACCGGGTAATATATGATGATGAATCTTCCAACAACTGAAGAAGTAGAAAAGTTAACGTTGCGCGCAATTGCCGTCTATGCCGCAAGATGTGCTCGACGTGCAACTCCTTTGCTGCGTGGCCTTCTCGATGATGAAATCATCGAGTTACCATTGCGCATGGCTGAAAAGCTGGGATCGGAACGTCATTTGGATATATCGGACACTGCCGCTGCGCCCCTCGCGGCTGCCCAAATAGCAGCGGCGATGGATAGTCTGAACACGCGTCAGGCAAAGCTTGCCGCGCTGTCCCTAACTCGTGTAGCAGATGTAGTATCGATGGTTCTGAACGCGGCAACCAATCCGACGAGAGAAGAATGGACCCGAGGTCAACGCATGCGCGCGGCCCGATCCGCGGTCAAAACTCCGGTCCACGTAGTCCATGCACTCGGTAAGGCTGCTGCGTCAATCGCGATCGAAGCAGCCCGTTCAGATTATGAAGTTCTTTTGAATGAATTTAAGGAACATCAAAATGTAGTGCTGGGTGAGCCAATTGAACTTTCCGAGGAATGGTGGAAGAAAAATAGGAAATGAAACCGGGATCCCTGTTATGGTCCAGGCGCTTGTCGGGCGATTTTGTTCGAGAGAAGTTCAGTATTATAGATATGTGCATAATATTTATTGAGGATACAACTGATGTGAACGGTCTCAGGACAGCGCTTTGGGACGGAATTAAAGGTGAGGCGAATGCTCTGTAGAAAACATTCGAGGTTCGGCGCATGTTAGGTAGCGCGATTCGTTTTGCATCGGTAGAAGATGCAACATGAGCCTCACATCCAAGTCGCCACGTGCGGTGGTTCGGGAAGCGATGCAGACCGCCGCGGGCGTTTTTACGCTTTACAGCCATCGCTACAGTCCGCACAAATTCACGCAGCATCAGTTGTTCGCCCTGCTGGTGCTCAAAGCGCACCAGCGGCAGGATTATCGCGGGATCGTCGCGCTCTTGGAAGAGATGCCGGCGGTGGCCGAGGAACTGGGTCTGAAGTCCCTTCCGCATTACACGACGCTGCAGAAAGCGGCCGATCGCCTGCTAGGGCAGGCGGCGGTGCAGCAACTGCTGGACAAGACCGTGGAGCAGTTCCGAAAAAAAACGCCGCCCGTGGGAGTCGATAGAGTTGGCCGCGGCCGACTCGACGGGCCTGGACACCAGCGGCGCCTCGCGTTACTTCGTGCGTCGCCGGGACGCCTGCTCCAAGCAACCGCAGACGGTGAGTTATCGCCGTTTTCCCAAGCTGGAGATGGTCTGCGATTGCCGCACACACCTGGTCCTCTGCGCCTTTGCGGGGATCGGCCCCACGCCGGATGTCGCCTCGCTTCGGAGGCTGCTCTTTTGCACGCTGCGTCGCGTCGGCGTGCAGACGCTGCTGGCCGACGCCGGGTACGACAGCGAATCCAATCACTCATTTGCCCGCGACGGCTGCGGCGTGCGCAGCGTCACGCCCTCCACACACGGCCGACCCTGCACACGAGCCGGCGCCGCCTTGCGTGGGCGCCATCGCAGGCGACTGCAACGCCTCCGCGACTTCCGCTACGGCCAGCGCTGGCAGGTGGAAACCGTTGTCAGCATGATCAAGCGCAATCTCGGCCAGTGCGTGGCCGCCCGCTCCGACTCGATGCGTTCCAAAGAAGTGATGCTAAAAGTTCTGACCCACAATCTGATGCTCATCGCCGAAGTGCTGATCAGGCTTTTCTACAGAGCATTCGCGTCACCTTTAAGTTGCCCACCACGGCGAGCTTGACGGCGCAGCCGCCCTCGCCGCCGGAATCCCAGGCGAGTTCGACGCCACCATCACCGTGATCGTCAAATGATCCCCGCTCGGCCGCCGTTGCGTCTATATTGGCGCCATGCCGAGCCGCGTCTCGCTTCCCATCGACCCCGAATTGCCGGGTCTGGTCCGCCTCCTGAAAGACGTTCGCAGCCTCGTCATCGTCGCCGAACCCGGCGCCGGGAAAACCACCCGCGTCCCTCCCGCCATCCTCGCCGCCGATCTTCTCTCCAAGGATCACCCCAACTTAGTCATGCTCCAACCGCGCCGCGTCGCCGCCCGCGCGGCCGCCGCAAGAATCGCCGAAGAAAACGATTGGCGCCTCGGCCACGAAGTCGGCTATCACATCCGCTTCGAAAAACGCCTCACGCCCCAAACGCGCCTCCGCATCCTCACCGAAGGCGTTCTCACGCGGCAACTTTTATCCGACCCGTTCCTGGAAGGCGTCGGCGCCGTAGTCCTGGACGAATTTCACGAGCGTTCCCTCCACAGCGACCTGGCCGTCGCCATGCTCCGCGAGATGCGCCACTCGGTTCGTGAGGATTTGGTCATTGTGATCATGTCCGCCACTCTCGAAGCCGAAAAGGCCTCCGCATTCCTCGGCAACTGCCCCATCGTCCGCATCCCCGGCCGGCAATTCCCCGTCCAGATCGATTACGCCCCTCGCGCCGCCGTCCATTTAACCACGCGCGTCGCCGATGCCGTAACCCACGAGTTGCAAACGCCCGGCGGCGACATCCTGGTCTTCCTCCCCGGCGCCGAAGAAATCCGCCGCACCGCCCGCGCCCTGGAAAACACCGATTCCGAAATCCTCCCCCTGCACGGCTCATTACCGCCCGATCAGCAAATGCAAGCCCTGCGCCCCGCCCCGCGCCGCAAGGTCATTCTGTCAACCAACATCGCCGAGACCTCCCTCACCATCGACGGCGTCACTATCGTTGTCGACTCCGGCCTGGCCCGCGTCCCCGCCTTCGACCCCCGCCGCGGCCTGGACCGCCTCGAACTCCAGCGCATCAGCAAAGCCAGCGCCGCCCAACGCGCCGGCCGCGCCGGGCGCACTGCTCCCGGCCGGTGCGTCCGGCTCTGGTCGCAAAAAGAGCAGGCCGCCCTGCACGATTTCGAACTCCCCGAAATCCGCCGCGTCGATTTATGCGCGGCTGTGCTGGACCTTCACGCCTGGGGCAAACCCGATCCGCGCCAATTCGGCTGGTTTGAACCCCCTGCAATCGAATCACTCGACGCCGCTGAAAAATTGCTTCAAATGCTCGGCGCGCTCTCCAGCGGCAAATTAACCCCCATCGGCAAACGCCTTCTGCGTCTGCCGGTGCATCCCCGGCTGGGGCGCTTGCTCGCCGCCGCCGCGGAAGCCGGTTGCCCTGATCAGGGGGCCGACCTGGCCGCTCTTTTATCCGAGAAGAATATTTTCCGCTCCGCATCGGGCCCGGACCGTCGCCCGGCCGTTCACGCGGACAGCGATCTCCTGATTCGCCTGGAGGTTTTGAATAATCCGCGTCATCTCGATCCCGCGATCGATTCCGCGGCCCTTCGCCAGGCGATGCAGGCGCGGGAAGAATTGCGCCGATTGGCCCGCCGTTTGGCCGATGCCCCCCACCGATCCGCGCCAACCACTACGCTTTTAAAGCTGGTTCTTCTGGCATTCCCGGATCGCGTCTGTCGCCGGAGGCAGACGGATCCCGCGACCGCGGCGATGGTCGGCGGGGGCGGCGTTCGCCTGACCCCCGAATCCGTCGTCCGCAAATCCGAATTCTTTCTCGCTCTCGACCCCCGCCACGACCCGCGCAGCCCCGCGCGCGAAGCTGCCGTCTCCATCGCCAGCTTGATCCGACCGGAATGGCTCGAAGAACTGTTCCCGCAATCCATCACGCGGCAGCAGCAATTGATCTTCGACAGCGAAAAGGACCAGGTCATCGGCCTGAGCGTGGTGCGCTATCTCGATCTGATCCTCTCGGAAACTCGCGATTCGGCCGTTGATTTGGCCAGGGCGAGCGAAGTTTTAGCGGAATCATTGCAGCCGCGCGCGTCGGAAATCTTTTCCGCCGACCCCAAATCCGCCGCGATACTGAATCGAGTCGCGTTTCTTCGCAAATGGATGCCCGAGCATTCCTGGCCGAAATTCGATTCTTCAGAACTATTCCAAATCCTCACTGAACGCTGCCAAAACAAAAAAAGTCTTAAGGAAATACTAGCCGCCTGCCCGTCGGACGCGCTGCTGAATCGGTTGCCACATCCATTGGATCGCTTCCTGGACCTGCATGCCCCGCGTGCGATCCAAGTCCCCACCGGTAATCATATCGAGATCACCTACGCGGCCGATTCGCCGCCGACGCTGGCCGTTCGGCTGCAGGAAATCTTTGGGTGGAATCAGACCCCGCGTCTCGCCGGCGGCCGCGTGCCGATCGTTTTGCATCTGCTGGGTCCCAATTTCCGGCCGGTCCAGATCACCAGCGATTTGCAAAGTTTCTGGGCCAACGCGTATTTTCAAGTCCGCAAGGACCTTCGGGTCAGATACCCCAAGCATTCCTGGCCGGAAGACCCGCTAACGGCCGTGCCTCAGGCCAAAGGCCGACATCGGCCTAGATCATGAGTCAGAATTTTGCCACGGATGGAAATCAGATGGACACAGATGAAAAATCTGAAGTCTTGAAATTGATTTTTCTGGGGTGGGCTTATTTTTTTTCTGGTTTAAAATTTTTCGCTTTAAAAAGAGGCCTACCCTCTGCGCGCGCGCAACGAACTGGGAATGCGGGCTTTTGGGGGGCAAGCTCCAGTGGCCGCGATGGTTATGCCAAATGTTGAATAGCAAACATACTCTCGCTGAATTGCCTAGTTCACCGCGTTTGACATGGAAATCTGGCGATGTTTTGGAGGAGGGGAATTCGTGGGTTAGTGTTTGATCGGTTACTCCGGCCGTTTCGTCATGGGACACGGAAGGGAAAGGGGCGGTTGGCCCCAGGGGCGCGATGATCATGCATCTGTCCAGCACTATTCGCCTGAGCATTTTAGTAAGCGGTTTGGGTTCGCTGTTGATGATTGGATCGGTCGTTTGGGCCGATGTTCCGGCAACGAATCCTTCGAACTCGGTGGACGCCCGACTGGAACAGGAGGCGGCGCGGAGTGCCGCCGACGCCCTACGGGTCGGGAATGCCTATTTTAACGGTACCGATGGGGCAACTAAGGACTTCGCCAAAGCAATGACCTATTTCCTCGAGGCCTCCGATGAGGGCAACGCCGTCGCAATGAGGCACGTCGGCTATTTGTACGACGAAGGGCTTGGTGTGGCTCAGAACTACCGCCAAGCTGTGGCCTGGTGGCAAAAGGCGTTGGGCGCGGGCGACGCGACGTCCGCGAGAAACATCGGCATTCTTTACACCCTGGGCCACGGCGTCGCGCAGGATTACCAGCAGGCGATGGCATGGTACCTCAAGGCCGTCGATAAGGGCGACACGGGCGCAATGAATAACATCGCAGTGTTGTACGAGCAGGGCCAAGGCGTGCCGCAGGACTTCCAACAAGCCATGGCTTGGTTTCAAAAAGCCGCCGATGCCGGCAATGCGGGGGCGATGAAAAGCGTCGCAATTATGTACGAACAGGGCAAAGGCGTAGCACGGGACTACAAACAGGCTCTGCTGTGGTGGCGCAAAGCCGCGGACGCAGGCGACAAATTTGCGGTGCGCCACGTCGGTTATTTCTACCAACATGGTATGGGCGTAACCCAGGATTACCAACAGGCGATGGCTTGGTATCTCAAGGCCGCAGACGCGGGCGAATTGTCGAGCATGGAGGGTATTGCATTTCTCTATGCTGAAGGCGATGGCGTGGCAAAGGATTCCGCGCTGGCGGTCGCCTGGCTCCGCAAGGCGGCCGACGCGGGCGACGCGGGCGCGATGGCGGACCTCGGCGAATGCTATTTTCATGGCGATGGCGTGGGACAAGATTACGTGCAGGCTATGGCGTGGTGGGAAAAGGGGGCAAATGCCGGTAACGCCGTGGCCATGAGATGCATCGGTATGATGTACGATCGCGGCCAAGGCGTGACGCAGGACTACCACCAGGCAATGACTTGGTACCGAAAAGCCGCGGATGCCGGCGAACCAGAAGCGATGACCGCTATCGGTGAACTATATTATGATGGCCACGGCGTAATGGATTACCAGCAAGCGATGGACTGGTTCCGTAGGGCCGCGCATGCGGGAGACGTGAGGGCGATGGTATATGTAGGTATTCTTTATCAACGAGGCCAAGGAGTGGCCCAAGACGATCAACGGGCGCTGCAATGGTGGCAAGAAGCGGCCGATGCGGGCGACGCAGGAGCAATGTACAGGATCGGACTCGTGCACGAATGCGGTGAAGGTGTTCCCCCGGATATTGTGCAGGCTATTCAATGGTACCACAAGGCCGCGGCGCTCGGGAATCAGGATGCCAAAAATCGTCTGGCGACATTAAACGCTCAATAGCTAGTCGTTGCGCGGATTCAGTCAGCGCCAGCCTCCCCGGTTCATCCATGCACCATCTTCGCGGCGTGCGCGATCCATTGATCCACGGACGGCGCGAAACTTATCGCCAGGCGATGCACGTACAGGGCCGTCACGATCCCTGCGAAAACGTCCATCGTGTAGTGCGCCCGTAGGACCAGGACCGCGCCGGCTTCGAATAAAACGATCGCGCATCCCAGGGCAATCCCAATCCATCCGAACGCACTTGCCAGCGTGGCCGCTCCGTAGACCGCGATGGCCGTGTGTCCGGAAAAGAAGAGATCGCTGCTCGTCCGGTATGTCACCAGAATTGCCGGGAAACCCGGGCTTCTCCAGATCATCCCCGGGGGGGGCGGGAGGGGACAAAACGCTTGGCAGAATTGCCGCAACGCGAAGAGCATCAGCAATCCCAGATAGGGCTCAATCGTCGACCCGAAAATGGCCGAGGCTAGCAAATAGAAGCCCAGGAGATCGATTACCAGCGAGCTACTGATCAAGAGCGCGTCCGCTTTTTTTGGGTGCTGGTTCAAATCGCGATTGATTTTCGCGGTTAGAAAATGGATGCCGTCGCCGATCCGGCCGCCGTCAGCCGTCCCGTTCGTTAGGGGTTTTCGCCGGGCTAGAAGGGTTTGAGTCCAAAACCAAAGCGCCAGGCCGAGCAGGATGATGGCGATTCTGGTTAGGGTAATTGCGGGCGCGATCGTTGGACGAAGATATCCGAGCAACTGGCCGCTCATTTTATGTGGTCCCATCCAAACCGAGCATGAATCGCCACTGCTTTTCGATTCCGTCCAGGAGGGGATCGTGCGAATCCCGTTCCTGACGCTGGCCGACGGCTTCGATTGGTTCACCCAACGTCACCGTTGCCCGGATCGGCCCGTGCAGGCTGACCTTATCCGTCAAATCCTCCTCGAAACGCTCGATGGTCTCCAGCAATCTCTGGGGTGTCGGGTTGGATCGCACATAATCCGCCGGGTAGTGATGCAGTTGCTGAACCAGATAGAGATCGGACAAATCTTTCCAGCGTGCCTGGCGCTCCGATTCGTCGATTTCGCCCTTGGCCATATCGGGCAAGATCGCGCTGCGCAAGCGCTTCACGCGCGCCGGCGCTTCTCCGCCGCCGGTTGCGCTTTGCCCGAGCCATTTAACTTCCAGCGGGAGCAAGATCGCGTCCATCAATCGTTGCAAACGATCCTCGACGGTTCCGTCGTGCTGGCGGCCGAGATATTCCAGTTCTTTCAGGGTCAGGAGCGCGCCGCCGGTTTTATAGATTCTTTCGAGAGTGGAAAGCTGCCGCTGCGGGCGCCAGGTGAGCCTGGTTTCAATCTCGTCCAGAACACGGCCGGCCGCTGCCTGGATATTTCCTTCAAACTTGTAGCGAATCGCAAGCGGATGCACGACGACCTTGCCGGGCGGATTCATTTTGGCGCGCTTGCGTGCGGCCGACCGGGCGATCAGGGCTACGCCGTCGAGCAGCGTGTTGATGTGGTCGTTGGTTCGGGAAATGTATCCTTCGGGAAAGATTACCAGCGGGCGCTGGGCGGTTTCCAAAATTTCGACGGCCGAATTGACGGCGGCGCGATCGATCCCCTCTCGATAGATGCTGAAGGCGCCGCCGCGACGCAGGAGGAACGTCTGCAGGCGATCCTGCATGAAGAGATGCCAACTGGCCATGATGAACAGGGGCCGGCGCACCTCGCGGGAAAGCATCCCGACGACAAAGGGATCTTCATCGCGGCTATGGTTTGGCGCGAGCAAAATGCCGTGGCCTGCCGCCAGGGATTGCTTCAATCGATCGACGCCGTCGAATTGAACGCTTACCACGCCGTATTTTTTGCGAATCAATCTGGGGAGATAGCGCGCCAGAATGGCCGGCCAAATCCGGCCCCCCAGGGGCGGCATCGGCACATACGGCTTGTCGATAATTATATTCTGCATCGACTGCTCCCCCTGTTCCGTTCCTTACCGGAAACCGCCCGATCGCCACCGTGTTGGGCACTCACTATAGGATTTCATATCCGGCGATATGATATAGGCAACCGGCATGGAAATCGTATTTCAAGCCACGTTCCCGTCCCAGGAGGCCGCACCCGCGGGCGAGATTTTCATTGTGCCTAAGGGCCCCGACGGCTCCCGTCGCGATCTGGGGGCCTATGTCGTCACGCGAGGCATTCCCGGCCTCGTGCAGGGTTCCGGGCCGATCAAAAAAATCGTCATCCCCTGCGACACCACGCGTCCGACACTGGACGACATGCTGGCCGCGTCTTTCGTCCAGCGTTTGATCGAAGGCGCCGGCATACCGGCGGGCGCGGCCACCTTTGCCAAATATGCGGCCCTTGCCCGCGAAGGGCTTCAGCCGGGCGATATGCCGCTCGATTCGTCCATGGAGGGAATTTTCCTCGCCATCCGCAACGACGCCGGAAACGATCTGACCGATCCGACCACCGCCGCCCAATTCCTTTCCGATTGGGATCGTGTCGCGCAAACCATATTGCGGGCCGCCGACGCGGGCAAAGACCCGTTTGTATCCAATCTCTTTGGCGAATCGTCGCAGTTTGCGCGCGAGCGGGCATTCCTGAAAAAGGATGAAACCGTTTACCGAGAAGACGTTCGCCGCGGGCAGCAATGGATCGTCCACCTGCCCGGCGGGCCACCCACCAGCGCTATGCTGCTCCTGGAGCAGCCGAAAAGTTTGCTTTGGAAGTACTGGAGCCGCCGCGACACCAGCGCGCCGGCGGGGAGTTCGTATCTGCTGCTGGTGGTCGATTGGGGAAGAGGGAATTGGGTCATCTCCACCGATCCGATCCAGCGGCTGTCCATAAAGGAATTGGCTGAGACTCTTCAGGCGGCCGAGCTTCAAAAAAGCCCTAACGCGGGGGCCGATCCCTGGTTCGACGGGGCACCGTTCGGACATACGCTTGTCGCGGCCCCTAAAGGCGGGACAAAACTTGGGTCCAAGGAAATTCAAACGATCCTGAAGAAATGGGGGAAAGGCCGGCCGGCGGCGGACGTCCGCCGCACGGTCGCCAAACGCGCCATCGCCGTCATCGGCGGCTCGCTCGGCACGCTCATCCTCTCCGTCCTGGCCTCCATGCTCAGCACCCACTTCAACAAATCACAACCCGCAAACGATCAACCCGCCACGCAGCCAACCGCAGCCGCCCGACCAACATCCGCCCCCGCGGGCCCCTAATCTCCCGCCAGAATGTCCCGGGCCTTCGCTCTAGCAGGACGCTGGGGCAGTAGGGTTTGGTTTTAATCCTAGATTAAAAAGAACCGGCACAGAGAACACAGAGGCCACAAAGCACACGGAGAAATGCCTCATTTTTTGAAAAGTATTTCCTCTGTGTGCTCTGTATCCTCTCTGTGCACTCTGTGGAGCATTTTGTTTTCGGCTCTGATCATTATTCGCGAAACGAGATTGCATTCATCGGCGTTTCGCCCGCCCGAGGCGCGGTACAATTAGCAAGGAGGATTTATGGCGGATGGAAACGTTATCCCAACCGGAGCTTCCGCCGAGCCTCAGAAGGGTAATGTATTCGCCATTTTTGGCCTCTTATTTGGAATCCTGGGTTTCATCCCATTCGTCAGCGTTCTGGCATTCATTTTTGGAATATTCGGTTTGAGGAGGACTAAAACCCGTGGACTCGGCTTCAAGAAGACAGCTATCGCTGGAATCGTACTTGGATTCCTTGGCACACTAACGATTCTGCCGTGGGAAATTTACAGCTTGCTGGAGGTGAGGTACCAAACAGGTCTCGTCGTGTCCAGCTACAACCTCATGGATATCAATGCGGCCCTCGGACAATATTGCAAGGACAATAACGGTTGCTATCCGCCCGATCTGGAGACACTGGTCAAAACTGAAAGACTTAATGTCGGGGATTTCTCTATGCCGTTGATGCTCGGAGCGTCCTCGCTCCCTTCGCCTCAGGACCAGTCGGTGATGACCACCGACCAGAAAGTCCAATGGGTGACCCAGCACTCGGATGTGGTCTATTTGGGCGCGGGGCTCAAAAATGGTAAGTGGGGTTTGCCCCCTCATACGATCCTGCTCTATGAAAAACACGATCAGCGGAGCTGGCCACCCAATGGTTCATTTTGGACCTACGAAGTAATGATGCTTGATAGCGGCAGTACGTTCGAGGACGTTCCCGCCGAAATTGCCCATCAGCGCATCGCCTACCAAAAGCTCCACCCGCCCTCTTAGAGGCCGTCAGTCACGTCACATTCAACTCCGGTCCCGCGCCTTGCAGATTCCGCAAACTAATCTGGCCCGCCAGATTCCGAACCACGCGCATCAACGATTCTTTGAGTCCCGCATCCCCCTCAAAATTCTTCTCCGGCGTTCCCGCGTCGCTATTCACGCGCAGTTGCGTAAAAATCGGTATCGCCCCTAAAAATGGCAAGCCTAATTCCTGAGCCGCCTTTTGGGCCCCGCCGCGGCCGAAGAGATCGTGCACGCTGCCGTCGGGCCCGACGAAATAGCTCATATTCTCGATAATCCCCAGCACCGGGGTGGCCAGTTGCTGGAACATCCGTACCGCCCTCACGGCATCATCCAGCGCCACCTGCTGCGGCGTGGCCACCACTACCGCGCCGCTCAGCGGCAATAGCTGACATAATGTCAGCGGGACATCGCCGGTCCCGGGGGGCAGATCGACCACCAGATAATCCAACGCGGGCCACTCCGTATTGTCGATCAGCAATTGCTTGAATGCGCCGTGAGCCATCGGGCCGCGCCAAATCAGCGGCTTCTCGGATTCCACCAGCGAGCCGATCGTCACGGCGTGAATCCCATGCACAAAATGCGGGATCATGCGCGACCCGACCACTTTCGGGACCGCCCCCTTGATGCCCAGCAGCGTCGGCATCGAGGGACCGTAAATATCGCCGTCCATCAATCCCACGGTCGCGCCCGTCAGTCGCAATCCGACGGCCAGATTGACGGCGACCGTCGACTTGCCAACTCCGCCCTTCCCGGCGCCCACCGCTACGATATTTTTCACCTGGGGCAGGGCATCTTTGCGAGGACCCGGGGCGGATCGCGTGTTGGCCGTCAATTCCAATTTTACCGTTTCGGCCCCTGCCGCCTTTAGCGCGGCGGTCACGTCTTTCTCGATCCGTTCCTTTAGCGGACAAGCGGGGGTCGTCAGCTCCACATTCACAAAAACATTTCCGCCGTCGACGCGAACGTCCTTCACCATATTCAGGGTGACGATATCCTTGAACAGCTCCGGATCCTGCACGGTCCGCAAAGCTGCCATGATTTGTTCGCGCGTTATCGGCATATCAATGAATCCAGCGCATGTCGCCAAAATCGGGGACCACGGAAAGTTTCGTATCAAACGCCCTGAAGCCCGCGGGCCAATATACGAACACGGCCTGACCCAGCAAAAATTGGGCTGGAACCCTGCCCGATTTCACATCCAACCCCTCCCTGGGCAACTCGATCGGCTCACTCCAATACCGCGCATCGGCACTCACTTCCGAATTATCCCCCATGACAAAATACTCATTATCGCCCAGCACCATCGGCGACGAGGGGGAGGCCCACATAAACGGCGCGCCGTCCCTCTGCCGATTCGTGTAATAAACATCCCGCCAAAGGCCGACGTGATCCAGGGTGCAGGTCTGATTTTCCGCGACGATCGCGGCCTCGCCGCCGCGGCTGCGAATGCGGTTCTCCCATTGCTTGGTCAGCCACTGCACATCCGGGGAATAATCGGCCGGCGTGGTCTGTAAGACGTCCTGGCCATTTATTCGCAGCGTGACCTGGTAATCGACGTTTTGAAATTCGATATAGATCGGATCGCCGGCGCGAATACCCAAGTCGGCCAGTTTGATGGTTGGGCCGATCTGCTTTTCTTCGAAATTCGTGCGATGCATCAGGCGGAGGGAATCTGGGGAGATTTCGGCCGTGAACGTGTGATCGACGTCGACATGCTTGGTCAGCATGAGCTTCAGAACGCCGTCGCCGGCGGTCCGATGATAATAAGCCGCCAGTTTTAAATCGGAGACGGGCCATGCCTGTTCGTCATCGGGCGATCCGACCGGGCCGGGGCGCCGGGTAAACTGGGGGCTGGCGTCGTACGCCAGATAATCTGTTAACGTCTGGGTCGTGCTATTGGCGTTGGGATCGAAATCCAATTCCCCCGATCCGGCGGCGTTGTCAAAATGGAAGACCCGTCCGTCGCCGGCTCCGGCTCCGGTATTCCAACCGGTGCCGCCGTCCTGTTTCCAGGGCTGCTCCCAGGCCGACATCCCATCGCGCGGCAGGCCCTGCGGCATGTAGTCGTTGTTGTATACCAGCCGCCACATTGCCTCCTGGACATCGCGCGGCTTGGTCTGCACCCGCCAAACTGGATCATCCCGGGTTTGAACGTAAACATCGCCGTCCAAAATCTCCAAACTCTCACCCGGCTTGCCTACCAGTCTTTTTATGAAATTTTGCGTGTAGTGCGTCTCCTCGGGCCGGTCCGGCGCTTTAAACACCACCACGTCCCATCTCCTGGGCGGATGCAATAAATAAATGTATTTCAGCACCAAAATCCGATCCCCGAATCTCACCGGCTGCAAATCGTCCCTGGAGGCCACTCGATATCCGCAATTCGGGCAATAAACATCGGATGAGGGAAATCCTTCGGCCGGTATTTGCATGTCGTCCGCATCCTGCGGATTAGCCGCCTGGTAATTCACATCAAATTGATAGCCGCAATCGGGGCATCGGAAGCGCATGTGCGCCCCGAGCAGGGTCGTCGCCATTGAGCCGGTGGGAATTACAAACGCCTCCACGACGAAGGCCCGAAAGATAAACGCGAGGATAAACGCGACGAGGATGGACTCGATGGTCTCCTTAACGTTGCTGACTTGTTCATCGTGAGAAGAGGTGGAAGCCGCCGGATTGAAGGATTCAATGGACATCGCCGCCGATGTTATGCGAACGGGCGACGCGATTCCAACGCGTTGGTTCGGTGTCTCGCCTCTTTCCTACAGGCCGGGGGTGAGGGGGCGGAAGACAAAACAAATCCCACATCTACCCCCCACCTTCATATAATCTCACATCATGCCCAACCGCCCAAAGCGCTCGGCACGCCGAAAGCCCAAAGGCTTCGCCAATTCGATGCCCATGGGCCAGTTCCTATTTGAATACCTCCATAGGCGCG
>JBEKPV010000089.1:0-17140 GCA_049520395.1 Tepidisphaeraceae bacterium
TACTCCAGCGTAATAAAAGAAGACGAACTCACCCCTCGCCTCCGCAAATACGCCGACGTTTGGCGAACGGTCACCGGCTGGACCGACGAGCAACTCGCCCAGCAAATCCGCCGCGATCGCATCGACATCCTGATCGATCTCACCATGCACATGTCCGACGGCCGCCCGCTCCTCTTCGCGCGCAAGCCCGCTCCCGTCCAAATCTGCTGGCTAGCCTATCCCGGCACCACCGGCCTGACCGCCATGGACTACCGCCTCACCGACCCCTACTTGGATCCCCCCGGCCAGCACGACGACTGGTATTCCGAGAAATCCATCCGCCTCCCCGAAACCTTCTGGTGCTTCAACCCCCTGACCCGCGAACTCCCCGTGAATTCCCTCCCCGCGTCCAACACCGGAACCATCACCTTCGGCTGCCTAAACAGCTCCCGCAAAGTAACCGATCGCACTCTCAAATTATGGTCCTCCGTCCTATCCGCCGTCCCAAACTCGCGCCTATTACTCCTCAGCCCCCAAGGCAGCCACCGCCAGGCCGTCCAGGAAAAACTAAACATTCCCTCCCATCGCCTGGATTTCGTCGAATACCAACCGCGCGACGCCTATCTGCGCCAATATCACCGCATCGACATCGGCCTGGACACTCTCCCCTACAACGGCCACACCACCAGCCTCGATTCCTACTGGATGGGCGTCCCCGTCGTCACCCGAATAGGCGAAACGGTAGTCGGCCGCGCCGGCTGGAGCCAGCTAAACAACCTGAATCTGACAGAATTAGCCGCCGAAACCGACGATCGCTTCATCCAAATCGCCAAAGACTTAGCCGCCGACTTGCCAAGATTAACGGATCTCCGAGCCACACTGCGCCCCCGCATGGAAAAATCCCCCCTGATGGACCCGCAACGATTCGCCAAAAACATGGAATCCACCTACCGCGACCTCTGGCGAATTTGGTGCCGCGCGCAATCCCCTGTCCCCGGTCTGAAGTGAGCTGGTCGAACCGTACACCGGTGAGAGGGCCGCCCACAGTTGAGCCGGACCGCAATCAACGTTACATTCCCACAACTCAATCAGGAAGAAAATGCCCATCCCAACCGACTACCCAGCCCAAGGCAAAGTAACCAAACTAACCGCGGACGGCGTAATCTTCGCCCCGACCAACACCAACTACTTACTCAATCTCCAAACACTCGCGCCATACACCGGCCCCGTAAACCAGCCCATCGCCGCGTTCATCCGCGCCAAAGCCCGCAAGATTTACACCGTACCCAGCGGCGGCGGATTCGTCGCCCCCATCTTTGGTCCCCCGCGCACCATCCAGGGCCGAGCCGTCTATGTCGACGACTCCACCGTCGTCATCCGCGCCGGCGTCACCGTCATCGTCGAAATCCCCACCAGCGATTCCGGCATCGATCTAGCCGTCGGCCCCGTCGCCGTAGGCTCCCTCGTCAACGCAGTCGCCCTCCCCGGCGTCACATTCGAACTCGCCCCAACCCCAGCCATCGCATCCCTCTAGCTAGAAATAACTATCTCTGCGGACTTCGCCCCCGAAGCGCAAATGTTCCCCAGATTACCGACTCGGCGCCCCCTCATCGGCAAATCCTGCCAAACTTCCCTTTCGCCGGCCCAATTATCCTCCCGCACCTCCAATTTTTCCGTTGTGTGTCTCACATTACGCAGTGATACTCACACATCCGTAGATGGATATAGCTGCAACACAGCGCAAACGAAAAGAAAACTCTGGATACGGACGGGGAGATCGTGGCGTTTGTGAAAGCGTGCCGCCGCCATCCGTTGCCGCACGCGATTGAGGCACAAAAAGTTCTGGGTGTTGTTGAGTCCAGAACAAAATCCTAAGGGCTCCGGCATCGAACGTGGGTGAGGCCGGAGCCCTTCTTCATTTCCCTCGAACGCCCACCGCGCTGCGGTGGGTTTTGCCCCAAATAAACGATAAAATACCCCGCATGATGCCAAAGAATCGCGGTCCACGCCCATGACCGACCAAACCACTTCTCCGCTCATTCCGGATACCGCCCCCGACGCCAGTATCGACACCAACGAGGAACTCTATTGGGCCGCCTACCAAGTCCGCAAAATCGCCATGCGCGACTTGGCCTGGCAACTTTTTAAGCGCGTCATAAACCCCATCCATCTTTTCAAAGCCGCCCGCCTGCAATGGAAACGCAAATCTCTCCGCCAGGGTTTCGTCGACGCCCAGTTAAATTTGATCAACAAAGTTCTCCCCACCGATTTCCTCCACTACGGCTATTTCGACGACCTGGAAATCCCTCCCGAAGAGATGAAGCTATCCGACATCAGCCGCGCCCAACTACGCTACGCCGAGCTGCTCATCGACCAGATGACAAACTCCGCCGACCCCGTCCTGGACGTAGGCTGCGGCATGGGAGGCATCTCCCGTCTGCTCCGCAACCGCGGCTACAACCCCGTCGCCCTAACCCCCGACCGCCTGCAAGCCGCCCACATCGCCGCCACACAACCCCAGGTCCCCGTATTGCGATGCAAACTCGAGCGCCTTCCCGTCGCCGAGCACCTCCAAAAATACGGCACGGTCCTAACCTCCGAATCCCTGCAGTATTTAAGACTGGATCAAGCCCTTCCAATTATTGAAAAAATTCTAAAGCCCAATGGCCGTTGGATCGCCAGCGACTATTTCCAATCCCATCCCCAGGCCGACGACACCTGCCACAACTGGGAGCATTTCCAGACCCTCCTTCCCCGTCACGGCTTTCGCATCACCCGCCAACTCGACATTTCCAAAAACGTAATCCCCATGCTCTCCTGGGTGAACATGTGGTCCGAGCGCATCGTCAAACCCGCCGCCTCCATGACCACCCTCCGTCTCCAGCGCAAACAACCGGGCGTGCACTACCTATTCGAAGGCGTCATCCAATACCTAAACGAAACCCTCGACAACAATCTCTTACGCCTGGACCCCACCTGGTTCCTGCGCCATCGGCAATACATGATGCTGACGATCGAGCGCGCGGCGTGAATCAATTTTCGTTCGCCGGCACCACGCGCATCGTCCCGCCCGTCGCCCGATAAAAGTAATTCACCACCGCCGCGGCCAATCCCTCGGCGCGCGCCATCAGGGCCGGATCGGCTTCCCTCCCGGGCTCATGCACCACATAAAACGACATATGCCAAACCTTCTGCGCATCCGCGTACGCCGGTACCCGCTGCCCCATCGCCGCCACAATATCCTCGATCCTCACCCGCACCGGCGAACCCGAAAACCGGTTGTCCCCCAAATCCTTCAAATCCTCGATCAGCAACATCGGCGTCACTCGCTCCGCCGGCAACATCCCCATCACATACAAATCCAGTGCCGAATATCCCCCAGGAATAATGAAGGGATAATCGCTCTGCAAAAAAGTCCCGTCCGAGTTCTGCCGCCACGCCGTGCCTCCCATCACCGATCCGCCGTCGTTCCGGGGCTGCAAGTAAAGCTCCGTCACCGGAAACATCGCCGTCGTATCCAAGCCCTGTCGCCAGTGCCCCAAACTATCCGTCAATTTCTCCGTCTGCCCGGTACTCGGATTCACAAAACTCATATCCATCCCCCATCGGTGCGTGCATTCGTGCGCGATCCATTTCACCCCACGTCCAAAGTTATACCAGTTTGTCCCATCGTCGTTCTGTCCCGCCTCTTAAAAAGTCGGCGAACCCAGCCACGTCGTCGCTATCGTCATCTGCAGCTTTGTCGACCCAACATCTCGCGTCGATCGCGGATGCTCGTTCCCCTTTCCCACTCCCTTCAGCGGCACATTCGCCGCGATCGCCCCTCCGCCGACGCCGTAAAGATCGTCAATCCGGAAATCCGTAAACACAATGGCAATGTCATCGCGCGGCGGAATCCGCGTGTATACGCTTTTCAGCAGCCGTTCTGAAGCCTTCCACACGACCGGATAATGAAACACTTCAAAAATATTCCCACGATGCTCTTGGCTCGCGATGGCTCCGGAAAATTTGAACATCGACGGATGCACCTCGCTCACATCCGCCACCGGAATTTGCCCCGACCCGAAATATCTCCCATCCTTTCCCCACCAGGTCACGTCCCACCCGAAAGAGCAATTCTTACACCCGGCCAGCAGAAGTTTCGACACATACATGTTCACCCGCTTCCCCCGGATTCGCCACCCGCCCGTCCGTGGCGCCGTCGTCAGCCAGCACGTCATCCGGGGATGATCCGAAACCGCCAAGTCCACCACATCCTTCGTCCCATCCCGATCAATCCAGCATCGATAATCCAAAGTCCCCGAATCCACGCTTCCGGGAATTTGCTCTTTCATCGTCAGAGCCAGATCCAGCACGGTTCCGCCGTCGAAGACATCGGCCGAATCGATATCCACGCTCGGGTCAGGCGCCTCGCCGGCAGGCTCCCAGTGACACAGCGATCTCCCCGCTGTCACTTGCCCCGGGAAGACTCCCACGATCCCATCGCGCTCCGCCACGTGCGGATAAGTCAATTCGATTACGCCCGACGCGTAAAGCCGCGCCTGAAACGTATTTACTCCAAGCACCGCCTGCCCCCACGCCGCACGCGTCATATTCCAGGTCACCGCCAAACAGCCGCTCGACACCTGGGTTGAAATCTGGCTCACGCTCGGATTCTGGTACGGCCCCCAATAAGCCGCGATCATCCTTTCCAACCCCCCGACGGACCTTCCGTCGATCGCCGCCGCCACCGACACCATCCCTCCATCCGACCAGGGATCGCGCTGGGCCCAATAATCACTCTCCGCCTCATCAAACGAAATATTCCCATCCATATTCACGTAAACATGGTCATAGCTCTTTCCCCCAAACGGAAACGAAAACGGAATCGCCACGCTCCACCCCTTGGAATACCATGGCCCCACTGCCTCCGCGTCTTCCAGGGCCGCTCCCCCCTGGACCATGCTCGATCCGTCCAAAGTCTGCACCTGATAGGCCCGCCCTCCGGCCGGCGTAAACCGCACGGTCTTCCCCTGCAAATCAAAAAAATCCCCCGGCATCCGCACCAAGTTCTCAACCGGAACCGACGTAACAAACCCCTCCCCCGCAAGGCATCGCGACCCGCAAGCAAAGAAACCCAGCGAAAGCACGACACCAACACAGAATTGTTTCATGAGTCTTCCCGAGCAACTCACTTCGATCGTCGCGCCGGTTTGACCGAGAATTCCGGGCCAGTTAGTTTATAATAAGATGAACTTTCGGAGGAGTGCCGGAGCGGTTGATCGGGCCGGTCTTGAAAACCGGTAGGCCCGCAAGGGTCTCGGGGGTTCGAATCCCTCCTCCTCCGTTCCGACCATTTCGGGCCGGCCTGCAGCGAGCCCAGTCGAGCTGTCTACGGCTCTCCTGCACTGCCCGCCCCAGTAAATCCCCACCTGCGAGGCCAAATCAAAGGAGGAGCCAACCCCCCAAAAAAACCGATACTAAATAGAACACACCAAGAGGTGATCCAATGCACTTCATCGCCCTCTTCTTCGCCGGCCTCTTCCTCTGCAATTCCATCCCCCACACGATCGCCGGCCTGCAAGGCACACCATTCCCCTCCCCCTTCGCCAAACCCCCCGGCATCGGCGACTCCTCCCCCGTAGTCAACTTCCTCTGGGGCGCCCTGAATTTCCTAATCGGAATTCTCCTCCTCTCAATCCATCCCATCACCGTAGGATTCAACGCCGGCTTCCTGACCCTATTCGCCGGCGCCCTCGCCATCGGCACACCCATGTCCCGCCATTTCGGAAAAGTCCGCAGCCGCAAGAACCCCCCATCCCCTCTCCCCCTACTTTAGTTCCGGCACGGTTGGGCGAGGGTGAGGGGCAGCCAGCCGAAAAGACGTAGTTATGCAAGCGCGATGCGTTCGTTGTCCCCCTTCATCTTCCTCCCATCCGCCAAAAAATCGCTCGTTTCAATCCGCTCCCACAGCCCGCGATCGAAGGTTTGCCCCAGCCCATCCCCGCCCATTACCCAAAATTCGACACCAAAGCCGCCTCTTCCACTTCGCGTAGTGCCGTTTCGATTCTCCCCTCATCCCCGGCTTCCGCCAATTTCTCCAGTCGCCTTAGCCCTTCGATCAGTCGTTTATCTTTCAAAAAGAGACAAGACCCCAAAACCTTATGCGCGGTTTTCTTCAACCCCCCCAAATCCCCCGCGGCCGCCAGGCAACGAAGCCTCTCCAGATTTCCCGGCAATTTCTCCGCAAACCCCGCGGCCATCTCCGCGAAAAACCGTTCCTTATTGCTCCGCGCCGGCTCGGCCGCCGCCGCAGGCTTCCCCGTCCCCGCTCCGGGCAAAAACGCCTCGATCTGGCTCACTACACTCTCCGGCACCAGCGGCTTGGCCAAGTATCCGTCAAACCCATCCCCCAGCAGTTTCTCCCGATCCGTCGGCATCGCGTTCGCCGTCACCGCCACGAGCGGAATATCCCGCATCTTTTGATCCATTTTCAATACCTTGGCCAGTTCGCTCCCGCTTATTTCCGGCAATTCCGCATCACTCACAATTAAATCCGGCCTCCGCTCCCGCGCCGCCCGCAATCCCGCCGCCCCATCAATCGCCGCCGCGATGTCGTGTCCGGCGTTGGCCAGCATATATCGCATGAATTCCAACGAAGCCGGATCGTCATCGATTATCAGGATGTGCGCTTTCATGAATCTTGTCGCTCCAAAATCACCGTAAATTCAGTTCCGGTTCCAACCACGGAGATCAACATTCATGATAGCTTCGATCGAATCGACCTGAACCGCCTTGAGTTCGTCGGTCAGGCCGACCGCGTGCGAAACATCCCGCGCGATGACCAGAAATCCGATCGTCTCGCCAAACGAATCAACCCGCGGAGTAATCACAATCCCGGCGACGAAGCGTTTCCCGTTCTTTCGCAGCCGAACCACGTTCCGTTCCCATTTGCCGTTGCGCCGCGCCGCCTCAAGCCGCTGCTGCGGCACTCCGGCGCGAAGATCCTCGGGCGTATCGAGAATCAAGTAGTTCGCCTTCCCGACGACTTCTTCGGCCGTATACCCGTAAATCCGCCGAGCGCCCTCGTTCCAAAGGACAATGTTCCCCTGAAGATCTTTGCCAGTGATCGCGTATTCCGTCGACGAGTCCAGGATGCCGGAGACCCAAGCATTGGCCTCCGCGGCGCTGGAAAAGAGCGTGCTATCGAGGAGCGTACTCATAGCCGCTTTGTCCCCTCGGCATCTATTTAATCGGCCTATTTTGAAAGGTAGTTTGACGGAAGTTTTTCCGGCGGAGGAACGCAAGCACAAAAGTAACTCAACTTACGATCTTCGCAATTTTCAGGAGAGAATTTCCGCGAAAACCAATTGGCCCTGATTGCTATCCTGTATTCGCCGCACCACGGCCAAGCGGAATCCGTGACGCAGTTCGTCGGTCAAATCGGCGGGGTGAAGCAACGCGCCAATTCGCGGCGCATCCGACTCGGAGGCAAGAAATGCAAAGCTGTTCAACGATCGCTGCGTGAGCTGTGCGTAACGTACTTTACGCCCGTGGTGCGGTCGCCAGGCGATGGGCTTGTTGGTCACCCATCGCGGGGCAAACCGGCGATCCAGCGAATTTGTCGTCTCTAAAAACATGACCATCCGCCCAAACGGCGGCTCGATAAAATCAGGCCGGCGCGGAAGCCGACGTATCGGTGGGGGGGATGATTCTTAAACGCGGACTCCCCCGGCGCGGCGAACGCCACGCCCGCGGATGCGGATTAACCGCCGTGGTAAGCCGCGGCACCCGCACGCCGTCTCCCAAAACCTCCACCTCCATCGCCCGGCAGCAGCCGACCAGCATATATCCATGCCCGACCGATTCGACGCGGATCACCTGATAAATCTGATTGGCGGCAGCCGCCGTGTCGCGGCGGAGGACAATTTCCTCCCCCTCGTGGGGAGTGGCGCCGCGCCGCTGAGCGACAAAAAAGGAGGCCCCGGATGCGGATATGTCAAACAAGACCCCGGGAGCGGGATCGGCGTCGGGTCGGCGCCAGATCAATCTCTTGCACCGGCCACGATAACGAGGTTCCTGCCGCCGGTTGCCGCGCGATCTCTCTTGCGTTCGCATGATCCCCTCCGAACTCCTACGTGCCACTTTTCTCCCAAACTCCCCAAGACGCCAAGAGCGACCTCACGCCGCGCAAAGATGGTCGGCGTGGTTGGTCGCGGCGTCCACAACAATCGGATCGAATTGCGATCCGGCATATCGCTGCATTTCACGCTTCATTTGTTCCGTCGTGCAAGCCGGGCGATAGGCTCGCTCGCTCAGCATCGCCGCCATGGCGTCGGCGGCACTAAGCACGCGGGCGCCCAGCGGCAAATCGCCGTTGTGATGGGCGTCAAATCGTTCGTGATGAAGCCCGACCAGTTGCAGCGAAGCCGGGTCCAGACCCAATCGCAACGCGATCCGACCGCTCTCTTCCACGTGCCGCGATAAAATCTGGGTTTCCGGTTCGGTCAGGGGGTCGCTTTTTCCAATAAGACCTTCGGGGACGACGCTTTTGCCGATGTCGTGGAAAAGTCCCGCCGCGCGCACCTGATGAATTTGCTCGGGGCTCATATGCAGAATGGTCGCCAATTCAGCGGCGATATGGGCGACCTGCTCGCAATGGTCGGTCAGATGTTCCATCTGATGACGCCCCAGGGTGCGGGCGCAGGATTTAAGGAATTGCGCGCGGCGAGCCGTGGGCGATTCCTGAGTCATCATATCGCATTCGGTCAATCGTCTTTCCACGCAGACCATGTCCCAGGTGCAGACCCGATCGCCCCCCTGTTTTTTCGCCAGATAGAGCGCCTGGTCGGCCAGATCGATAATGTCCAGCCCCAGCCTCGGCGCCGTGCGATGAACGACGCCCAGACTTGCCGTGAAGGAGATTGTTCTGCCCGTGCGCGCCATGGTGGCCTCGGAGATGCTTTTTCTCAGCGATTCGGCCCAGAGCATGACGTCGCTAAGTTCTTCAGCCGGCCGGAAGATCACGAACTCTTCGCCGCCCCAGCGAAAGGCCATTTCACCGGGGCCGGCTTGCTGATTGATGATCTTGGCGACGGATTTGAGCACGCGATCGCCGACGGCGTGGCCGAAGGTGTCGTTCAATTGCTTGAAATGATCCAAGTCCAGCATGATGCAGCCCAGCGACTGCGTGTGGCCGCGCAGCGGTGAGTTGTGGCTCAGCATCCGCATGAAATAGTGCCGGTTGTATAAGCCGGTCAGCGCGTCCGTTTCACTTTGGCGAAGGAGATCCTTGACGGCCTGCTGGGCTTTGCGGATTCCGTCGCGCCGCTGGCGCCAGCGCTTGATCGCCGCTTCGACGCGTTGCCACAGAACATCTCCCTCGACGGCCTGGTCCTTGGGGACGAAATCCCAGCCGCCATGACGGAACGCCTCGATGGCGACCTTCTGGTCGTCGCTGGCCGACATGATGATGACCGGCCGGTCCCCGACGGATTGGCTCACCCGCTCCAGGAGTTCGCTGGCTGATCCGTCAGGCAGATTGAAATCCACGAGAAAGCAATCGATGCTGGGGTCTCTGGCCAATTGGACGAATTCTTCGCCGGTATAAGCCACGTCCACGCGAACCTGCGGGCGGTTCTCTTTCAAAATATCGCTGAAAATCTGTTGATGCTCGAAGCTGTCCTCAACCAGCAGAATACGGAGCGAAAGCATATCAATTTCCCTTGTAAACGCGGAATTGGATGTGCTTCACTTCGACCAACTTTTCGACGGGATTAAGGAGCCCGAGAAGATATTTTTGCGGTTCTCCACTTTTTTATAGTTCCGATAATGCGCCGGCTCGCGGGATTGAGATCGGGAAAAATGGCGATTGGGCGCTCAGGCGGCCCATCGACGGATGGTTTGTATGAGACAGTCGGGATCGAACGGCTTGGTCAGATAAGCACTGGCGCCACACGCCAGGCACCGCCGACGACTAGCGTCGTCGTTCAGCGCGGTGACCATGACGATCGGCACTCCACGGGTTCGCTCGTCGGCCTTCAATAGCTGGCAGATGTCGTATCCTGTGGTATCCGGCAACATTAGATCGAGCAAAACCAGCCTCAGCGAATTCTCCCGCGCGGACTGCAGCGCGGCGCTTCCGTCCAGCGCCGAGCACACTTCGTAACCCGCCATACTCACGTAGCGGCAGACGACTTCGTTAAGCGCCTCATCATCTTCTACCACCAACACTGCCTTGGTTTTTTGCATCGCCAGTCTCTCCTTGTCCACAGCGGGATAGTGGCGTATCGGCTTAAAGGGGGTGCTCCTTTTGGACGAATAGACCGCATATGTGGAGCACCCCACCCCCATCCGCGACGGTGCGGAAGGCAATCGACTTATATATGGGAATTGCCTACCCGCAGGGCCCGTCCACCGCCGCCAAGGCGATTGTGCAGAAGCTCGACGAGTGGACCGGCGACTTTTACGCCAATCCGGTCTTCATTCGTAGCGGGACGGCGGATTGCGCCCAGTCCTACACGCTGCGCCTGGGGAACAGCAACTATCCGAACATGAAATTCCTGATCGAAGCGCCGCCGGGCGGATCGCATTATTTTTTCCGCGCCGACGCGCACGATCGCCATATCACATTGTCGCACGATCATCCCGAATATGGCGCCTGGCGGCAGTTGTGCAAAAAGAATCACGAATTGGCGGCGCAAATCGAAACGCAATGGCGGTCGGCGGATGTGCCGACCTTTGCAAGCTATCTGAATTTGGATTTAGCGCAGCGCGAACACGCCGCCTAAGCAGAGATTCATGAACGGTTGGATCGATGTCGATTCCGCCCCCGGGAAGGGAGCGCGCTTTACCGTGTATCTTCGGATTCGGCCGGTAGTCCCCATCGCGGCGTGAGAATTTTCACCGCCGCTCCGAAATATTCCAATCACCTCATTGCCCGGCTTGCTCCATCGGTGTCCACTGCGTGGGCGTGTTGTTCGGATCGCTTGCGGGGTTATAAAGCGGGTCGTTGTTCATGATGATCTGGCCGTCGGCGCCTTCCCAGGCGTGCCCGTATTGCGTGGGAAGCTTAACCTCACTCCCGTCGCTGGTTTTCCAGGGGCTGACCTGACGCATGTAGTCGGCCTGGGCGTCGGATTGGCGGTCGAGATCGTCCATGTGCTGCTGGAAATCCTGCTTTTCCTGATCGTTGATGTCGCTGGTCATGTTGGTGAAGATTTGCCGGCGCTGTTCCTGGTCGGCCAGGGCCGCAAGCGTCGCTTGCTGGCGCATTTGGATGAACTGAGTGATCTTCGCGTACCAGGCGAGGTTCGGCTCGCAGGAATGTGCCATGACCGCGCGGATCATATTCAGCTGATCCAGCGATCCCTTTTGCCCGCGGAGGGAGCTGACGTTTTCCACGCTCCAATTCATGATGCCGAGGCGCTGGTTGATGGACTGTTTATAGGTGAGAAAGAATTCCTCATCCACGGTTTGGTTGTTCAATTGATATTCAAAGGTCACTCGGCCGGCGGCGACGTTGTACATGACGCCGGGCATTTTGGGCCAATTGTTAAAAGCCGCTTGCGCGACGTCCGGCAGTTTCGTTTGATCCACGACCTCCGCATTCGCCAGTTCGGGCCTGTCGCGCGCGATCACGACCTGCGCCAAGGCGTCGAATTGATCGTTCGGCGGGCGCTGCACGATGCTCCCCATGTATCGATAATCCGGCGGAATCGAAGCCGCCTGCTGGGCCTGGACGCTCCAATAGAAAAAATGGTTTGGATAAACATCGAACGCGGCCACGTCCTGCGGGTCGCTGAAATGAATGCGGAACTGGGCAGGGCGTCCATTGCGAAGGTCCCACACAACGCCCCCTTTGAGATTCCAGTCGGCGGGCATGATCCCGCGCGTGACCTCCATGCCGGTGTAAGTGGGATCGTCCGTAATGACGAATTTTTTGAAGCGAATGGTCGGCGGCTGGGAGTTTGGGGCGGTGTCGGCAAGGGCGACGCCCGCGATCAACGTGAATAAGAGCGTTCGGAGGAGGACTTGGGTTGCAAATCGCATGGTTGGCCGCCTTGGGCAATAGAATACCGATCCGGGGGGTTTGGACAAATTTGTTTGCCCCATTGGCGGGGTGTCTGATCATTTTCAATGAAAATCCCGCGAATGCTGCTTATGCCCCGCGAGCCAATCGCTCAGGTCGTACATGCGCATCGCCAGAATGTGGATCACCTGGCCCTGTTTCTGCACATATCCATCGGCTTGAAGCAGCGTGGCGTGTCGGGCGGCGGCGCGGTAACGATCGTAAATGGCGGCGCGGATGATCAGGTTGGCTATCCCGGTTTCGTCTTCCAAAGTGACGAAGACAATTCCGCTGGCGGTGCCGGGGCGCTGGCGGACCAGAACTAATCCCGCGACGCTGATCCATCGTCCATGTGGAATCTGCTCCAGTTGCTTGGCGGGGATGATGCGGCGAGCTGTCAATTCACCTCGCAAAAGCGAAACCGGATGACGCTTCAGGGATAAGCCGGCGGTGGCGTAATCGCTGAGGACTTCCTGCCGGATCGGCATCTGCGGCAAATCGGTCGGCGGGGGGGGTTCGTCGGGGATGAAATCGAATAGCGGGGCGGGAGTGTCGCTGAGTTCCAGCGTTTGCCAGAGGGCCGGGCGGCGCGATAGGCCGAGCGAGCCGAAAGCGTCGGCGTGAGCGAGGCGGCGGATGCATTGACGCGAGAGTTGGGTCGTCTGCTGAAAATCGGCGACCGAATGGAATGGGCCGTGGGATTGCCGGGTGGCGGCGATTCGCTCGCCGTCGGCGGAGCCGAGCCCGCGAATCTGGCGGAATCCCAATCGTAAGGCGGGCGAGTCGCCCGAGCCCTCCAGCGTGCAATCCCAGAAACTGTGATTCACATCCATCGAGCGGACTTCGACGTGATGTTCGCGGGCATCGCGGACGATTTGAGCGGGAGCGTAAAAACCCATCGGCTGGCTGTTGAGCAGGGCGCAAGCGAAGACCGCCGGGTGGTGACGCTTGATCCACGCGCTGGCATAAACCAACAACGCGAAACTCGCCGCATGACTTTCCGGAAAACCATATTCGCCAAAACCTTTGATCTGATCGAAACAGCGCTGGGCGAAATCGCGCGCGTAGCCGTTGGCAAGCATGCCATCGACGATTTTTCGGTGAAATTTCTCGATATGCCCGTTGTATCGCCAGGCCGCCATGGCGCGGCGGAGCTGATCGGCCTCCTCGGCGCTGAAACCGGCGGCCACCATGGCGATTTTCATCGCCTGTTCTTGAAACAGGGGCACCCCGAGCGTTTTGTGCAGCACCCGCCGCAGCGCTTCGCTGGGGTATTCGACTTTTTCCTCGCCACAGCGGCGGCGAAGATAAGGTGGAATGGTGTGGAGTTGGAGGGGGGATAGAGACGGAGAGACGGAGAGACGAAGAGACGGAGTGGAAGAAAGGAAGGGCCCGTCTTCCACTTCGTCTCTCCGTCTCTCCGTCTCTCCGTCTCTGCTTAACGCGTCTTCCACTTCGTCTCTTCGTCTCTCCGTCTCTCCGTCTCTGCTTAAGGAACCTTCCCTTCCAGGCTCCGAATCAATCCCTGCAGCACGCGGTCCGTTTCCCGGATCATCGCTTCGATCTGGTCGTCGCAATCCAGCATTTCCAGGTCGTAGACCAGTTGCAGTTGGGTCGATACTTCGTTCAGTGAGCCCCTGGCGATCCGTAGAAACTTCAGAAGTTCCAATCGGGATTGGCGTCCGAATCCCTCGGCAATGTTCGACGGAACCGAAACCACAGCCCTGCGCATTTGCATAGTCATGCCGAATTGTTCCGTCTTGGGCATCCTGCGAGTCGCGATATACACAAGCCGCGCCAGCGCCATTCCCTTCTGCCAAGCCACCAAATCCCGAAACGTGTTCACCCGTGCCATCGGTCCTCCCATTCCCCCACTTCGTCTCTCCGTCTCTTCGTCTCTCCGTCTCTTTACCAGAATTTATCATCTTCAGCGCCTTACCAATACACGTCAGCATTCCCAGCCCCAGCACATCCACTTTCAAAATTCCCAGCGCATCGATGTCATCCTTATCCCATTGAATCACCGTGCGATCCTGCATCGAGGCATTTTCGATCGGCACCATTTCGCAAAGCGGCTCGCGGGTCATGACCATGCCGCCGACGTGTTGGCTCAGGTGGCGCGGAAAGCCAAGCAATTGGCCGGTGAGTTCGACGACCAGGCGGATGGTGCGGTCGGTAGGGTCGAGGCCGATTTGGCGGAGGCGCTCGTCTTGAATGACGCCGCGGTCCCACCAGTCCAATTTTTTCGCCATCGCATCGACGAGGTCGAGGCTCAGCCCCAGCGCTTTGCCGACATCTCGGACGGCGCTGCGGGGGCGGTAGGTGATCACCGTCGCGGTCATGCCGGCGCGCTCGCGACCGTATTTTTCGTAGAGGTATTGGATCACTTCTTCCCGGCGCTCGTGCTCGAAATCGATGTCGATGTCCGGGGGCTCGTTTCGGGCGGCGCTGATAAATCGCTCGAAGAGCAGATCGATTCGGCCGGGGTCGATGCCGGTCACGCCGAGGCAATAGCAGACCGCGGAGTTCGCCGCCGAGCCGCGGCCCTGGCACAAAATCCCCCGCGAGCGGGCGAACATCACCAGATCGTAGACCGTCAAAAAATAGGGTTCATAGCGGAGCTGGGCGATCAATTGCAGTTCATGCTCGATTTGCCGCCGGATGGAATCCGGAATCCCTTGCGGATACCGCCCCGCCGCCCCGCGCCAGGTGAGTTCGTTTAAGGTCGCCAGCGGCGTGGAATTTTTTTCCATCAATTCGTCGGGGTATTCGTAGCGGAGCTCGTCGAGGGAAAAAACGCATTGCTCGGCGATGTGCAGGGTTCGGCCGATGGCGCAGGGATAATCGGCCAGCAGGCGGTGCATCTGTTCGGGGGATTTGAGATGCCGCTCGGCGTTGGCCAGCAGACGCATCCCCGCCTCGTGAATGGTGCACCCGTGGCGGATGCAGGTCAAAACATCCTGAAGCGCGCGGCGGCCCGGATCGTGATAATGAACATCGTTGGTCGCCAGCAGCGGCACGCCGGCATCGGCGCCGACCGCGGCGAGATGAGCCAGTCGCCGCCGATCGCGCGGGCCGTGCAAACAACGAATGGCCAGCGAGAGACGTTTGCCGGCGATATGACGGAGCAGCCGCAGTGAATCGATCCACATTTCGCCGGCGCCCTCGGGCGGGACGACGGCCAGGAGCAATCCTTCCTGATATTCCAGAAGATCGCCGAGGGAGAGTTGGCATTCGCCTTTTCCAGCGCGGCGTCGGCCGAGGGTGAGAAGTCGGCAGAGGCGCGCGTAGGCCGCTCGGTCTGTTACCCACGCCAGCACATCGGGGGCGTCGGTGAATGTCAGGCGTGAGCCGATCAGTAATTTCAATCCTACGCGCTTGGCGGCGACGTGCATGCGAACCGCGCCGGCCAGGGTGTCGCGATCGGTGACGGCGATCGCGCGGTGTCCCAGTTCCGCGGCCCGATTGACCAGTTCATCCGCGTGGGAGGCGCCGCGTAAAAAGGAGAAATTGGTGGTGACCGCAAGCTCGGCATATCCCGGGGATGTAGCGACCGCGCGCATGGGCGTTGCCGGTGAAACCGAGCGAATTTTAGGATGAGCGAGTTCAGGCATTTTATTTTTCTTTTCCCCTCTCCCCGTGTACCCACGGGGAGAGGGTCAGGGTGAGGGGCAGTATCGCGACAATCGAATTTCGCCCCCTCACCTCAATCCTCTCCCCGGAGCACCGGAGAGAGGAGCAAGAGAGAAGAATTAGGAAAACAACCCATGCAAATACCACTGCCCCGTCGGCAGCACGCGAAAGACCCAGAATCTCCGCCCGGTTTCGTCTTCAACGTCGAAATAATCGCGCATTTTGTCTCCTCCTTCCCACCAAAGCCCGGCAATTCGCTCCGGGCCGTCGGCATGCCGAAGCCGAAAAACTTGTCCGTGATACGTGAAAGCAATCGGCATCCCCATGCCGTCGTCACAGGAACGCACGACCGCCGCGATCGGCGACGGGCGCGGCAACAAACAGAGCGGACGCAAAAGCGGCGCCGCCGCCGAGACGACGGTGGCGGCAGTTCCCCCGATTTCGATCCTCGGTTCCACGCAACGAAAACTTCGTTCCGGCAAATGCGATTCGACCAGTTCCGGCTGCGCGATCGCCTGCGGGCCAAGTCGGGCACAGAGCATTTCGATCAAGCGGGCCAATTCGTCGCCGGCGACCTGCGATTCCTGATCCAATAAAGAAAGCTGCGCATCGGTCAGCGGCTCGAAGACGGGGGCGCTTAGCGCCACGGCATCGAATCCCTCTTCGCTGCCGACAGTTTCCAGAACGCAGCGCAGAAGATTTAAAATCGCCCGCGTGTTTCGGGAAGGGGAAGCCAGACGAAGCATTTTGACAATGGGCGCTGCGTGGGGCTGGCGGAATTCGATTCGGAGCGATCGCGCGCCGCAGCCACGATGCGAAAGTTGTTTGATCAATCCGCCGGCGAGCAGGCGGATCGCCTGATCGAGAATCTCCAGATCTTCGATTGGAGCGGGAAACCGGATATACGCGGCGACGGGGCCTTCATGCGGCAACGGATTCAGCGGCTCGGGAATTTCGCCCAGGGCGGCGTCGAGTTTCTGAAGCAAATCCGATCCAAAGCGCGCCGGCAGGGAGGCTCGCGGCAGATTCCGCAACTGGCCGATCGTTTCCACCCCAAGCTCGCCAAGTAGGGCCGCGCACTGGGAATCGATCCGCAAGGCGGCGACCGGAAATGGACAGAGCGTTTCGCCCAATTTTTCCGGCGGAATGATGCTGCCGTCGATTCCGCAAGCGGCGACCGCCCAGGCCGCGCCGGGGGTAGGGGCGATGGCGATTCGGGCGTGGAGATTCAGATGCCGCATCGCGGCGGCGACGCGGGCGATGAGGATGGCCCAGGAGCCGTACAATCGTCCGCAGCCGCTGCAATCCAGGAAGATCGCATCGGGTTTGCAGGGTGAAACGACCGGCGCATAGCGGATCAGCCAGCGTCCCAGGGCGAGCAGTTGGTGGAGATCGCGCTGGGGTTCGTGGGGGAGGGATTGCAATTGGGGGCAGAGGGCGCGGGCCTCGGCGAGGGTCATGCCGATTCGCACGCCATGG
>JBEKPV010000090.1:0-13216 GCA_049520395.1 Tepidisphaeraceae bacterium
CCAGAAGACCGCCGACACCAGAATCGCCATGACCGACAGGCCCGCGCTCGATGCGTTGAGCCAGGGCTCGAGCACCTGGCTCATCACCAACTCGACTCCCAGATACATGCCTAATGTCGCGGCAAAGACACGGGCGCTGTTGAAAATCGCCAGCGACAGCAAAACCGGCACCGCAGCGCCGATAAACGCACCCAGATAGGGAACGAACCGCAAAACCGCCGCCAGCAACGCCCACAGTAGGACGTTGGGGAATCGGCCTTCCGCGGAACAGTGGCCGATGATCCAAAGGCCGATGCCAACGCAGATCCCATAGATCACGTTGATGATCGACTGGGTCATGAGATAATGGCTGATGCGTGTTGCCGCGTCGTCAAGCGCCTGCGTCGTAACATTCAGCCGTCCGTCGCCGACGAGCCGAATCATTCGGTCGCGCAGGTCCCCGCGGTTCAGCAGCATAAAGATCAGGAAGACGACGATCAGGCCGCCCGTCGCAAGCGGGCTAAGCAGCCCCCCGAGGTAGCGCCCGACAACCTCCATCGGCGAGGCCGGCTCCGCGTATTCGCGCACCGGCAGCGGATTCTGCGGCGTTACCTGCGGCAGCGTCGGCGCACCCGGATGGCTGTCGGCCGCCTGCGATGCAACGCTTAGGTTTGCATTCGCCGACGGCGCCGTGCCCGGATGAGGGCCAGCCACGCTCTTTAGAGTTTCTTCCACTCCCTCCGCCGCTTTGGAAAAACTGCCGCGGGCAGCGGCTTGCTGAAACCGTTGCAATTTGTGCTCAATGTTCTCCCTGTAGTCCGGCAGCTTCTGTGCCACCTGCACGAACTGCTGCTCCACGACCCACCCGATCGTGCCAAGCACGGCCAGAGCCGTCCCGACGGCGATAAGCACGGCTGCGATCCGCCCAATTCGACATCGTTCCAGCCGGTCCACGACCGGCGCCAGCACGAACGCGAGCAGAACCGCAACCGCCAGCGGAACCAGCACCGCCTGCGCAAAATACAATGCCGCCACGGTGGCAAACACCGTCGGCATCAAGCCGAGCTTCAAGCTGTTTCCCGTTTCGATCGATCGCGCCATGGTGCGTCTCTAAGTCACGGAGGGCTTTCCCACCAGCGATGGTCGGCGGTAAATAGACTGCCCCGGTCGACGACATTTCGCTCCCCCTCGACATTGGCGATTAAGCCGTATCTCGTCTGAACCAGCAGCTTCATATAGACCATGACGCTGCCCAGACCGGCAGACTGGTTTACGGACTTGGCGGTCGCCAAGTAAGCGACCCATGGCGGGGGGTCGCCTCTCGCCGATGTCCCCAGAAGCATCATCGCGGGCCACGGTCATCGCAGGATCAGGACGATAATGACGATTAGAACAATCAGGCCCACCGACCCGCCGCCGACCCAAATATAATCGCCCAGAATCGGCGAGATGACCGGAATCGTTGATAGTGGCAATACGTACATGACGATCTCCTTTAAAGTAAAATCGGTTCAATAAGCCACAATCGGCGGGCGCGCTAGAGGCCGGAAACCTTCCGTCGTTTCGCCGGATGGCCTAAGCCTTCAACGTTTGACGCTGGCCTTTCCAATCTCCTTCTGAATTGTTCCCGCCACTTGCTGCGCTTTGCCTTTCAATTGCTGCCCGGTGTTGCCTTTTATCGCTCCGGCTATGTCGTTCAGTTTCCCTTTCACCTGTTTGGCTCGTCCGGCAGCAATGTCTTCACGTCCCATGGGTCACAACTCCTTCAATAAAATATTAGGCACGACATCATTCAAGCGGATACACATATCTCTCCCGTCCGGGAGGTGTATATTGGTTGATTAGTTTACTCCCGCCGCATGCGAGCTGACCGCGGCTTGCGGAAAGACTTCGTCCTGGGCGATCGCTTTCAGTTTTTTGTCGGCGGCCCCTTCTTCAGTGACTGTTTCCCCCGGAAGTTTGGCGACTTCATCGTTGCCGAGTTCCTCGGCCATTCCGCGAGTGGAACAGTCGTCCATCTCGTAACTGCGAGACACCTGATTTTGATCCGGCTGGATTTGCAGGAGACTGTCAATCGCATCACACATGGGATCGCCTTTCTGCCAAAGGTTTTCGGCCCAGAGGACGCGGCCAACAGACGCATCGGCTCGCTGTCCAAGATCAGTTCTGACATTCATGAATTTCCTTAATGGTGGTCCTGATCCGGTCCGTTGCCGCCCGGGTTCATGCCACCGTTGTGGTCATTGTCCCATTGGCCATGGTCGTCGTGATAGCCGGGGTCCGGACCATTATCACGATGGCCCACGACGCATCCGGCTGTCATCATCAGCGCAAACGGCACAAACAGGAATGCCAGTTTTGTGAACTTGGTTGCGATTCGCCTCATTTTGTTATTCCCAAAAAAAGAACCGACGTAGCCGAACACCCAAAGGCATTCGGCCACGTCGGCTTACTCTGCATTTGGCCCCCCGGGCGATCCGGGGTGCCATTCATTTAGTCATCCGACTTGTCTTTATTGATCACGGGAGAGTCGTTACGTCCCACGCACTACTATACGCTAGGACCCCAACGGACAAATAGCAACGTACAAAGCAGAAACTTTCCGACTTATCTCGTCGCCGCAAGCGCGCTTCGGCACGCAATCGTCGGCATCAACCAACTCGGTCGCCGCGACAGTCAACCGGGCCGGGGCTCCGCGGAATCTTCGCGTTTGTGGTCCAACGGGCGGAATCAGCGCTATCTTTTTTTCGTTTCTCTGAAAACCGGAGTCTTCGCCAGGGTGAAGAGCACGACTTCCTCGCCGGTCAGCGTGCTGATATCGTGGTGCAGGCTGACGACTTTGATGCCGGTGATTTCCTCGATCATCGCCATCATCAACGGCCGCGCCGTTTCGATCAAATGGGTCCGCACCTGCTTGAGCAGGTCCCTGCCCTTCTCGGGCCGAAGCGTTTTGACCAGATGCTGCTCCGCCGCGGTCAAAACGCCTTGCAGGCGCACGAAAACAATATCGTCGACCAGGTGGGCGCGAACATCCTTGGGTCCGCGGCCCATGTATTCCTGCTCGAAGCGGCTCATGCCCTCGGCAACCGCACTTTCAATTTCGCCTTGAGTCTTCACTAAATGAAAAGTATATCCGGTTTTTCCATTATATGCCTGCTCCATTGAAGTTCAGGCACACGATCCGACACCTCAAGGACGCTCGGCGTGCGTTACCGCGATTGCTTCCGAATCGTCATATCAAAATTCTTCACCATCGACTTGTACATCGACCAAACTAGCAACGCATAAACGCACAGAACGACGATGCACATGACCAGCGCCGTCACCCGGGCCCCCTCCGGATCGGCGTCGGGAATCAAAGGATCGTACGCGCGACCGCCAAAATCGTACGGATCGATCAGCAACGTGAGCATCGTGAACGGGCTGAAGACCGCCGCTCCCACGCTCAGTTCCGGTATGGCCGAGCGGCTGTTCAGGATTCCATTCCCGCACCATCCCAATAAAGCGCACGCGCCGACGATAATCCCCACGCTGCTCATCACCGCCCGCACCGTCGTCCGGCAACGCAGCGACATCTGCATCCCCAAAATGGCCGCGAACGCGCAAACAATGATCAGCATCGACGGCATCATCAAAAGCGCTTCCGGAAAAACAATCCATTGAAATCGCGAGTCCCCCTCCGCCAGCCAGCGCAACAGATCGTGCGCGATGAACAGAAAGCAACTGACGACGGGAACCGCCAGCAGCGGCAGCACAAAACTGACCAGCCCCCGCAGTTTGCCCCAGATGTAATAGCGACTGGTGATCGGCGTGCTGAGCAGCAGGTCAAGCGTGCCATCCTCTTTTTCACGAGTGACCGTGCTGGCAGCGGCGTTGGTGATGATCAGCAGAATCACCGAAAATTCCAGGATCGTCACGCCGAGCAGCCACGTGCGGGTTTGCTCGGAATCCAATCGGCGCGGGAAATCGCGCAGATTGATCTGCGAAATCGAGTTGCCCGGCCCGAGGGTGAAATCTTTCACTTCGTAGCGGCCGTTCAGATCGTCGGTCGTGCCGTCGCGGTCACCGATTTTGACTTGAACGTACGGGCTGACGGCCAGGTCCTGCCTGGTGTCGCCATCAATAAAAAGCATGTTGCGAGTCGCATCGTATCCGCTACTGATGAACTGGTGAGGAGAGCCCTCGGTGGCGTGCATGGTGAGCAGCAAGATCGAACCGCTGAGGCCCAGGAGAATGAATCCGTATCTCAGGAACGAAGCCCGCCCGGCCGACGCCTTGGTACGGGCTTCGCGCCATGCGATGGGGTTGTACCAAACCGAGCGCGGCTTGCGGGTAGCGCCGCCGCCGATGTGGATTTTCTGCAGAACCCAGTTTTTGAATCCTGAAGTCGATTGGGCCATGCGGCGCAGCAGCAGAATCGACGGCAGCACGAGCGCCACGCTGGCGATTAGCATAAACGAAAAATAGAACGTCGCGGGACTGGTCCAATACCACGAATAGGGCCAGCTTTGCCATCGCCCCGGAAGATCGGCGAGATTGGGCGGTAAATAATTGGCGTCGTTGAAGATCACTCGCAGCGCGAGAAACGGATGCAGGCCGGTAAGCCAACTGGTCTGCGTCGTATGAGGATTCCCAGCCGCGTCCACATAATGCAAATGCATGAAATCGACGCTGTCCAGAAGATAAAAACCCACCAGGTAGATAACGATAAAGAGATAGAAGCTGAATATCGTGCGGCGGGTTCCGACCTTCAGCGTCGCAATCGCCATCGCCATCGCCATCGCCCCCGTGACCAGCGCCGTGCTGGCCGCGATCAGGAAACTGTAAAAAATGCTTTTGATCGCCACGCCGCCAAAGATTTGCGTGATGGAAAAAATGGGGATGCCGCTAACGAGCAACGCAACGACGAAAAACACGCGGCTGAGCAGCGACCCCAGCACGATCTGGCCATTGGTCAGCGGCGTGGCGAGCAATATGTCATAGGTTTGGCTATCGCGCTCTTGCGTAATAGCCCCCGCGGTAAACACCGGAGATAGCAGCGCCACCAGGGCCAATTGCAAATAGGACATGTACTGAAAAATCAGCGCCGAATCTTTGGTCAGCGCCGCCAGATCGCTGGACCCATAGGACGTACCGCTGGTGGACAGAATCCACGTCACCATCACCACCAGCAGCCCGAGATATCCGCAGCGGATGATCGCATCCCGGCGTTTTTTGCCGGCGGTCTGGACCACGCGCAGCAAAATCGGATTGCCGGGCAAAAGACGCCAGAAATAGTCGGCGATGCCTAGCATAAGTGCGGGAGTTACTGAACGATTCCCTTGGTTAGTCGCATGAAGGCGGTCTCCAGATTCACTTCTTCCTCGCGCAAAAGATTGACGGCAAATCCCGCGCCGATTAATTGCGCCGGGATAAAGCTAAAATCGGAAATGCCCGCCTTGAGGCAGACCTTGATAAATCCATTGTGCGCCGCCACCGAATCGACGCTGGGGTTTTGCGAAAGAAGCGCCGCCGCCTGTTCCGGCGCCCGCGTGACGCCGACGTGAACGATCGTCCCGCCGCTGGCTTTTCGAACGATGTCAGCCACCGGCCCGCTGTACAGCAATTCACCCTGCTCGATGATCCCCACGGTATTACACAAATCCGCCAGTTCCGGCAGGATGTGCGACGAGATCAATATCGTTTTTCCCATCCGCCGCAGTTCCTTAAGCAATTCGCGCATTTCGATTCGCGCGCGGGGGTCCAAATTTCCCGCCGGCTCGTCCAGCAAAAGAACCTTCGGATCGTGAACCAGAACTCGGGCGATCGAGAGGCGCTGCTTCATCCCGCGCGATAACCCGTCAACCGCGGCGTCGCGCTTATACCCCAGGTCCGTCAGTTCCAGAACATCGTTGACGATCTTCGTGCGCTGAGGCCCATTGATGTTGTAGGCGGCGGCGAAAAATTCGAGATATTCCTGCACCACCATGTCTTCATAAGCGCCGAAATAATCCGGCACATACCCGATCAGCGGCCGGATCGAGCGCGATTGATACCCCACGACATAATCGCAAACCCGCGCCTCACCCCAGGTCGGCTGCAGCAGGGTCGCCAGAATTTTAATGGTCGTCGTTTTCCCCGCTCCGTTGGGCCCGATGAAACCGAAGCAGTCGCCTTCGGAGATTTGCAGATTGAGATTCGACAGGGCGACCAGAGTCCCGTATCGCTTGGTCAGATTGACGGTTTTGATCACGACGGCCATGGGCTCCGATTCTACCGAGTCGTCGGCTGCGTTGCCGCCGGGGCGGAGACCATTTCCGAACGGTCCAGCGGCAGCACGAATTGCACGATCGTCGTACCCTGCCCGGTCACCGGACTGCCCGAAACGTCCAGCGGAACCGGCAGGGGGGTTGCCGTGATATCGCCGTTGACTTCTTCTAGGCCGCAGATGATCAATCGTCCGGCGCTCAGGGCTGGCGACAGATCCAGCTCGCGCCCGCCGCGTCGGTAAAGTTCAAACCGGGACAATCGCTCGTCGATGAGGCTTCGCCACGGAGAGAGCCGCTCAAAGAGCGTCATCATCGGCACCGCCATTTCGATATGATCCCGCAGCGTTTCCTGCTGGCGTTGCCAATAGCGGTCCCACGCCAATCCCCAGTCGAGCCTTCCAAAGGCCGGCTGATCCCCATCTGGATGGCGCCCGTCAGCAGCGTCCAGATCGATGACATTGCTGTTGACCGTCAGAGATTTGAGGCTGATCTCCGCCCCCTTCGGCCAATCCGGAAGATAAATCACCCACGTATTATCGCGCGAACTAACCTCGCTCCAATGCGCCTCCGGCGGCTCGTCGAACGCGAAGTAAATGTCCTTGAGATCGTACCCCGTCAGATTGACCAGATCGCCGTCGATATAACCCCCATCGCCGGGCGGCGTGAGTTTCACGTCGTTCATACCCGCCGGCACGGCGATCGGATTATTAATCTGCCCAACCCAATGCGTCTGAAGTTTTTTCGAACTGCTTCGATAAGGAACCGTGATAGAAACCGAATCAGTTTCCGAGTCCTGCAAAACCGGAACCTGATATTCCAGATAGGCGGGCAAAATATCTTCATCTCGCAGATAAAACGGATTGATGGCGAAGGGCGTAATCGTGCTGGTCTGCCCCCGCGCGGTTTGCAGCAGGTCAATGGTCTTGGCGCCGTCCTGCGGGATATAAAGGCTGAATCGCGAATCGATCACCCCCACCGGATCGTCCGCGGCGCTGCGGATGACGCTGATATGTCGAAGCTCGGGCGGCCCGCGCAGCAGAATTTTAACCAGCAAAACGGTTAGCCCCGTCGCCGCCAGCGCGCTAGCGGCAAACAGAAACCAGCTCATCTCCGCCTTGCCGCGAATCTCCAGATAAATATGCAGACCCAGCGCCGCCACCAGCCAATAGACGAAAAAGAAAAAGACGGCCACAAACACGTAAGCCGCCGCTCGCCCGGTCATATCCATCCCCTGTAACAGGGCATATCCCAAATCCAATTCGCCGACCGGTTTCCAGGGATCGTCCTCGTCCGTCGGCGGCTTATAGTTTTCCGGAACGTCAACCGGATTGTTCCAATCAAATACCCGGTCCCAGACATACCGCCATCCGTTGGTGAAATTGTCCGTCAGTGCCGGGTTTCCCAGGTCCTGCGCCACCCAGGTGACCGCCCCCAGACCGACGGGCTGGCGAGCCAGCCAAGGCGTAAATGCAGGCTCCCCATCGGGCCAAGACATCCATTCGTCAATTTTCGCCCCCGGCCGGGCCAGCACACGCGCGACCTTTAGCGCCCCCGCGCTATCCGGCCAAAGCCCGCTCATCGGCATCAAATGCGCAATGTGATGCAGCACATCCACGTCTTTGCGGTCTTCCATCGGGATCGTCCACTGATCCCCATCCATTTCCCCCACCGGCAGCAGATCGGCGAAAGGTTTCACTTTATTCACCTCCGCCGGCTGGCAAACCACCAGATGCCCCCCCTGGTGAATCCATTGCACGATCGCTTCCAGCGACGGCTCGCGCGTCCCCGAAATCAGATAATTCACATCCGCGTCCATCCAAACAATCGCGTCGACGGCGTCGTACCCGAGCACGCTCGTCGGCAAATCGCTCGGATGCAGCGTCACCGCATCCACATCTTCCATCACCCCCGCCATCTGCGAGTAATCCGGAATAATCGGCCGATCCGTCCCGTCGGTGACGAACAAAATCAATTTCCGGCTGCGCGAAGTGTCGCCCAGACTCCGCATCGGGTCGGCGCTCAAAATCGTCGCGGTAATCGGCAAACGCGCGATCTGCTTGCCGTCCTTATCGCAAAGAAACACTTTCAGTTCATCGTTAAGCGTGTTGAGATTGGTGGCCAGATTCGTGGCGTCGGGGAGCCCGTCCCCGGTGGGTTTGGGTTTAAAATAGACCCAGAAATTCTCTGTTGAGGCGGTTTTGCCTTCGGAAGTCCCGCCCAATGTGACTTCCTGAGTAAAGACAACGCGGTCCCGGTCCAGATCATCCTGCACAATTTGAATTTGATAAACAGTCGATTCCTCGCTCTGGCTGGTGAGTTGAACCAGCATCGGCGTCCAGCAATCGGGGCGATAATGATTGTCGAACCCCACGGACAGAACTTGGCCGCTGGCCTGCGCCAAAGCCGCAGTCGGAAAGATCAGAATGATGAGCCCCGCCCAGACCCAACGCATCGTCATGGACTCTACGCCGCTGGCGCATGGGCGTCAATTCAAACCACGCGGCAGTGGTTTGTCCCCTCTCCCCATGGTTCCACGCGGAGGCGCGACTTTTGCAGCGTCCTGCTAGCGTCTTCCGCGCCCGCGATGAAGATCAGGCTCCTTATGTTCCGCCGTCTCATGCGGCAAAACATGTAGCGCCTTGGCCGGATCAGCGACTTTGAATATTCCCGTAGTCTTCCCGCCAGGCGCGCCGCTCGTGCAATACGCATAATTAATATTAACGTGATGCTCACCCAGCAGAGTCGCCACGGACGAAAGCGCACCGGCGTGGTTCGAAAGCTCCAGACACAGCACATCCGTCTCCGTCAGCGGAAGATTGAGCTTGCCCAAAACGACTCGGGCGGCGTTAGGGTCTTCGACGACCAGCCGCAGCACGCCATGCTCCTGCGAATCGACCAGCGTCATGGCGACGATATTGATCTTCTCCTCCGCCAGCGCGCGGGCGACTTGCGCCAAAACGCCGGGCTTGTTGACCAGGAAGACGCTGAATTGCACGGCCGAGCGGATAGGCGACATCGATCCTCCCACGCGAATGGTTCACAACATTCTAAACCAGAACCGTGGCGCTGACAGCTTCTTTTTGCGTCGGTTTTACGGTGAGCACGCGATCCAGGCGCGTGATTTTGAGCAGTTCCGCCAGCTTGGAGTTGACTCCGCACAGAATCAGCTTGCTGTGGGGTAACGCCGACAGTTTGCGATGCAGGGTGATGACGATGCCGATCGCCTGGCTGGAGAGGAATTCCACCCTCGTGAAATCCAGAATCAGCAGCCGCCGATCCATCTGGTCGACCAGGGCGCTCAGATGAACGCCGATGGATTCCAATTTCGGCGGATCCATCAGCGACGGAATCTGGAATTCAACGATGGTCGCCTTGTCGATACGGGAAATAATGAAATCGGCACCCATGAATTAATCACTTTGACGCAAGCCGTGTCCCGACGCAATTAAATAATGCCAATCGTCCAGCGTGTCCAGCGGCTCAGCGACAGTCCCTTGACGATTAGCAAGGTAATCAAAGTGACCCCCACGAAAGAGCCGAGGATCAGCGCCGTAGTCGGCTGGATCCTGTTTTGCACCAGTATCACGTGAAAAAGTTGCACCAGCATGTAATGGGCTAGATAGATGCCGTAGGCGAAGCGGCCGAATTTGGCCACGGGGCGTGTCCAGGCGCCGTCCGATTCCACACCGAAGATCGCCCAGCTTAGTCCCGACAGATTTTCCAGAAAAATATTTCGTCCGCCTTGGTAGATCAAAATCAGCAACGCCCCGGTGCCGACGAGGCCGGGCGGACCAAGTCTCCTGATCCATTTTTCAGGAACGAACGCCAGGAAAATTCCAAAGAAGACCGATGGCATGGCGTTCCACGCGGCATTGGCGAAATATTCGCCTCGCGCCACGTCGCTGTATTCATCCGGCGCTCGCGAATACCTCGGCTGAGGCGTCTTCATCCAAGCCAGTCCCAGCACAACCGCCGCCAGCGCCACCGGCAGCGCCAATTTCGGCCGCGCAACCAGCCAACCGCAAATCGGATAAAAAATCAGATTCACCCCCAGCAGAAAAGGCAAAAACCAAAGATGCGCCGCCGGACCCACGAACCAAAGATAAAGTTTGAGCCCCTGAAGAGGCTCGTGCAGCAGAAAATAATGGGACGCATTGATCAGCAAGTAATAAACGCACGACCAGGCCAAAAACGGAAGATAGAGCCGCCCAATTCGGCTCATCGCATAAGCGGCGTAACCCCGCCGTCTGCGCTCCATGCTTCGGCACATCATGTACACGGAGCTGACCACAAAAAATGGAACCGCGAATCGCCCGAACCGATCCGGCCGATCGTGATATTCCCAATTCCAGCAGTGCAGCCAGACAATCCCAAGCACCGCGATGAATCGCGCGGCGTCCAATCCGCTGCGCCGCTGCGGAGTTGAAAGCGCGGGGCCGCCCGTTTCACCCATGGACCCCGAAACCTAACAGATTTGCCCCGTGTCTCAAGAGGTTACAGAATGCTTGCCCCGCTTCGTCTTGCCGCCGGGAGGGCCCGACGCCCCAGGGACCGCCGACCCCAGCGCCAGCTTCATCACCTGATCAATATTTTCCACGAACCGGAATTTCAACGTCTTGCGCACCTCTTCAGGAATATCGCTCATGTCCTTTTCGTTGCGCTTGGGCACGATGACCTCGCGAATCCCGGCGCGTTTTGCCGCCAGCGTTTTTTCCTTCAACCCGCCGATCGGCAGGACCAGCCCGCGCAGCGTGATCTCCCCCGTCATCGCGACGTTGCTGTGCACCGGCTTATTGAGCATCAGCGAAGCCAGCGCCGTGAACATCGCCACGCCCGCGCTCGGTCCGTCCTTGGGAACGGCGCCCGCGGGAACGTGAATGTGAAAATCGCTCTCGGCAAGTAATTTCGGATCGATCCCCAGTTGCGTCGCGCGCGAGCGGATCAGGCTGTACGCGGCCGTCGCCGATTCCTTCATGACATCCCCGATTTGCCCCGTCAGCGTGATGTGTCCTTTCCCCGGCATCCGCGTCGCCTCGATAAAGAGGATCTCCCCTCCATACGGCGTATACGCCATTCCCGTCGCCACTCCCGGCACACTGGTTCGGCTCGCCAGTTCCGGATCGAATTTTCGGGGCCCAAGGATTTTGCTGACCCGCTCGCTGTCCACCACGACTTTCCCGGTCTTTCCGCCGACAATGTCCGCCGCTATCGAGCGCGCGATGGCGCCGATTTGCCGCTCCAGACTTCGCACGCCTGCCTCGCGCGTATATCCCTCGATGATCCAGCGAAGCGCATCGTTGGTGAACGTCGCTTGTTTCCGTGAAATGCCGTTGGCCTCCAGTTGCCGGGGCACCAGATATCGCCGGGCGATGTCGAGCTTGTCGCTGTTGGTATAGCCGGGGATTTCGATCACTTCCATGCGATCGCGCAAGGGGCCGGGCACGGTGTCCATCGTATTGGCCGTCGCGATGAACAGCACCCGCGACAAATCGAACGGGACATCCAGGTAATGGTCCGTAAACGTGTTGTTCTGCGCCGGATCGAGAACTTCCAAAAGCGCCGAAGCCGGATCGCCGCGGAAATCCGCGCCCAGTTTATCGACTTCGTCCAGCATCATGACCGGGTTTCGCGTCCCCGCCTTGCGCAGCTCGGCAATGATGCGCCCGGGCATCGACCCGATATACGTCCGGCGATGCCCGCGAATATCCGCCTCGTCGCGCACGCCCCCCAGCGCCACGCGGATAAATTTACGCCCCATCGCCTCCGCGATGCTCTTCCCCAGCGAAGTCTTTCCAACCCCCGGCGGTCCGACAAAGCAAAGAATCGCGCCGCCGCCATCCGGCTTCAGTTTGCGAACGGCCAGGTATTCGATGATGCGCCGCTTAACTTTATCCAAATCGTGATGATCCCGATCAAGGATCTTGCGCGCCTCGGTTAAATCGATCTTGTCGGTCGTCTGCACATTCCAAGGCAATTCGCTCAGGATTTGCAGGTAGGTGCGAATGACGCCGTATTCCGGGCTGGCGGTGGGGATCGATTCCAGCCGGCTCAGTTCCCGCAGCGCTTCCTTCATCACCAGTTCCGGCAGTTGTGCTGCTTCGAGCCGCGTCCGCAGCGTTTCCAGTTCACTGCCGCCGCCGGCTTCCCCGTCCCCCAGCTCCTTGCGAATGGCTTTAAGTTGTTCCTGCAGGTAATAACGCCGCTGACTCTTATCGATGTTCTCCTTGACCTGCGACTGAATCTTGGTTTGCAGTTCCAGCACATCCAGTTGCGTCGCCAAACGCGCCGCGATCATGCGAAGCCGCTTGTCGACATTCAATTCCTCCAGCAACCGCTGCTTTTCAGTGATGTCCCCTTTTTCCATCGGCAGATTAGCCGCCAGAAAATCCGCCAGCGCCGACGGCGCAGTGATGCTGTTGAGCACTTGCGCCGCCTCATCCGGCGTATTGGGCGAAAGCTCGATCACCCGATTCGCCTGCTGCCGCACCGACGCCATCAGCGCATCGATCCCCGGCCCCACTTCGATCGTGTCCTCCACCACTTCGATCTTCCCCATCGCGAACGGCTCGGTCTGCTCGATGCTCAGCAGCCGGAATCGAACCAGACCGTGCACGATGATCGATTGGTTCCCATCCGGCAGTTTGAACAGCTTCAGGATCATGCACGCCACGCCGACCCCATACAGATCGGCGAACGCCGGATCCTCAACCTCCGCGTTCTTCTGCGTGACCACCCCGATCAATTTCTCCCCCGGCATCACATCATCGAGCAAATTTTTGCTCTTCTGTCTCCCGACATTCAGCGGCATGACCGTCCCCGGGAAAACCACGATGTTGCGAATGGGCAAAATCGGAATGAGATTCGGCACCGTCAGCTGCTGACCGTTGCCGGCAGTTCGAATAATGGTCGCCGACGGGGAACGCTCGATGATCTGCGATTCTGCCATGGGGACTCTGCGATTCGCGGCCAGTGTCGTGCTCATGCTTTCT
>JBEKPV010000091.1:0-13052 GCA_049520395.1 Tepidisphaeraceae bacterium
TTTAATCGCGCCAAAACTCGCTCCTGCGCACACACACTTAACTTTTTTTCAATTTTTTTGAACCCCAACACAAACAACGACTTCCAACCCCCGCCCAAAAACTTACATCAAAAACGCGCACAAAAACCTTCAGGCGCCAGACCCTATATAGGGAGACACACTTTTTTTAACCGTAAATTTCGCTCCCATTTTAAAGAACGAATTCTTCGCGTCCTTTCCCGGCGCGCCGGGAGTAAAAAAATCAGATTTACCGCGAAGGAGCGAAGGACGCGAAGAAATATTTTTTCAAAGAAATTGGACGCAGAGCCCCGGACCATGCCCGGCGAAACGTTGCGCCGGCCAGCCATCCGAGATCTGTCCCCCGCTTCCTTCATCGCCCTCGTATTAGCGGTGCTCGAAGCGGCAGGCGCACACAAGCGTGTGAGCGCAGTTCTTTGTACAGACCGCGCTCATCCTTGTGTGTGCCGTCCATTTTTTCCCGTGCCCCATATGAACAAACCCCCCAATAAACTCGATTCCGGGTAATTCACCCGCGCCACGGGGGATTCCGATCGGCGGATGATCTTCACCGCCCATCCCCTATAATTCCCCCATGAAATTCGGCCGCATCAAACGCCAGCACGGCCGCGTCGGCGGACTCGACAAAATCCTCGACCGCATCGTCCGCGATTGCCCCTTCGTCTCCCGGATCGTACCCGGCCGGATCAAGGTGCGCCGCGGAAAAACCGCGCCCAGCTTCAAACTCCAATACCCGACCCCCGCCGGCCTCAAATGCCTCTACACCGCCACCGGCACCGTCCAGGAGGTCTTCCTCATCTGCTCCGACGCCGCTCAGGCCCGCCAATGGCTCCTCGATTCCGGCATCGCCAAACCCCCGGGAGAAGACGAATCGTGAACGACATCGACCACGCCATCCAAATCCTCCGCCGCGGCGGCTTGGTCTCCTTCCCCACCGAAACCGTCTACGGCCTCGGCGCCGACGCAACCAGCGCCTCCGCCGTACGAAAAATATTCCAGGCCAAGGGCCGCCCCCCAACCAATCCCCTCATCGTCCACGTCGCCGATGCCGAGGCCGCCCGCCGATACGCAAAAACCTGGCCAACCACAGCCGAAAAATTAACCGCCCGCCTCTGGCCCGGCCCCATCGCCCTGATCGTCAATAAAACCCCGCAAATCGTCGACGACGCCACCGCCGGCCGCCCCACCGTCGCCCTGCGCGCCCCCGATCATCCCCTGGCCCAATCCCTCCTGCGAAAATTCGACGGCCCCATCGCCGCCCCCAGCGCCAATCGCTCCACGCGCATCAGCCCCACCACCGCCGACCACGTCCGCCGGCAGCTGGCAGACAAAGTCGATCTAATCCTCGACGGCGGCCCCTGCCGCGTCGGCATCGAATCCACCGTCCTCGACCTCACCACCTCGATCCCGCGCATCCTCCGCCCCGGCTCAATCGACCGCCAAACCATCGAATCCATCATCGGACCCGTCGAAATGACCCAGAAAATCGCCCATGAATCAGAGCCCGCCGCCAGTCCCGGACAGCAGGCCGTCCATTACGCCCCCAAAACCCCCAGCTTTCGATTCGATCGCCGCCACGCCCCGTCGGTCGCCCAGCATTGGCGGAATTCGACCCGCCCCTTCGTCGCCATCCTTCCGTCCGACTCCCCAATCTCCGCCGCCGCGAAAAATCTCCTGCAATTGCCCGCCGACCCCGAACCCTACGCCCGCCGCCTCTACGCCGCTCTCCACGAAGCCGACGCACAAAACGCCGATTCCATCTGGATCGAGCTGCCTCCCGACACCCCCGCCTGGCACGCCGTCCGCGATCGAATCTTCCGCGCCACCCGCGAGTATGCTGAGCCTTTTTGACTAGGAAAATACCCTATTTTTTTCTCTACAACCCTCCCGCTTATAATGCCGCCGTTCCTATGCTTCAGACCAACACCATTTCCCGCAAACTCGCCAAAGAGTCATCCCCCGTGCGCCTGAATCTGTTTCAGCGCTTAGTCCGCCAGTGGGAAACTCTCCACCCCTACAACGGCGTACAAGCCCTGCGCGTCCGCGGCCTTCTCGACCTCAACCATTGCCGCCGCGCCTGGCAAGATTCAATCGACTCCCTCGGCCTCGGCCGCGTCCACGTCGCCAAAGATCGTTATCACTTCGTCTGCCTCAACGGCGACACCGAACAACACACCGTCCAACTCTGCCCGCACGGAACCTGTCTCTACGAATGGATCAGCACCGAACTCAACCACCCCTTTGATCCCGCGCAGACCGTCCCCTTTCGTCCCTTCCTGATTCACCAGCAAGACTCCTCCTGGTTCGGATTGACCTATCAACACTGGGTCGCCGACAGCGCCTCGATCCGCCGCCTGATGCGCGAATGGTTCGCGCGCCTCTTCGATCCGACCGCCGCCGCCACGCGCCCGCTCCGCGCCGGCGGCGCGGGATATTTCCATCTCTTCGGCCCCCACCGCTCCAATTGCTCCAGCGGCGTCGCCGTCATGGCCTACCTCCGCTGGCACAGCCAGTTTCGCCGAGTCCAGCGCATCGAAAATCCCCAAAAATTCGCCCAATTACCCGCGCGCTTCATTCATCGAAAAACAGAGGCGGGTCTAATCGATCGCCTCGTGGTGCTCGCCAAGGAAGCACACGTGACCGTCAACGATATTTTCCTCGCCGCCATCGCGCAGGCGTGTCGAAAATATGTCCCCATCCACGCCCGCGGAATTCGCAACGATCTGGCGATCGGAACCATTGTCGATCTCCGCCCCAAGGCCCCGCGCCCGATGGACGAGGTCTTCAATCTCCTCCTCGGCTTCACCAGCATCTCCTGCCGCCCCGCGGATTTTGACAGTTGGCCGAAACTTTTGTCCGCCGTCGCAAGGCAAACCCGCCAGCAAAAATTACACCACACCGCCGAGGGAAGTTGGATCCGCATGATCGGCGGACTCGCCGCCAGCCGCTGGCTCAATCGCCATAAACATCTCGAGCTCTATCGAAAGCGAGTCGCCCTCGCCGGCGCGGTTTCAAACGTCAATCTCAATCGCGACTGGCCCGCCCGCTATCACCCCGATCCCCTTCTGCAATACATCCGCGTCGCCCCCACCGGCCCAATGACCCCCCTGGTCTTCACGACGACAACGCTGGGCAACACGCTGGGGATCGGCCTGACATACCGCCACGTGCTCATCAAAGAGCAATGGGCCGCGGGGATTTTGCAAACGTTCGTGGATCAGTTGGAAAAATTTGTGGAGGAAGGCACGTAGGCACGAAGGCACTGAGGCACGCAGGGGAATACAGAGACTCGCGAGTTCCAGGCCCTTTCCCTTCGTGCCTCCGTGCCTTAGTGCCTTCGTGCCTCCGCAGCTTAAAACAGCATGCCGCCCGCCGCCATCAGAAGGGTCAGGACAATCGCCGCGGCTCCGACGGCCAAATCCAGCTTTGGAAAGGCAAACGGCGCCTGCCGCAAATTGCCGCAAGATTCGCCGCAGTTTCGGCAATACCACTGCTGCGACGGCCCGCTGAGCAGCGAATTGGCTCCCTCGGCAACGGGGGTGCTGCCGATGCTACGACTGCCACAACGCGGACAACTTATCATGTGCTCCGACATAATTTCCCTCCAGCCGCGAAAAAATTACTGGCGCACTTTTTGCCGCGGCCCTTTACTTTTCGTCTCCGCAAGATATCTTCTTGACCGCTGGAGCCTGCAAAAATGACCGCTTTCGGCCGGTGGCCGCTCGCGGACTGGTAAACGGAATTTCCAGTACAGATGCACACGGAGGTGCTCACATGTCCCGCAGAAGCTCGATTTTCGCCACTATTATTTCGACGCTCGCCGCTCTGCTGCCCGCAGCCGCCGCACGCGCCGAAGACGCTGTACAGTCGCCACAAGTAGAAAACTCCAAATATCAGTTTGAAGGCGCCGTCAACACCAGCGCCGTCTTCGTCCGCAGCGGGCCCGGCGAGGGATATTACGCAACACAAAAACTCGAAAAAGGCGCCACCGTTACCGTCGTTGGAATTAAATTCGATTGGCTCAAGATCGTCCCGCCCGAGGGGAGCTTCTCCTACGTCGGCTCCGTTTTCGTTGATCGCTCCGGCGACGGCTCCGTCGGCCGCGTCAATCGCAACGACGTCAACGTCCGCTGCGGCAGCCTGCTCAACGAGATGAAGACCACCGTCCAAACCCATCTCAATGCCGGCGACGAAGTCCAAATCATCGGCAAAGACGATGAGTATTTGAAAATCAAACCGCCGCAGGATTCGTATCTCTACGTGAGCAAGGAGTTCGTCGATCCCGTCCGCGCCCTCGGCGGCAGCGACGCCTCCGCCCCGCTGATGACCGAAACGCCAACCACGCAGGCCAGCCCCCTGGCCAGCGCGGCTCCCACGCCGCCCGCCGCGCCGGTGAATCCGAATGCTCCGTCGATCGACAACTCCGCCGTCGGCACGGCCACTCCGCCCGCTGCGACCACCCAGCCCGCGGTTGCCTCCGCCGCACCGACGACGCAGCCCGTCGCCGTCGTGCAGCCCAGCGCCGAGGACCTCTTCGGGCAATATGAAGCGGAATTCGACGCCGCCAGCCAGCAGCCGCTGGCCGACCAGAACATTGGCAAGATGACCAGCGAGTATCAATCCATCGCCAAGGCGGACGGACTCTCCGACACGCTCCGCACGGTGGTCGCCTTCCGCATCGAAACCCTTCAGGTGCGAGCCCAGTCGCAGGCCAAGCTTTTGGAAGCCCGAAAAATGGAAGCCGCGGCCGCGCAGAAGGAATTGGCTCTCCAGGCCGAACAGCAGGAATTGTCCGAGCGGCTCAAGGCGACGGACGTCGCCATCTACACGGCTGTCGGCACGCTTCAACCGTCGAGCCTGCAACTCGGCGGCGCGACTCTCTATCGCCTCACCGACCCCGCCACCGGCCGAACGGTTATTTATCTGCGCACCGCCGATACAACCGCTGCCGGCTTGATGGGCCAATTCGTAGGCGTCAAGGGTGACGCCTCCACCGATCCGCAGCTCTCTCTGCAGGTCATCGAGCCGACGGCGATCGAAATCGTCGACCCCGCCAAGGTCAACACAGCCGTCGCCGCCGAGTTTATCCCGCCGAGCCTCCTGGCCCGCCAGGCCTCGGCGACTTTTACCGGCAATTAACGCCCCGAAGTTCGCTCCCTGAATGTTCACCACAGCCCCGCGTACCCCGCGGGGTTTTTCATCGGCCGCCGCGACAGCCGACGATTTGCCGGATCCCGGGTTCCCGAAAACCATCCGCACCGGCGGCGAATGCTGGACAGATTGTCGCGTCTATAATTAGACCTGAATTCATTTGTCAGGCCGTCTTCCTCTTGCCAAACGCCGGGATTTTAGCGAGGCTTGCGGACGAAATGGACGACGAACCCAGCGACAACGCCACGGATTTGGCCGCGAGGTTCGAACGGCAGGATCAGGGGGATCGAAAATTAACTTCGAAGGTCGCGTTCCCTGTAGTCAAAGTTTTCCTCCAAACCCCCGGCAAACCTTCGCCGCCAGACCTCTCTTTGGGGTCCTCCGCGCGCGGAGGGCAAGCTGCCCAACCGATGACCCAACCCATCATCCAAACCCCTCGATTGCGCTTGCGGCCCTGGAGGGAGGCGGACCTGATCCCATTCGCGGCGATGAACGCCGATTCGCGGGTGATGGAATATCTCTTCAAAATGCTGAACCGCGAGGAAAGCGATCACCTGGCGGTCCTCATCGGCGAACATATTCAGCGCCACGGCTTCGGCCTCTGGGCCGTGGAAGTTCCCGGAGCTGCCGACTTCATCGGCTACGTGGGATTATCCATCCCTAGTTTCGAGACCCATTTCACGCCCTGCGTGGAAATCGGCTGGCGACTTGCCTACGACCACTGGGGCAAGGGCTACGCCACCGAGGGGGCCAAAGCGGTGCGCGATTATGCGTTCGAGGAGTTGCGCCTCGATCAAATCGTCTCGTTCACCAGTCCGGCCAACGTTCGTTCGCGGCGAGTCATGGAGAAGATCGGCATGACTCACAACCCCGCCGACGATTTTTTGCACCCCCGGCGGCCCGAAAACCATCCGCACCGGGAGCACGTGCTCTACCGATTGTCGCGCCCGGGGTAAGGCCTTACTTCACCGTCCCACCCGCGCTCTTCTTGCCAAACCGCGGCACTTTGGAGAGGCTTGGGTTTTCATGTACGACGAACCCATCGAAGACCCGGCGGATCGCACGAACAAGCCGGTCGATCGCGCGCTGGAGAAGGTGAACAAATTCCGCATGCACGCCGAATTGGCGGCCGTGTTCGAGGGGGTACGAAAATTCGACGCGCAACTGTATCCGGGTTTTGATCCCCAGCTCGCCCGCGATATTCAGCGGCGGATCGGCAAGCTGGAAAAAGCCAAGTCCCCCGACCGGCCCATCCTGCCGCCGCAGTCCGCCCCCGAGGCCGCCGATCTGCTGAATGTTTGGCAGACCCAGGATTTATCCACCGGCGACTACCACATTCACCGCCGTCCCGGCGAAGTCATGATTTTTCGCTGGCTGCAAGGCGATCAGGTCGAAACCAATTACGAGCGCCTGCAGGCCCACTTCGACGCGGCGATGGAAGGTTGCCGCGAGGACGAACGGCAGTCTCTCGAATGGAAAAAAGAGGAACAGACGCAGGCGTACCTGGCGGCCCTGGACGCCGTCAAAGTCAAAATGGCGGACATCTATCTCCGCGAACCGATCCAGAAGCTGAAAAATCTTTTCGTCCTCTCCACGCAGACGGCGGATGAGATCAACATCGCGTATTTATGTGATTACATCATGAACGTCCCCGCCGCCGAGGTGGTCGGCAAGGCCTCCGCGCCGCCGGACAACCCAACCGATGGCGATCTGGCCTGGTTCTTCAAGCTTTTTTCCCTGCGCGGTATGCGAGAGGATGTCGAGCAGATGCTTTTCTTTACGTTTTTGCAAAAATCGGGTGATGCGTTTGAAGAGTAAGGCACCGGCTTTGCAAAATGATCGGGCGAAATTACACCGCGATGAAATCGCAATAATCGTAGACGATGCTGTGTTTCGGGCGTTTGGGATCGAAGAGGACGATGACCAGATCCTTCAGCGCGGCCGAGTCGTATCGGCGGGGGTTGATGCTCATCCGCCGCGCCCATAGATTCCCCATCGCCTTGAATTGATAGGTCAGAGTAAATGAACACTGCCGGCGGCCGGTGCAAATAATGCTCTTGGCGACGATCGCGCCGAAGGTCGCCTTTCCATTTTTCACCAGCCAATGCGAGCGCCACGGCACGAGCCAGATTCCGTAAAACAGGACCGTGCCCACTGCGATGCCGACCGCGGCGCCGAACCAATCGATCAAGCGATAGCGGGCGTAGGCCTGGAGTGAGCGGTCGAGTGCGGCATAACCGACTTTGCCCAGGTGGATGGCGTGTGCCTTGATGGCCTGGCCCACGTGATAGGCCGCGAACTCATTTTGCAGTACCTGGTCGCGGCCGATGAGGCCGGAGCGATCCAATTGATATTCGACGTAATAGGCGATCCCATGCCGGGCTTTATTGTCGCCCCAGAGCGCGATGACTCGCGCCGGCTGCGCCGGGATCACGAAAACGACAATCGGCTCCAGAACCACAAACGCCACCAGCGCCGCAAAAATCGCCAGCACCGGGCCGGTGATCATGCGACCCAGCAATAGCACCGTCAGCGTGCCCCGTTTGCGAAGCACCATCCGAGGCGAGTGCAATAACTCGCGCGGGATCGGAGAATCCACCACTTGCGTCGCCTGCATGGCGCAATCATAAGGCGCACCATGCCCTTTTCCCAAGGGGAGATCGCCCATAATTTTGAGAAAAAGTGAAGGCGAGGTGTTTCGGGTTGCCTCACGATATAATCAGCCAACGAGCGAAAACCATGACTGTTTCACCTGACGATACCGAGGTTCTGACCCCCGCCGAGCAGCGCACCCTGCGGACGCACAACCTCGCCCGTCTGGTCCTGGCGACCTTTATCTTCACCTTTGTCATCGCCCGGATACTGGTGATCTTCATCATGGATGGGAAACTGCCTCCGCAGCTGTTTTTTCACGTCCAGGGGACCCATGTTCACCACCTTAACTACGGCATCTTTTTGCTCAGCGCCACCGGCGCCTACCTCATCTTCGCCCGGCCTGAAGGGCCGCGATTGACGTTTTGCGCCATTGTCTATGCCATCGGCCTGGGGCTGACCTTCGACGAATTCGGCATGTGGCTCCATCTCGGCGGCCCCTATTGGCAACGCGCCAGCTATGACGCGGTGATCACGGTCGCTTCGGTCCTGGGCCTGATCGCCTACGGGTCCAAACTCCGGCACTGGCGGCCGCAGCATTTCATCACGGTGATCGCACTGGTCGCGGTTTTGATCGTCTTCGGATTTGTTCTGAAAAGGTCGATGAAATGGGCCGACCAGACGATCGGCCCGCGTCTGTATCAGATGGAAGAGCGCGGGCCCTCATAACACGGTGCAAACCGCCGGGTCGATCTTCAGCGGCGGCACATAATCGTCGGGGCGCGGCGGCAGGGCGCGCAGCCGCTGAAAATGCTCGTTCATCGTCGCGTCGTTTTCGGTCGGCAGGTCTTCGCCCCATTTTTTGCGAAACATCTCGAAGTTGGACGTGACCAGCTGCTTCATCTCCCGATCGACTTCGGCGACGCTGGTTCCGCCGGCAATCATTTTTTTGGCGTGGCCTCCGCCTTCGTGATGCAGCCAGGCGCCCCGGGCACAGACCAATTTGAATCCCGCGCGCTGGGCTCGCAGGCCCCAATCCAGGTCGCCGAAGAGATGGCGAAAGCGCGTGTCCATGACGCCGATCTTGTCGAGCACGTTTCGCGTAACCATCACGGAGTCGGCGATGAGGGCCCGGTCCTCAAAAAGCTCGCCCGACCAGCCGGAGGCGACCTGCTCGGAGAACTGGCAGACTTCGCCGTAATTTCGGCAAGGCGCCGGCGGCTTGATCACATGCTGCGGGAAACCGTCAATATGTTCCGAGCTTCCCCGCAAAATTCCCAAACTGGGATGCGCCTTGGCGAGGCGCAAAAGCGTCCGCACATATCCCGGCGGAACGATCATGTCGTGACTGACGAGCATGATCGTGTCGCCGGTCGCGGTGGAAAATCCGAGCGAACAAGCGTAGGTGTAATATTGCCTGCTCCTCAGCATCAGCAGGGTCGTGCGAGCGGGCGTCGATTTGCGAAACCGCTCAAAATGCCCGGCCATATCGTTGGAAGGGTCGGAGGCGTCGTCGATGAGGATAAATTCCGTCTGGTCCAGCAGATTCAATTGGCGAATCGTTTCCCCGATGCTGAACAAACAGAGCCCCGCAAAATCCCCGATATTGCGGAATGGAATGACGACGGAAAGCAAAGCGGACTCCAGTCAGGGAATTATCGTGGTCATCCGCGAAGCTCGCAAGACGCGTCGCAGGCCACGAAGAGGTCCCAGCACCGCTGGGGCGATAATTCCTCGGGGCGAATCGTGGGAGGAACGCCGGTCGCGGCCAAAACGCGATCGGCGTCCACCTCTGCCTGGGTGAGCGCCTTTCGCAGCATTTTCCGCCGCGAGGAAAACAGCCGGTGAATGAACGTGGAAAATTCCTCGGCGCGTTTCCCGAGCTGGTCTTGTCGGGTAAGACGCACCAGGGCGGAATCGACTTTCGGCATCGGCCAAAAGGCCTGGGGCGGCATTTTGCGCAAGACCTCCACCTTCGCCAGCAACTGGGTCATAATCGAAAGCGGCCCGTACTCTTTGCCGCTGGTGGCCCGCAAGCGATCCGCCACTTCCCTCTGGACGGTGAACGCGAGCACATCCACGCCGGCGAGGAGCAACTCGACCGCCAGCGGGGAAGCGATGTTGTAGGGGAGGTTCGCGGCCAGTCGGATGGTGCGGTTCGCGGATTTGGCCTGAGCGATCGCTTGGAGCAACTGTGCATTCAGCGAATGTTTGCCTGCCAGGGCGTCTCCCTCGATGAGTCGGAAATTGGAGACGGCGGCGAATCGCTGGCGCAGGAGTGAAGCGAGATTTCGATCGATTTCGACGGCCAACAGGTCGGCGCCGGTTTTGAGCAATTCTTCGGTCAGGGTGCCGGTGCCGGGACCGATTTCCAGGACCAGGTCGCCGGAGGCGATTTGCGGCGCCTCGGCTACCAGGCGGACCAGATTGCCGTCGATCATGAAATTTTGTCCGAGCCGCTGGCGGGGCGCGGCCTGAGCCTCGGAGAGAAGCGATTGAATCTCTTTTTTGGTTTGGGCCATTGGGAAATGGGAAAAATCGGATTAACCCTTTTCCAATATACGTGCGGAGCAAATCCGCTACAATTTCGGGCATGAAATCGTACGAAGTGATTCGCAACGCGGTGGAAGATCAGGGTGTGAAGGCGGTGGCGGCGGCGCTGCGCGTATCGGCGGCTCTGGTGTATAAATGGTGTGAGGCGGCCGCCGAGCAGGACGATCCGGACGCCTCGGGAGCCAAAAACCCGCTGGATCGAGTGCGGGAGATGTATTTGCTGACGAAGGACATCCGGCTGATCCGCTGGTTGTGCAACGAGGCGGGCGGGTTTTTCGTCGCCGACCCGGTGCCGGAGCTGCGTAAGCCGCCCGATGAGTCGATTTTCGGCGAGACCCGCGAAATGGTGCGCGACTTCAGCCAACTGCTCGATGCGGTGACCGCCTCGGTCGAGGGCGACGGGGTTATCGACGAGCACGAAGCCGACAAAATCCGCGAAAAATGGGAGGACCTGAAATCCTGCGTCGAGCATTTTGTCATCGGTTGCGAACAGGGACATTACCGAACCAAGTGAGATTCTTCGCTTATGCGCCTTCTCTCGCCGGCCAAAATCAATCTGCACCTGCGAGTGGGAAAAACCGCGCCCGACGGATTCCATCCACTGATGAGCTGGTTCTGCACGGTCGGCCTTTTCGACACGATCGAAATGACGCGCACCGCGGACGGGAAAATGTCTCTGGTGTGCGACGTCCCGGAAGTGCCAACCGACGCGTCCAACCTCATCATCCGAGCCGGGCTGGCGACGCTGGAACAATATCGCGAGCAATACGGCGCGAAAATTTCGCTGAGCAAAAAAATCCCGATGGGGGGCGGTTTGGGGGGCGGCAGCTCCAATGCGGCGACGGCGCTGCGCGGATTTAATCAGATTTGGGACCTCCGCTTCACGGCCGATCGCATGGCGCGGCTGGCGGCAAAACTGGGGAGCGACGTCTCTTTTTTCCTGCACGGCCCCAGCAGCGTCTGCACGGGGCGGGGCCAGAATGTCGCGCCGATCAATTCGCCGCGGGTTCGCTGGGCGGTGCTGATTTTCCCGGCGATTCCGATTTCCACTCCAAAGGTTTACAAGCGATTCGACGAACTGAATCTGGGCTCGACTCAGGCGATCGAACATCAACCGGATTGGAAAACCTGGACGAACTTGCGAGCCGAGCAATTGCTGCCGCTGCTGATCAACGACTTGGAAGCGCCCGCATTCGACCTTTTTCCGGAATTGGCGGGGCTGCGCGAAAATATCGAGAAAAGCCTGAGCCGAATCGTGCGCATGAGCGGCAGCGGGAGCACGCTGTTTACGCTGGCGGACGATCAAACCACGGCGGAAAAAATCGCCGCGCGAATTCAAAAGGATTTCGTGCCCGCCGCGGCGGTGGAGTTGAGCCCGATTACTTCTGCCTGACGCGAATACTTTGCGCGTGGGCGTCCAATTGCTCGGCCTCGGCCAGCGTGATAATCGCCTCCGCATCGGCCCGCAGGCCCGCCGGCTCATATCGAACGACGCTGGAGCGTTTGAGGAATTCATAAACGCTCACGCCACTGGTAAACCGCGCGGTGGTATTGGTGGGGAGACAGTGACTCGGCCCCGCGACGTAATCGCCCGCCGCCACGGGCGAATTGGCGCCGAGAAAAACCGCTCCCGCGCTGGTCAATTTCTCCAGCACGGCGCGATCATCCCGAGTCTGCAGATTCACATGCTCGGCGGCGAAGCGATTGGCTAATCCGATGAGGGTATCCATCGACGCATCGAGAATGATCGCACTGTGTTTACTCAGCGCCTTCTCGGCCGCGGTGCGGCGGGTAATGGCGGTGACCTGCGATTTAAGTTGCGCGACCACGGCATCGGCGACCAGGCGGGAAGTCGTCAATAAAAACGAACTCCCCGGATCGTGTTCGGCTTGCGCCAGCAGATCGGCGGCGACATAACTCGGCCGCGCCGACTCATCGGCAATCACTAAGATCTCGCTCGGCCCTAAATACCCGTCGATGCCGACGCAGCCGGCCAATGCGCGCTTGGCCAGCTGAACATAGGTATTGCCGGGACCGACGATTTTGTCGACGCGCGGAATGGTCTTGGTGCCAAAAGCCATCGCACCGATCGCGGCGGCGCCGCCGGCTCGGAAAACATCGGTCAACTTCAATTCATGACAAGCCGCCAGGACCAAATCGGAGCGCCCATATTTGCTGGCGGGCGTACAGACCACCAGGCGCTTCACACCCGCCACTTGCGCGGGAACGGCCAGCATGATCAGGCTCGAGGGGTACGAGGCTTTGCCGCCGGGAAAATAAAGCCCGGCGGATTCCAGCGGGACGAATCGCAAACCCAATTCCACGCCCGGCCGACGCAAGGCGGGCGGATCCTTGGGCAGAATGTGCGTCTGATACTCGCGGACTTGCTCGATGGACCGGCGGATGGCGGCAAGCTGTTCGGCGGGGAGGCGCTTGTGAGCGGCGGCCATTTCGGATTCGCCGACGCGAATCTGCTCCGCGGTGAAATCTGGATCGTCGAATTTCCGGCTGCTGGCGACGACGGCGGCGTCCCCATCGCGGGCGACGGACGCCAAAATCTGCTGGACATCGAGGGCGGCTTGTGCGGTCGCTTTGCCGCCGAGGGCATATTCGGTGGGGTCCAGCGCCAGGGCGTGAAGGAGCCGCTCCACGGCCTTGCGGCCTTCGTCGGTGCCGTAGTCGAAGATCGGGATCACAGCGGGATTTTAGCCGCGCGGCGCGGATTTGCACGGATCGCG
>JBEKPV010000092.1:0-20990 GCA_049520395.1 Tepidisphaeraceae bacterium
TACATCCTCGCGGTCGCGATTCATGCCCGACTGGCGCGATTGGCGAACTTGCCGTTTTTGATTCTGGGCGCGCTGGGCATCCGGCAGATCGCCGGGCAACTGGGGGCGAATTCCGGCTGGGCACGCCTGGCTGGCATCGCCTGGCTGCTGATTCCCATCAACCTGTTTCAAGCTTCAATGATTTATGTGGATAGCGGTTTCGCATCGTGCATCATCGCCCTGATCGCCCTCGCCGCCGCCAGCACCCAAATGGCGCGCGATGGGGGAAAGGGATGGAAACCGATCAGCATCGCGCTCGGCTGCGCCATGGGACTTTGCATCGCGGGAAAAGGCAACGGATTCATGGTGGTCAGTACAACCGCGGCGATTATCCTGATCGTGACGCGCTTGGCGCGTCGTAAGACCCGCGCGGCCGTATCGGCCGTGGTACTGGCGCTGATCCTGGGGATTTTAGTCGGCGGTTACTGGCCGATTCGTAACCTTTATTTCGGCGGAAGCCCGTTATATCCGGTTGGTTTGAAACTGGCCGGCCATGTGATATTCCCGGGCGAATCGGCGGCGGTCACGATCCGCGCCGGTTCGATGACGCCACCCGAACTTCGAGGCGTGCCGACGTTCGCCGCGGTGCTCTACACCTGGTCGCAAATCGGCCACGCCGGTTTACGCTGGCCCAAAACTATTTACGGCTACGACAACCGCCTCGGCGGCCTGGGTTGGATCTGGCTGGGCGGATGCGTCCCAGCAATTCTGTGGTCGTGGTGGCAGACGCTAAAATCGCGCCAATACTCCGCGATTATACTGGTCACTCTGGTCGTGGCGGTGAATTTCGCGCTGTGGCCGTTGCCCTGGTGGTCGCGGTATGTGGTGTGGATTTACGCACTCGGCTTGCCGTGCCTGGCCTTGTCGCTTACCGCGCTGGCGAGTTCGCCACGGCGCGAAAATGCGGCCATCGGAAAGGCGTGGGCGTATGCGGCGCTGAGCGTGCTGGTTGTCGAAGCAGTGCTATCGACGCGCGCGAGTCTGCTGGGTAATCGGGATTATCGGCGCATGCCCCGCGCCGGCTTGGCCAGTGAAGCCGCCAGCGCGGGATTTTATGCCGGGGCGTTGAATTCCGATGCGCCGATCGCTTTGGATTCGGCCCTGACGGGAGACCAGTTGGAAACGGCCGGGCCGTTATTGCAGCCGCCGGGGCGGCGAAAAGTGCTGCCCTTCGCTCGGCCGGCAACCGCCGCGGCGTTGGACGCGGCCTTCGCGGCGGGCGTCGGATTTGTGATTTTGCACGACTCGGCGGATATTGAGGGGGAGCAACAAGGATCGACCTATACCGCCATGAACGTCGGCGCATTTACCATCGTCGCTCCCAGAAGTGCGCCCGGCTATTTGGATGGGGGTGGCAAGCCATGACCGCCGTCGAACCGGTGCGGACCAACTCGATCCCGGCGCTGTGCGTCGATCTGGACGGCACGCTGCTGCGCACCGATTCGCTGATTGAATCCATCCTCGATTTCGCCAAGCGGCATCCGCTGTTGCTGCCGTGTTTGCCGTTTTGGGCGATGGAGGGGCGGGCGCAATTCAAGCGGCGATTGGCGGGCTACGTCACGCTCGACGCCGCGACGTTTCCCTATCACCGGCAGCTTTTGGAATACCTGCGCGAGCAGCACGCCGCCGGGCGGAAATTGGTTCTGGCGACGGGCGCGGACGAATCGATCGCCCGGGCGGTGGCGGAGCATCTGGGGATTTTCGATGAGGTGATCGCCAGCGATGGGGTTCACAATTACAGCGGCCGCGCCAAGCGCCAGGAGCTGGCGCGCCGATTCGGCGATAAAGGGTACGACTACGCCGGCAATTCCCGGGTCGATCTGGAAGTTTGGGCCGACTGCCATGCCGTGCTGCCCGTGGCCTGCTCGGCTTCGGTGGAGCGGCGCGCCTCGGAACTGGCGCCGATCGTCAAAACCTTCCCCAGCGAAAGTTCGCCGGCGGCGCTGATCAAGGCCATGCGCATCCACCAGTGGGTGAAAAACATCATCATTTTTCTGCCGCTGATCGCGTCGCATCGGCTCGGCCAGTGGGCGTCGTTTTCGGCGGCGTCGGTCGCGTTCGTTTGTTTCAGCTTTTGCGCTTCCGGAGCGTATTTGCTCAACGATCTGCTCGATTTATCCGACGACCGGCGGCACGAATCGAAGCGCAACCGTCCGTTCGCCTCCGGCCGCGCGCCGCTGGCGCCGGCGCTACCGCTGATCGGCCTGCTGGTCGCGGCGGCCTTCGTGATGGCGCTGAGCTTGCCCCGGTCGTTCACCGTCGTTTTAGCGGTCTATTTTGCGATGACGCTGAGCTATTCGCTCTATTTTCGCCGCAAGCAATTGGTCGACGTTTTTGTGCTGGCGGCGCTTTATACCATCCGCATGATCGCGGGCCACGCGGCGGCGAGCGTCAAATATTCAACCTGGCTCCTGGGATTCTGCATGTTCATTTTCCTGAGCCTGGCGATGGCGAAACGCGCGGCGGAGGTTTACGAATATCGCCGGCGCGAAAAACCCGACGCGCGCGGACGCGGGTACCGCGACAGCGATCTGGAGGTGCTCACCTCCACTGGGCTGGCCAGCGGCGCGATGGCGGTGCTGATCCTGGCCGTCTACATCACCAGCCCGGATGTCACCATCCTCTACAAATCGCCCATGCTTTTGCTGCTGGTTTGTCCGCTGATTTTTTATTGGATCGTCCGCGTCTGGCTGCTGGTGCTGCGCGGACACATGCGCGGCGACCCGGTTTTGTTTGCCCTGACCGACCGCGTCAGCTACTATGTCGCCATCCTGTCGGCGATCATTGTGGTCGTTGCAACCAAGACCTCTTATCCTTAACTGAGGTGATTGCTTGGGCCTCGTCGGCAGAATCCGCACCGCGCTGTGTAACGCGCTGTTGACCGAATGGTCCCGCGACGCCTCCGAAGCCCAAACCCGCGCCGCCGGACAATTCGTTTCCAATCAACTGTCGCGCCTTTCCGGATATTTAAAGCGGCCGATGGCGCTGGTGACGCTGGTGTTCGATACCACCGCGCTGTTTCGCTTCGGCCGGCGATTCCACAACCTGCCGCCGGATAAACAGCGCCGACATATCGCCGCGTGGCGAAACGGCAAACTGGGCGTGCAGCGCGATCTGATCAAGGTGCACGAAAGCCTGGTGGTTTTCGCGTTTGAAAGCGCCGCCTCGGCAAATCCGCGCCAGGGCGCCGCCTCGGCCCCGGCGCCCAAGCGGCAGAAATATGTGGTGATCGGGTCGGGACCGGGGGGGTCGGTCATGGCGGCGCTGCTCGCCGAGGCGGGGCGCGATGTTTTGCTGATTGAGGAAGGCCCATTTTTACCGCTCGATTCCTGCCAGCCGTTTTCGCTGGATGAAATGGTGCAGAAGTATCGCAACGGCGGTCTGACGGTCGCCATGGGGAAGCCGAAAATTGCGTATGTCGAGGGGCGCTGCGTCGGCGGGGGGAGCGAAATCAACAGCGGGCTGTACCACCGAACGCCGCCGGAAATTCTCCAGCAGTGGCGAAAAGATTTCGGCATTTATCAGATGTCCGACGCGGAGTTGCTGCCGTATTTCGAGGCCAACGAGCGCGATCTGCACGTCACGACCATGCCCGGCCCGGCACCGCTGATTTCGCGAAAGTTGCAGGAGGGAGCGGACCGGCTCGGTTGGAAATGCCAGGAGGTCCCCCGCTGGTTTGATTACGACGGCACGACCGACGCGGCGGGTTCGCCGCTGGGATTGCGAAGGTCGATGACGCGCTCGTTTATCCCGCGGGCCCTGGCCGCGGGGTGCAAAATTCAAAGCGATACGCGAATCCAGGCGATCGTGCGCCGGGGAGAATGCTGGACGCTCCAGGGGCGTGCCCGCGGCGCGACGTTCGAGATGGACGCCGACTCGGTCGTGCTCAGTTGCGGCGCCATTCATACGCCGAATTTACTTTTGGCCAGCGGATTCTCGACCAACATCGGGCGGACGCTGCAGTGCCATCCGACGATCAAATTGGCCGCGGAATTCGACGAGGAAATCAACACGGAAATCCCCGGCGTGGGCGTGCATCAGGTGAAACAATTTTCGCCCGACTATAGCTTCGGCTGCTCGATCAGTTCGCAGGCGTATCTGGCGCTGTCGCTGCAGGACCACCGGATTTCGCGCGAGGAATTGCAAAAACACCGGCTCAATATGGGCGTCTATTATTCGATGATCGTCGGCAGCGGACGCGGGACGGTCGGCCGCATCCCGCATTTTGCCGATCCCGTGGTCGGATACCGCCTGACGGACGACGATCTGCGGAAACTATCCGATTCGCTGGGCCAACTTGGATTGCTCCTGCTCGAAGCGGGCGCGATTCGGCTTTTCCCCAGCATCGTGGGCAGCCCGGTCGTGCACAGCAAGGACGACCTGAGCCAAATCCCGCAGTGGCTCAATCGCTCCAGCGCGAATCTGATGACCATCCATCTATTTTCGTCCTGCCCGATGGGGGAAAATCGCGATCGGTGCGCGGCCGATTCGTTCGGTAAAGTTCACGGGGCGCCCGATCTGTATATATGCGACGCCAGCCTGCTTCCCACGGCGCCGGGCGTTAATCCCCAAGGGTCGATCATGGCGGTCGCGCGTCGCAACGCGATGAAAATACTCGGTACACTATAACAATCATGATGAACCTCGGAACGCAAAACGTCCTCGTCACCGGCGCTGCCGGGTGGATCGGTACCGCGCTGGTCAACGCCCTGATTCACGGCAGCCCGGACTCGCCCGCGCTGGCGACGCCTGATCCTCATTTGAAAATCCGCGCGCTGCTGCTGCCGGGCGACGACGATGAAAAACTGCGCAAAATGTCCGATCGCGTGGAGATCGTCCGGGGCGACGTTCGCAACGCGGCCGATTGCGATAAATTTTGCGCGCCGGGCGGGGGCGGAGTGGTGTTTCATCTGGCGGGAATTATCCATCCGCAGCGCGTGCGCGAGTTTTACGACATCAATGTGACCGGGTCGGGCCATGTGCTGGAGGCGGCGGCGCGGGCCAAAGTCCGGCGCGTGGTGGTGATGAGTTCGAATTCACCGTGCGGGAATAATCCGAATCGCGACGATCTGTTCGACGAGCAATCGCCGTATCACCCGTATCGGAATTACGGGCGATCGAAAATGCTTTTGGAATTGAAGGCCAGGGAGTTTCACAAGGCCGGGCTGGTGGAGACGTCGATCATTCGCGCGCCGTGGTTTTACGGGCCGTTTCAGCCGCCGCGGCAGACTTTGTTCTTCAATATGATCCGCGACGGCAAGGGGCCGATCGTCGGCGATGGAAATAACCGGCGGTCGATGGCGTATGTGGAAAATCTCGCGCAGGGGCTGCTGCTGGCGGCGGCGGCGCCGGCCGCGGGGGGGAAAATCTACTGGATCGCGGATCGATATCCGTACACCATGAACCAGATTATCGACACGGTTGAAAAACTATTGGAGACGGAATTCGGACAGAAGTGCGCCCACAAGCGGATGAAGCTGCCGGGCGTCGCCGCGGAAATCGCGGGAGTGGCGGATGCGATGATTCAGCAGCTCGGCGGATACAATCAGAAAATTCACGTCTTGTCGGAGATGAACAAGACGATCGCCTGCCGGGTGGATCGCGCGGTCGCGGAATTGGGCTACAATCCGGCGGTCGATCTGGAAGAGGGCATGCGCCGCAGCCTCCGCTGGGTGCGCGAGCAGGGAATGATATGAAACATCTGATCACCGGCGGGTCGGGATTTTTGGGCAATCTGGTCGCCCTGGAACTGTTTCGCCGGGGGGAATCGGTGCGAATCCTGGATATCTGGGAGGACCCCAATCGCCCGCGCGATATTGAATATATTCAGTGCGATATCCGGGACCGCGAGGGGGTTCGCCGGGCGCTGGAGGGCGTGGACATCGTGCATCACAACGTGGCGCTGGTGCCGCTGACTAAAAGTGGGAAAAAATTCTGGGAAGTGAACGTGGACGGCACGCGCATCGCCGCGGAGGAAGCGGTGCGAGCGGGCGTGCGCAGCTTCATTCACATGAGTTCCAGCGCGATTTTTGGCGTGCCCAAGACGGTGCCGATCATGGCGGATACGCCGCCGACCCCGGCGGAAATTTACGGGCGCGGCAAATGGGCCGGCGAACAGGCCGTCCGCGAAGTGTGCGGGAAGGGAAAACTCGATCTGGTCGTCATCCGGCCCAGGACCGTTTTGGGCGAAGGCCGGCTGGGAATTTTTCAAATTCTGTTCAATTGGATTCGCGAAAATCGCGCGATTTACATCATCGGATCGGGAAACAACCGCTTACAATTCATCCACGCGCGCGATTTGATGGACGCGTACATGCTGGCGCTGGATGTGGGCAAGCCGGGCGTTTACAACGTCGGCACCGATCAGTTCGGCACGCTGCGCAATTCCCTGGAAACATTGATTCAACACGCCGGGTCCACGTCCAAAGTGAAAAGCCTTCCGGAACGGCTGACGGTTTCGACCCTGCAATTTCTCGATTGGCTGCATTTGAGCCCGCTGGCTCCGTACCATTACCTGACCTACCACAAGCCGTACTATTTCGACGTGAAACCGCTGCTGGATTTGGGGTGGAAGCCGGCTTATTCCAACGACCGGATGCTGGCGGAGAGTTACGATTGGTTCTGCAAAAACGGCCAATCGCTGGCGCGCGACGACGGCGCTTCACCGCACCGCAAGGCGGTGGCTGAGGGAATTTTGCGGATCGTGCGGAAATTTTCGTGAGCCTTATGGCGCGGGGACGTCGATGCGATAAACGCGAATCGCGGGGTTGGTGAACGCGTGCAGGACCAGATCGGGATCGCTGCGCCAGACCAGCGGATAATGGTGGAATAAATCGTCGAACCAGAGCAATCGCGCGGCCAGCCAATCGGGGGAATCCGGCGGACCAACGACCTCCGGCGCGAAAAAGCGCTCGTAGGCGATGTCCGCCACGGCGACGTAGGAATAGCCCTGGGCGCGCAGCCACCGAATCGAATGCAAATCCGGCCCGCTGCGCACGACGGTGACGGTCACGTGATTGCCGATGGTTCGGGTCACCGGCAAGCGGTGGAAATTCTCCTGGGTCAAAAGTCCGACGTAAAAATCGGCGGCGATGCGCGTGTTGGGGGGCAGATTGGCGATCGCCCAGGCGCGGAAGCGATCGCGGCTATCGTTGCCGAATTGACGAGTGGCCGAGGCGCAGCGCGGAATGCCGATCGACAAAATGGCGGCGGTGAAGATGCCGGCGATCAACGCCCGCTGGCCGGATTGGTCGGGGAATTCGCCGATGAGCCAAATCGCCGCCAGCGCGGCCGTGATGTGGCACATCAATACGACCGGCAACAGATATCGCTGAAAGGGAATGACGGAAAACGAAAGCAGGATCAGGAACGCCGGCCCGATGGCCAGGGCGATGACGTCCCAGGCGGTTCGGCGCTGCCAGGTGTAGATCAGGATCGGAACCGCCAGGACGGCGAAGACCAGAATCCACCAGGTGGTCTCGGCGGGGAGAGTGCGGATGAAAAATGTGTTCGGCTGATGCATGGTCAGGCCGAAATGATCGCTGAGGCTGTGATCCACTTCGTGCTCGAAGGCGCCTTTGAAGTCGGAAAAATGCTGCATTCCGCGATAATTGACGGCGGCGGCAAAAAGCGCGAAGCAGACGAGCATGACGAAGGCTCTGCCGAAGCGATGGCCTCGCGCCGACAGAACGGCCGCCAGACCGGCGATCAGGAAGGTGAGGCCGACGTATTTGGCGGAGGCCGCGATCGCGCAGGCGAATCCGACGAAGGCCGCCGACGCCCAGGCGGCGCGGCGCGATTGGGCGCCCGTGACGCAGCGCGTCGCCAGGAGCACGAGCATGAGGCCCATCGCCAGCCCGGCGTCCTCCTTGAAATAATGGGCGTAAACCAGGAGCGAGGAGCAGCAGAGCAGCGAGATTCCGACGAGCGCTTCGCCGAGCAGTCCGGCGCAGAGGAACCCGACGCCGCAGGCGGCGGCGACGGCGGCGGCGGCGAAGACCGCCGAGACGTCGCGGCCCACTTCGGCGACGGCCTGCGTGTTGCGGGGCGTGCCGCCCCAATCGACGGCGCGCTGCGTGCATTCCAGCAGCAATTGCGGATGCAAAAAATTCCGGTACCCGTCGGCGGAGAGAATCTGCTCGGTTTTGGTCGGCTCGTCGGGGTGATATCCGAATGGGAAGTCGTTATGGCGGGTATTGAGCGCGAGGCTCACGGCAAACGCCGCCGCCGCGAAAAGCAGGGCGATCCAGCGCCGCCGCAGTTTCGCGCCGACGGGATTGTCCAATTCGACGATTTCCTGCTGAACGCGAACGACGCGTTCGTCCATGGCGGGATGGGTGCTCATGATCGACCCGCCGCCCGCCATGCCCTGTAATTTGGATAAGCGCTCGAGGAACGCGAGATAGCTGTGCGGGTCGTAACCGGCGGCGGTCATGATTTTGACGCCCTCCTCATCGGCGGCGAACTCCTGCGGCTGGGAATAGCCCTTTTCGGTAATCGCCTGGATTCCGACGTCGGTCAGTTGCGAGAATTGCGCCGCCGTGCTGGATGCCGCCAGGGCGTCGCTGAGGGCGGCGCTCTGCTCGGCGGTTTTGACCTGGGCGAGTCCGTCGTGATGGCAGACGTGCCCGATCTCATGGGCGAGCACGCCGGCGAGTTCCGCTTCGTCCTGCATTTTTTCCAGCGCGCCGCGGGTGACGAAGATGTAACCGTTGGGTCCGGAAAAGGCGTTGACGTCTTCGGTGTTCAAGACGCCGAAGACGTAATTTCCGCCGGGGTTGGGGGACGCGCTGGCGACGGTGAGGCCGACCAGGGTCACGTAGGTTTCGACGCGCTGGTTTTGATAGACGCCGTAGCGGTTGGTGAGGACGGCGCCGGTGGCCTGGCCCATGGCGTCTTCGTCTTTTTCGCTCAGCGCCAGGGCGTTGGCTTCGTGGCCGCCGGCTTTGATGAGCGCGCCGGTGGAACCGCCGAACAGGTTTCCGAGACTATCGGCGCTGAATGGGCTGCCCGCGCCGCACCCGGCGGCCAGGAGCATCAACGCTGAAAAAATCCAGGTGCGTCTCATGATCCATTCTCTATTGGGCGTTTGGCGCGTCCGGTCCGACTTTGCCCTCGGCGGTGAAGGCCTCCCATAATTTCGGATCGAAATGTTTTCGGAAATCGATGAGCCGATTCATGGGGCCGGGATCGATATTTTTGCTGGCGGCGTATTGATCGGCCTCGGGCGCCAAGCCCTTGGCGGCGGCGCCGCTGCTGAGACTGGACGCGTCCGATCCCGCGCCCAAACTGGCGAGCAGATTTCCGCCGCCGCTGACCTTGTCGGGCGAGACCGAGCCGTCATAGACATAACCCTGCTGAGAGCCGGCCTGCACTTTGATCCAATGCCCCTCGCGGTCGACGACGGTCAGTTCCGTGCCTTTTTCGACGGTGACGATCACCGGATAGACGGCCCCTTTGCCGGTGCGGATTTGCACGACTTCGCTTTTGATCCAGACTTCGTCGGCGGCCGCGCCGGCGGCGAGCAATGCGCCGGTCGCCAACAAGACCAGCCATGACGCTTTGCGCCTCTGGTTCATAAACCCATGGTTCATTGGTTATTTTTCCTTGGCCTCGTAAACGCCGTCCCAATCCGGCGGCGGAGGTTTACCGCGAAGGGCGCTAATCCGCGCCAACAGCGCTTGGGTGGCTCCATCATCCGCGAAACGGGAGGCAAGCTCAAGCAATTCCCGCTCGGCGTCGTCCCAGCGCTGCTCCTGGTAATGCGCCAGCGCCGATTCGTATCCCGCGGCGAGCGATTCCAGATCGGCGGCGGCGGGTTTGGCGGCGATTAATTCAAAAACCGCCATGGGCTGCTTTTTGCCTTTAACGCGGAGCACATCGATTTTCCGCAACAGGAATTGGTCGCGGACCAGGTCGGCGGTCGAGTGGGCCAGAAGGATTCGGGTTCCGTAAAGTTTGTTGGCGCCCTCGAGGCGGCTGGCGAGATTCACGCCGTCGCCCAGGGCGGTGTAATTAAATAGATGCGACGAGCCGACGAATCCGACGGCGGCGTCGGTGGTATTGATCCCGATGCGGGTGAAAAGTTTGGCCGCGCCCATCTTTCGCAATTCGTCGCGGATCGCGTTTTCGCGCTGGGCGATGGCGAGGGCCGCCCGGCAGGCGCGGACGGCGTGATCCTCCTGGGGGAGGGGCGCGTTCCAAAAACACATGATGGCGTCGCCGATGTATTTATCGAGAGTGCCGCCTTGCAATAAAACCTGATCGGACATTTCGCCGAGATAGCGGTTGAGCAGCTCGCCGAGTTTTTGAATTTCCATCGACTCGCTCATCGCCGTGAAATCCGCCAGGTCGGTGAAAAGGAGTGTGACGCGGGTGCGGACGGTGCCGAGGGCCAATCGGTGCGGGTCGCGCGCCAGTTCCTCGGCGACGGCGGGCGAGACCACTTTGGAAAGGGCCTTGAGCATGAATTTGCGCTGGCGGTCCTCGGCGAAATAGGTCCAACCGAAGGCGGCGATCGCCGCGGTGGCGACCGCGACGAGGGGCGCGGTGGGGGCGAGCCAGCGGATTTGCGGCTGGATGAAAAGTTCGGCCGCGACGGCGACGATGCCGCCGGCGGCAAGGAGAGGACCGAGCATTTTCAGGCTCGCGGGGCGCGGGAAGATGACCATCACGGCGGTGAGCGCCACCGCCAGGAGTGCCGCGGCGATTTGATCGGTGGTGGAGACGGGATGAACCGCCTGGCCGGTGAGCAGATTGGTGATGGCGGTCGCCTGGACTTCGACGCCGGGATATTCGGCCGACAGCGGCGAGGATTTCAGGTCGTAGGTTCCGGCGGTGATAGCGCCGATCAGGACGATTTTGTTGCGGAACCAGTCGGGGGAGATGCCCGCCTGTTTTTCGGAGCCGGGCTGAAGAGCGACCGCCAGAACGTGCGCGGCGGAAACGAAACGGAACGTGGATTTGCCGTCCGGCGTGACGTGCGGGCCGTAATAGTGAAGTAAAAATGGCTGGTCCGTGGGCAATTTGGCGGTTTGGCCGGAGGCGGTCACGGTCTGGGCCGCGAGGCTTGGGCGGCCGTAGACCCGCGGGGAATAGGTGCGGTAGATGACGTCGCTGCCGACATTGACCGCGCCGAAATCGGGGCGCGACGTGGGCGGAGCGAAATGGTCCCAGGTCCCGTCGGGATGGGTCAGGGAGCCGAGAACCACCGGGACCTTGAGACCTGCGAGAATGGAGGCGAAATTGTCGTCGTCGCCGGTGCTGTTTTGGTAGACGCTGGTCTGATCGAAGATCAAATCGAGGGCGACGGTTTTGGCTCCGGATTGCTGTAAATATTGGGCGATATGGCCCCAGAATTCGCGCGGCCAGGGCCAGCCGAAGTGCATCGATTGATCGACGGCGGCGAGGCTTTTATCGTCGACGGCGACGATGACGACGGGGCCGTCCCATTGGCTGTCCGGCGGCCGGAGGTGGTAAAAGGCGTCGTAAAAGGCGTTGTCGGCTCGGAGGGCGACGTCGCGGAGGAGCGGGGCGCGGGCGGCGAGAAGCGCCGCCAGCCATGCCCCGGCCACGATCCCCAGGCAGACCGCCAATCGTTTCAATAACCGGTGCACGATGGGGCTAGTGTAACCGCAGCGCTTGGGGAGTTGGAAAGCGGGAAGCGAATCGGTAAGAATCCGGTTGCATTTTATGCTGAGCAGCCTGCCATTTATCCTCGCCGAGACGACCGAGCAGGAATTTCACTTCGAGCTGCACAACTGGATTCCGACGGTCACGGAATTGATCCGGGCGACGGCGACGGGGGTGGGAATTTTTTCCATCGGGCTGCTGGTTTACGTCTGGCTGCGGAAATACATCGCGCGCACGAAATTGACGGCGGCGGCGCTGGTGCTGATCTCGGCGCTGGCGATTTATTTCGGGTTCGTCGCGGGCAAGCCGCTGCGGCTGCTGGACACCAAGGATTACGCGGCGATCTGGATCACCCGCTTTTTCTTCGGGGCGATTTTGTTTTCGGCGCTGCGCGCGCTGGATCGATTGCTGATCGTTCCGGTGCTGACGCGCGGCGGGCGCGTGCCGGTGCAGCGGTTCATCCATCAGATCATCAATATCGTGATCGCCTTGTTCTCGGTCATGTGGTTTGGGTCCTGGGCGTTCGGGTGGAATATCCAGGCGCTTTTGGCCGGTTCGGCGGTGGTGTCGATCGTGCTGGGCCTGGCGCTGCAGGAGACGCTGGGGAATTTTTTCAGCGGCCTGGTGATGCAAGCCGCCAGTCCGTTTGCGCTGGGGGACTGGATCATCTGCGCCGGCGTCGAAGGGCGCGTCGTGGACATGACCTGGCGGGCGGTGACGATTCATACGCTGGAAGACAATTACGTGATCCTCCCCAACGGGACGGTGGCGACGGCGCAGATCGTCAATTTCAATACGCCGACGACGGCGACGGCGCGCGAGGTTCAGGTGGGGCTGCATTACGATCATCCGCCGCTGCAGGCGATTGCGCTGCTGAAGGCGACGGCGCTGGAGACGGCCGGGGTTTCGGCGACGCCGGAGCCGTATGTTTTTCTGGATAACTTCGACGATTCGGCGATCACGTATGCGGTGAAATTTTGGATCACGGAGCCGGCGGCTCACCGGAAAGTGGAAACCATGGTGCGGACCAATATCTGGTACCGCGTGAAAGAGAAAGGGTTCTCGATTCCGTTCCCGACGCGCACGGTGGAGCATATTCAACTCGACCAAAAGCAGCAGGCGCAAACCGCCAGCGCGACGGAGCAGCGCTATCTGGCCCTGAAAGATTTGTGGCTATTCGCGCCGCTCTCGGAGGAGGAGAAGCGCAAATTAGCCGCCAGCGCCGGGGATTTGTATCTGGCGCATGGGCAGGTTTTATTTCGTCAGGGTGATGCGGGGGACAGTTTGTATGTGATCCGCAACGGGGAGGTGGATGTGCTGGTGAAACAGGCCGGCGGCGCCGAGGCGAAAGTGGCGACGCTGGGGCCGGGGAATTTTTTTGGGGAGATGGCGGCGCTGACCGGCGAGCCGCGGTCGGCGACGATTCGCGCCACCGGCGAATTGTCGTGCGTGAGAATCAGCAAGGCGGATTTGAGCGCGATCTTCGCGGCCGATCCGTCGATCATGACGAAGATCAGCCAGTTGCACGCGGAGCGGTATGCTCAGCTCAAGGCCCGACAACAGGCGGCGCCCGATGCGGGGGCGCATGCGGAGGCCGTCAAGACGGAGCAGACGACATTTCTGGGGCGGATGGCGCGATTTTTCGGGATGAAGTCGCAAGACGCTTCCCATTAACCGGGCGGCGGACCCGTTTGCGGCCGAGGGCGTCGGTCTGGGTGAGGACGCGCGATTCGCGATTGATGTCGAAGAGCGCGGCGGCATGGCCGTTGGCGGGCTTTTGCTTCAGGGCGTGCGCCAGACGTTTGCGGGCGAAAGAGACGTACTGCTGGCTCTGGTCGATCCCGATAAAATTTCGTCCGTGCAGGGCGGCCGAGAGGCAGGTGGTGCCGCTGCCGTTGAAGGGATCGAGGACCAGGTCGCCGGGTTTGCTGCTGGCGAGGATGATGCGGTTGAGGACGGCCAGCGGCATCTGGCAGCCGTGCCAGCCTTCGCGCTCGCTGAAGGTGCCGCAGACGCGGCTGACGTTCCAGGTGTCGGATTCGGCGGCGAAATAATCGACCGGCGCTTCCTGCGGGCGCAAAAACCAGACGTCGTCGGGCAACTTGCCCTTGGGATTGGCGCGCTTGTCGTCGTAGGTTGTCTGGCGGGCGCTGGCGACGCGGACGGCGTCGGGATTGAACGTGAAATTTTTGGGGTCTTTCGTGAAATATAAAATGTGCGTGTGGCTTTTGGCGAACTTTTGTTTGGTCTGCTGGCCGAAGGTGTAGTGCCAGATGATCCAGTTGCGCAGGTGGAATCCGATCTGGCGGCGGGCGATGACGCAGAGATCGGCGGCGTATTCGTCGCCGATCGCCAGGTAAAAGGATCCCGACGGTTTGAGGGCGCGGTGGACCGCCCGCATCCAGGTGTCGCTGAATTTAAGATAATCGTCGCATTGGCGCTTGTCGTCGTAATTGTGATATCGATAGCCGATGTTGAAGGGAGGATCGGCGAAGACCAGATCGATCCAACCCTCCTCCTGACGATTGAGCTGATTGATGCAGTTGCCCTTGATGATGGCATTTAGCGGCAGCATGGGGCGGACATTTTACAACGTTGGCGCGCCGCCGCCACGGGGTGGCGTGAATTATCGACAGCGTCGCGCGGCGGCGTCTATAATCGGCGGAATCGTGGCTGAAAACATTGATCGAGCCGTGCTGCGGGTCCTGGACGCCAACGCCAACCGCGCCCGCGAGGCCTTGCGGGTTTTGGAGGATGGCGCGCGGTTCGTGCTTAATTCGGAGGAGTTGTGCGGGGAGCTGAAGCGGGTGCGGCATGAATTGACGGATATTTTGCGTCCCTGGCTGGAGGAGGCGATGCTCCAGCGGGATACGCCGGGGGATGTGGGGACGGGCATTTCGACGGAATCGGAGCGGAAGCGCGGCGATGTGGAGGCCGTCGCCGTCGCGGCGGGGAAACGGCTGGGGGAGGCGCTGCGGTCGATCGAGGAATTTTTAAAAACGGTCGATTCCGCGGCGGCCGGTAAAATCGAATCGCTTCGATATCGTTTTTACGAAATCGAGCGGCGGCTGGCGCTGGCGATGCGACCGGCGCAGCGATTTGCGGGCGTGCGGCTGTATGTGCTGATCACCGAATCGATTTGCCGAATCCCGTGGCTGGAAGCGGCCGAGGCGGCCATCGACGGGGGAGCGGATTGCCTGCAACTGCGCGAAAAGGATTTGCCGGGGGGTGAATTGCTGAAGCGGGCGCGGCAACTGGCGGAATTGTGCCGGCGGCGCGGCGTGATTTCGATCATCAACGACCGGCCGGATATCGCGGCGCTGTCGGATGCCGATGGGGTTCATCTGGGGCAGGAGGACCTGCCCGCCGCCGAGGCGCGGAAAATCCTGGGGAATCGTAAAATCATCGGCGTCAGCACGCATCATCCGGATCAGGCGGCCGCGGCGGCGCGGGACGGGGCGGATTACATTGGAGTGGGACCGATATTTAAAAGTGCCACTAAACCCCGCGATTTTGTGGCGGGATTGGAGTATGCTGCGGCGGTCGCTGCGGACCGGCGAATCGCGATATCGAAGGTCGCCATTGCCGGGATCGGCCCGGAAAACCTGGAAAAAGTGCTGGCGACGGGAATACGGGCGGTGGCGGTGAGTGGCGCGATCGTCGGAGCCGCGGATGTTTGCGCGGCGGCGAAAAAAATGAAGGAAATGCTGAATGCGGAATGATGAATGCTGATTTCAATTCATCACTCATCATTCATCATTCGGCAATCCGAAAAAAAGGACAAGGATGTCCAGTTCCGCGATACCTATTAGTGGGGCGAGTTCACGCGATCGCAGTTCGAGCGCGTTTATCAGCCATGCGCGGCTGATTTCGGTGCTGACGCTTTTGAGCCGCATTCTGGGGATGCTGCGGGAAAGCGTGATCGCGACGTATTTCGGGGCGGGGGTTGTTTCGTCGGCTTTTACCGTCGCGTTCAAGGTTCCCAATCTGTTTCGAAAACTGCTGGGGGAGGGGGCGATATCGGCGGCGTTTATTCCGCTCTATGCGCAAGCGCTGAAGGCGGGGGATGTCAAGGACGCCAATCGATTCGCGGCGGCCAGCGTCAATCTGCTGACGGGTATTTTGCTGGGGCTCACGATTCTGGGCGAGGCGGGGCTTTGGGCTGTGGCTCATTTTATTGAGCTTCGGAGCCAGGATTTACTGGTGGTGCGATTCACGGCGATCATGCTGCCGTATGTGCTGCTGGTCTGTTTGACGGGGTTTTTGAGCGGGATTTTGCAGGTGCACAAGCGGTTTGCGCTGCCGGCGCTGACGCCGGTGTTGCTGAATGTCATTCATATCGCGGTGATCGTGATTGGGGCGAGGGCATTTTATGTGGCGGGGGCGAACGAATCGCAGCAGATGGCGGCGCAGACCCGGCTGGCTTACTGGCTGGCGGGTTTTGTGCTGGTCGCGGGGGTTGGCCAGGTGGCCATGCTGATGCCGGCGCTGCGGGCGGTGGGATTTGGATTTGCCTCGGCCAGCGCGTTCTGGACGCCGCGCGTGAAAAAGATGCTCACGCTCTCGCTTCCGGTGGCGCTGAGCGCGGGAGTGTTGCAGGTTTCGGTCATCGTCGATACGGCGATAACGGTTTTTCTGACCCGGGGGCAAAATCCGGCGGATCGACTGCGATTCTTCGGGCATTCGTGGGCGTATCCGCTGGCGCTGGGAGCGGTGCCGCGATTGAACTGGGCGCAGTTTTTGTATCAGTTTCCGCTGGGCGTGTTCGCCACGGCGCTGGCCACGGCGATTTTCCCCGGGCTCAGCGGCGACGCGTTTGATGCGGACCGGGAGAAATTCAACCGCGTGCTGCGGCAGGGGATTATTTTCACGTTGTTCGAAGCGATCCCCGCCAGCGCGGGATTGGTGCTGGTGCGTTACCCGGTTATTCGGGTGCTGTTTCAGCACGGCAATTTCACGGCGGTCGATACGCGATGGGTGGCTCTGTCGACAGTGTTTTACGCCTCGGCGATCTGGGCGTTTAGTTTGCAGCAGGTGTTGAATCGCGCTTATTACGCGCTGCACGACACGATGACGCCGTTTATGCTCTCGATCGTGACCATCGTGGTGAACACAGTCGTCGAGGTTCCGCTCTGTTTTACGAGGTTGGGCGAAGCGGGAATGGCCGTGGGCACCCTGGCGAGTTTTGGCGTGCAGGCGGTGGTCATGCTTTGGATTTTGGACCGCAAAACCGGAGGGCTGGGACTGCGGGCGATTTCGGAATCGGGCGCGCGAATGCTGGCGGCTTGCGGGTGCATGATCGCGGCGTGCTTGGTCGCGCAGCGGACGCCCATTTTTCCGCATTCGGGGGGACTTCTGGCGAGTCTGGAACAATTGGCGATTTTATTGCCGATCGGCGCGGCCAGCTACGCGGCGGCCTGCTGGGCTTTGGGAGTGAGAATCCGAAACGCGCGGTGACCGGCGCTCATTCCATTATTTTGGCGAATCCCGCCAGGGCCCCGGCGGTGATCACCATTCCCAGGACGATCAGGACGAAGAGCCCGGCCGCCTCGTAGGGGACTTGGGACATATCTTTGCAGCGGATCGATTTGTAGACGATCGCCACCGCCGCGCTCAGCGGCAGCAGCAGGAGCGGCCACGCCCAGGCACTGGCCCAAATGGGGAGCGGATCCAAAAACGGAGAATAGTCGGCAAGGATGTTCATGCGGTTTGAGCCTTGGTCAGGTCGGCGCGGAACGCGGCGTCGATGATGGCGAGCAGATTGAGCATTCCCGCGACGGCGGTGTAAAGGGTGCCGATTTCCCAGGAGCGCGCGTGAGAAATGGCGACGGTTTGTACGGGAGTATCGGAAGCGGCGGCGGCCTGGGCGGTTGGGCGGGCGGCGTGGATGGAGATGGAGGAGGCCGCCACGGCGATGGGGCCGCATAAAATCTGGCCCACGAACCAGGGGCGGTCGCTCAGTTCGGTCAGCGGCTGGAAGGCCAGCGCCGAGCTGATGAGCTGATCGCGGTCGTCGGCGCGCGGATCGGCGGCCTGGGCGGCGGTAATGGGATCGACGCGGCGGTATTCAAATCGATCGGCGCTGACCTGGCGTCGGACGATTTGCACCATGTATCCGTAATCGCCCCAGCCGGGCGGGTCCATCACGCGAATGCCGCCGATGAGGATTCCAAAGGCGAATAGCAGAACGACGGTGACGCCGACGGTGAGTCCGCGGGCGTGCTGACGGAGCGCGAAATAGCCGCCGCCGGGGATGATCCAGGCGCAAATCGCGGTGGTGGCCGGCGAGACGGAATGAGTGGCGAGCCGCGTTGACATGGCGATGTTCAAACCCCCGGGCGCGCCGGCGCCGCGGACTTGGCGGCGGGCGAGGATTCGATCTGAATCTGGGTGAATTCGTCGAGGTTGAGCGTGGTGATCTCCCCGTCGGCTTTGCGCAGGGTCAGGCGGTCGAGCCAAAGCTTGTCGTCTTTGCTGTGGGCGAACCAGCTGCCCGTCTGCTGCTGCTGGAATTCGATGACGGTGCCGCGAATTTCGCTGGCCCAGGAATAATCGCGCGCGGCGATTTGCTGAACGACTTTCACCTGCGCGCCGGGGACCAATCGCTGACGAATCGTTTCATCCATACGCCTGCAAAGGGTAAGGGGGGCGATCCTTGAGGGCAAGGGGAACGAAGAAGTTGCTGGTTGCTAGTTGCCAGTTGCCAGTTGCTAGTTGCTAGTTGCCAGTCAATTCATTGTGCGGTTTTCAGGGGAGGGTTTCGGTGTGGACTTTGAGCAATTCGTCGTAGAGTTGGGGGATGGCCTGGGGGATGACGCGGGTTTCGCCGATGATGCTCATGAAATTGATGTCGCCGCCCCAGCGGGGAACGAGATGCTGGTGCAGATGGCCGGGCAGGCCGGCGCCGGCGACTCGGCCGATGTTGATGCCGACGTTGAAACCCTGGGCGGAGATCGCGCGGCGGAGGAGCCGCATGGCGGCGACGGTCTGGCGCGCGACGTCGGAATTTTCGGCGTCGGTCAGGTCCTCCATCTCGCCTTTATGCAGGCGCGGAGCGATGAGCAAATGTCCGTTGGCGTAGGGAAAACGATTGAGCACGACGATGGTCAGCTCCGTGTCCCAGAGCAAGAGATGATCGCGCCGGGCGGCGGGATCGCTGCCGACGGCGGCGGCCTGGCACAGGAAACAGTCCGACTGATCCTGCTGTCCCAGCGAGCGGATGTATTCCATCCGCCACGGCGCGTGAAGAGTCGGCTGTTCCATTTGGAGCGGCGCTCTCCTAGGCCACTTCGACTTGCGATCGAATCCGGGGGTCGATGCTGACGGTCACTTGCGGCGACATTTCCACGACCTCCTGCGCCAGCGCGCGGTAATCGCTGGCGCCGTGGCTGGTCGGGCCGTATTGGAAAATCGTCTGGCCGAAACTGGGGCTTTCGGCCAATTTAATGTTTCGGCGAATCCGCGTGGAAAAAATCCGGGCGTCGGACCAGGGGACATTTTTGCCCGCGGCGGCGCTGATGAAGCCGCTGAGGTCTTGCACCACTTCGGCGCTGAGCTTGGTTTGGGAGTCGAACATGGTGAGGACGATTCCCGACACCTTGAGCCGGGGATTGACGCGCCGGGAGATCAGGGCGACGGTTTCCAATAATTTTCCGACGCCCTGAAGGGCCAGGAAATGCGGCTGCATGGGCACGATCACCTCGGCGGCGCAGGCCAGGGCGTTCAGCGTTAAAAGTCCGAGGCTCGGCGGGCAATCGAGCAGGATGAAATCGAAATCGTGCTGGGCGGCTTCGATGCGGCGCTTGAGCAAGGTTTCGCGGCCCAGGACGCTGGCGAGTTCGACTTCGGCGCCGGCCAAATCGATGCTGCCGGGGACGATCGCGATGTTGCCGTTTATTTTTTGGACGGCCTCAAGAAACGCGCCCTGCTCCATCAGGACTTGATAGAGGGAGGTCAATTCGGAGGAGGGATCGATGCCGTAATTAATGGTGAGATGCGACTGGGGATCGAGATCGACGAGGCAGACTTTTTTGCCCATCTCGGCCAGGGCGGCGCCGAGATTGGCGGTGGTGGTGGTCTTGCCGACCCCCCCTTTTTGATTCATCAGCGCGATGATCCGCATGTCGATGCCTCCATGCATTCGATGGCGGCATTATCCGGCGGTATTGGCGGTAAAACAAGGGGCTCGGGCGATCCGATTCATGTAGATGTTGCTCCGCACCAGTTGCGCCACATTTGGCGAAAGCCGGCTTCGATGCCGCGGGCGAATGTTTCGGAGTCACAAAGGGGGGAATCGAGCAGGCGCTGCCGGAGGGTTTGGCGTAAGTGGGACAGCCGGGGCAAGTCGCCGGCGAGATCGACGACGATTTGAACATACTGCTGCGGCGTTTGGGCGATTAATTCGGGCAGGCCCAGGTTGGTCAATTGGCTTCGGCCGGCGCGGCCGACCACGGTGTTGCCGCTCAGCGTGGCCACGGGAACACCCATCCAGAGGGAATCGAGGCTGGTGGTGTGGCCGTTGTAGGGCCATGTTTCAAGGCCCAGGTCGATGCGGCGGTAGAGGTCCATATAGTCTTTGCGCTTCAGACGATCCGTCCATTGCAATCGTTCCAGGGGGAATTGCTCGCGCTGGAGTTTTTCCTCGACCTGCCGGCGGGCGGAGCCATTGGGGCCCAGGAGGATCAGCCGGGAGTTGGGGAGGCGGCGCAAGACCTTGGACCAGAGCTGGAGGACCGTGTCGTTGATCTTGCAGAAATTATTGAGGCAGCCGAAGGTGATGAAATTATTCTCCAGAGCCGGAAGCGGATGGTTCGGCTCGGCGGGGGCGTCCATGGAGAGCGGGTCGTAACACCAGAAACTGCTGGGGAGGCGAATCGATTTTTCCACGTAATCGTCGTCATGCTCGCCGGGGGGATCGAGATACGGATCGGTGAGTCGATAGTCGATTGCGGTCAGGCCGGTGCTGCCGGGATAGCCGCCGAAAGTGACCTGGATGGGGGCGGGTTTGCGGGCGAAGACCAGAAGGCGGTTGTTGCCGGTGTGCAGGGAGAGGTCCACGAGAATGTCGATCTGGTCATCGGTGATTTGTCGGGCGACGCGCTCATCGGGAAGCGGAACGATGTCGCGCCAGGCGTCGGAGTTTTCCTGGAACTGCCGGGTCATCGCGTCGGGGCGCGGGACGTTGGCGTAGCAGGTGATCTCAAATTGCCGCCGATCGTGATGCTGGAACAGGTGCAGGAGGTTGCGGCCGACGACGTGATTGCGGAAGTCGGGGGAGATGTAGCCGATTTTCAGACGCCGGTCGGGGGCGCGGTCGTTGG
>JBEKPV010000093.1:0-12701 GCA_049520395.1 Tepidisphaeraceae bacterium
CCTCCCCGTCCCCAAAGCCGCCGAACGCGTCCTCAACGCCATGTCCGAGTCCATCAAGCCCATGATCGACGTCCCCATCGGCGTCGCCTCCTTCCTCACCAAGCGCGCTCTCCCCTATCACGGCCTCCAGGACCTCGTCGCCGCCTTCTACGAATCCCTCGCCAAAGGAATCCCCGCCCCCGTCACTCCCGAAGAATCCATCCGCGTCGTCGATTGGACCGAGCGCGTCGCCCGCGCCGCCGACGCCGAATACGCCCGCAAAATCGCCCCCCTGACGCTCGCGGGCGAAATCCCCGTCCTCGTCACCGGCGCCAGCGGCGGCCTCGGCGGCGCCATCGTCCGACACCTCCTCCAAACCGGCCAGCGCGTCCGCATCCTCGTCCGCCGCCCCCCAACCATAATCCCAAAAAATGTGGAAGTAGCCCTCGGCGACCTCGGCGATCCCACTGCCGTCGATCGCGCCGTAAAAGGCGCCAGTCTCGTCATCCACGCCGGCGCCACCATGAAAGGCCCCTGGCCCGAGCACGAACGCGGCACCATCGCCGGCACCCAAAACATCATCGACGCCTGCCTCAAACATCGCGTCTGCAAACTAGTCCACATCAGCTCTCTCTCCGTCGTCGACTGGGCCGGCCAGGATGGAAAGACCATGGACGAATCCTCCCCGTTAGAGCCTCACGCCCAGCTGCGCGGCAGTTACACCCAGGCAAAATTAGAAGCCGAGCGCCGCGTCAGCCGCGCCGCCCGTGAATTAGGCTTACCCTGCGTATTACTGCGCCCCGGCCAAATATTCGGCCCCAACATGCCGATCCTCACCGGCGCCGTCGCCAGAAAAATCGGCAACCGCTGGATCGTCCTCGGCGACGGCACTCTCCGTCTCCCCCTGATCCACGTCGACGACGTCGTCGATGCCGTCTCCCAGGCCGCCGCCGCCGACATCCGCTCCGGCGAAATCATCCAGCTCGTCCACGATCGCCAGCCTACGCAAAACGAAGTCCTCACTCATTACCTCGGCTCCGATGCCCGCGTCTGGCGCATAGCCCGATCCGTCGTCTTCGCCCTCGGCGGATTCTCCGAAGCCGCCCTCGGCTTGCTCAAGCGCCAATCCCCGCTCTCGCGATACCGCCTCCGCAGCGCCCTAAGCCGCCTCAAATTCGAAAGTCTCAGCGCCGGCCTTCTCCCCAATTGGCGCTGCCGCACCGACGTCCTGGCCGATCCCTCGCCAAACGCCCCGGCGATCTCCCAATCCCAACCGTCGTCCCCGGCCATGCTTCCATCGGCCGCTCGTTGATGGAGGCTCCCACCATGCTCCAAGCGGCATTCTGGATTTGCTTCACCGGCATCTTCTACTGCTACGCCGCCTACCCCCTCCTCATCCGCGCCGCCTCCGCCGCTTTCGGCAAGGCCAATAAACCCTCCCCCCTCTGCGATCGCGACCTCCCTCAAATCTCCCTCCTCATCTGCGCCCACAACGAACAAGATGTCATCGAGCGCCGAATCCAAAACGCCCTCGAAAGCGATTACCCGCGCGAAAAACTGGAAATCGCCGTCGCCTCCGACGGCTCCACCGACAACACCTGCGCCATCGTCCAAAAATTCGCGCCCCAAGGCGTCCGCCTCATCGCCTTCCCCCAAAACCGCGGCAAAGCCACCGCCCTCAACGAATCCATCCCCCAACTAACCGGCTCCCTCATCGCTCTCTCCGATGCCAACACCCATTACCAACCCGACGCTCTAAAACAACTCATCCCCTGGCTGCAAGATCCGGAAATCGTCACCGTCTGTGGTAGATTGCTCCTGACCGATCCGGCCACCGGAAAAAACGCCGACAGCATGTATTGGAAGTACGAAACATTCCTCAAGCGCAGCGAAGGAAAACTCGGCGCGCTCCTCGGCTCCAACGGCGCCATCTACGCCATCCGCCGCGATCAGTTCGTACCCATACCTCCCCAAACCCGCATCGACGATTTCGTGATCCCCCTCGTCGCCAAATTGCGCTATGGCGGCCGAATCGTCTACGAAGATCGCGCCATCGCTCACGAATTGTCCGCTCCCGATTTAAGCTCCGAGTTCTCCCGACGCGCCCGCATCGGCGGCGGCGGCGCTCAGTCCCTCACCGTCTTATGGCCTCTCCTCAATCCCCTCCGCGGCTGGGTCGCTCTCGTCCTCTTCTCACACAAAATCCTCCGTTGGCTCTGCCCTTTCCTGATGCTATTCTTGCTCCTCATTAACCTTTCGCTTTTGGGCCATCCCATGTACCGCTGGATCTTCCTCCTCCAGATCGCCTTCTATCTCTCCAGCCTCCTCGCCGCCCTCTTGCCCCCCGGCATCGGTATCTTCAAACCCCTTCGCCTCGCCGCCATGTTCACCGGCATGAACGCCGCTCTCCTCGTCGGCATGATTCGCTGGACCCTCGGCTCCAGAGCCGGCACCTGGCGCCGAACCAGCCGCCGCGCCGAAGCCCCACCCCCGGAGGCCGCATGACCTCCCGACCCCTCCTCGAACCCCTCGAAAAACGCCTCCTCATCGCCAACTACGTCGTCTCTCCCACCGGCAGCGACGCCGCCTCCGGCAGCGCCTCAATGCCCTGGCAAACCCTCCAGCACGCCGCCGACTCCGTTCAGCCCGGCGACACCGTCTCCGTCCTCCCCGGCCAATACACCGGCTTCGATCTCACCACCAGCGGCACTCCCAACGCCCCCATCTCATTCGCCGCCTCCAGCGGAACCGTCATCGACACCCGAAACTCCCACACCCCCGACGGAATCAATCTCGAAGGCGCCAGCTATGTCCTGATCGAAGGCTTCACCGTCCAGGGCCTCCCGCGCTGCGGCATCCGCGCCGTTCAGGACCAGGGCGTCCGAATCTTCGACAACCACATCGACGCCTCCGGCATCTGGGGAATCCTCACCGGTTTCAGCACCGACGTAGATATCGAAAGCAACACCGTCACCGGCTCCGTCCAGCAACACGGAATCTACGTCGGAAACAGCGCCCCCAACCCCATCATCAAAAATAACGTCGTCGCCGGCAACAGCGTCTGCGGAATCCAAATCAATTCCGACGCCACTCAGGGCGGCACCGGCATCATCACCGGCGCTCTCATCGACGGAAACATTATCTTCAACAACGGCGCCAGCGGTGGGGCCGCCATCAACCTCGACGGCGTCCAGCAATCCACCATCGAAAACAACCTCATCTACGACAACCATTCCGCCGGCATCGCCATCTATCGTCACGACGGCGCCGCTTCCCCCAAGGACGACATCGTCGTCAACAACACCATCCTCATGGCCTCCGACGCCCGCTGGGCCGTCGCCGTCCTCGATTCCGCCACCGGAATCTTCCTCGGCAACAACATCATCCTCACCAACAGCCAGCGCCGCGGCGCCATCAGTGTCGCCGACGACTCCAAGGCCGGCCTCACCAGCGATTTCAACGCCGTCGCCGACCGCTTCAGCGCCGACGGCGGCGACTCCATCCTCTCCCTCCAGGACTGGCAGCAAGCCACCGGTCAGGACACCCATTCCATGCTCGCCACTCCCGACGGAATGTTCGCCGATCTCGAAAAAGGAGACTTCCACCTCGCCCAGGACAGCCCCGCCCAAAACGCCGGCTCCCTGCTCCACGCGCCCACCAAAGATATCGAAGGAAAGCTCCCCATCGATCCCAAACACCCGGCCATCGGCGCCTACCAGCGCACCAAAGACTCACCCGCCGGAATGATCCAGTCCACCTTCTCCGAACCAGCCGCCCAAGCCTACTTCGGCTGGCGCATCTGGGCCACCGCCCTTGCCGCTTTCGTCGGCGTCGTCGCTCTCTGCACCGCCTGGGCCGCCCACCGCCGAAACGTTCACCGCTGGCTCGGACCCTATCTCTTCCAATCCCTCCGCCCCCGACTTCGGCGATCCAAGGAAAAGCATGTCCTGATTTGCATCGCCGATCACTACGAACCCCAGGTCGGCAACGTCCGCACGGACCGTGCCCTCGAGCGCACTCGCCGATGGGCCGAAGACTATCCCCTCTTGCTCTCCAAATATCGCGACAGCGACGGCAAGCCCCCCCGGCACACATTCTTCTATCCCCTCGAACAATACGCCGCCCCCGAAATGGAAATGCTCGCCGAACTTTGCCGCGCCGGTTACGGCGAAGTTGAAATCCACCTCCATCACGACCGCGACACCTCCGAAAATCTCCGCCGGCAACTCCTCCGCCACGTCCGCTTGCTCTCCAATCAATATGGAATGCTCGCCACACACAAAAAAGACGGACGAATCATGTACGGCTTCGTCCACGGCAACTGGGCCCTCGACAACTCCCGCCCCGACGGACGCTGGTGCGGCGTGGATGACGAACTCGAAATCCTCCGACAAACCGGCTGCTACGCCGATTTCACTCTCCCCTCCGCCCCCAACTCCACTCAAGTCGGCAAAATCAACAGCATCTATTACGCCGTGGAAGACGGCCTGCCCCGTTCCCACGAAGTCGGCGTCAACGTCGGCCGCGGCCCTCGCCCCGCCGACTCCCTCATGCTCATCCAGGGACCCCTGACTCTCAATTGGCGTGACCTAAAATGGGGCCTCCTTCCCCGCGTCGAAAACGGCTGCATCCAGGCCAACCAAGCCCCCTCCATGCATCGCCTGAAACTCTGGCTCAAAGCCAACGTCCAAATCCCCTCACGCCCCGATTGGTATTTCGTCAAGCTTCACACCCACGGCGCCCCCGAAGACAACCGCCAGGTCCTGCTCGGTCCCGCCATGTTCAGCTTCCACACCGCTCTGGCCAAGCGAAGCATGTTCGACCACAACTTCTATTATCACTACGTCACCGCCCGCGAAATGTACAACCTCGCCCGCGCCGCCGAGGACGGCTACAAAGGCCCCGTCGACGCCGCACGCGATTACGAACTAATCTTCAACGCAGTCGCCACCCGCTCCCTAGCCCTCCCCCCAACCCGCGGCACATGCCCCGCCTGAACTAAATCGACCGCGGAAAAAAAAAGACGGCCCCGAGAGGGCCGTCTTCTATCATTTACAGAATCTCGAACTCAGCGCCAGCGGGCAATTTTCACCCCATCAACGCCCACGGCCTGCCCTGAGCTATGCCGAAGGGCGCCGCCGTGGGGCATTTCCTTGCACCGCCCGACCCGCATACCGCCCCATCAATTCCCATCCGACTCGCAATGGAACCGTTCCGCCCAGTGGCTCCAAAGCCATCGGCCGCGCTTCCAGTCCCAATTGTTGTTGGAATTGCAGGTCCCTTCACCACGGCCGTCGCCGCTACCGCCGGTCGAATCGCCGCTCGAATCACTGGTCGGCGTGGAATTGGTGTTGCCTCCGCCATGCAGCAGCGATGGACCGGCGCCCGCCGAGCCGCTCTGCCAACCACTGCCGCCGCCGAATCGACCCTCACCGTCCGGATCGCCCGACGCCAAAGGCGTCACTACCACCAGATTGGACGGCGAAGAACTCGTCCCTTCGGAATCCAGCGCAACGACTTCATAAGTATATTGCGTGCCGGCCGCGGCCGTATTGTCCACATAATAGAAATCCCCCGCGCCCGCCGTGCCGATCACGTCGAACGTCACGCCGTCCGTGCTCCGCTCGATCTGGTAACTGGCGACCGTCGGGTCAGAATCCGCCCACTGCAACGCGATGCTGCCCGTCCACTTCGCCATCGCCGCAAGATCCGTCGGCGCCGCTGGCCCCGCATCCGGCGGCGTCGAAGATTCCGACCCAGACCCCGTATCCGAACCCGAACCCGAGCTTGGATCCGAATTTGAACTCGATCCTGAGCCAGTGCTTGAACTCGACCCGGAGCCGGAACCCGAACTGTCAGAGCCTGACCCGGAGCCATCCGACGTCGAACCCGAACTGCTCGAACTACTAGAACCCGACGAACCGCTCGAACTCGATCCCGAGGTGTTTGTTTTCGAGCCAGAACTACCCGAAGTCGAACCCGAACTATTGGAAGTCGAACCCGAACTACTCGAACTCGAACCGGAGTTGCCGCTGCTCGATCCCGAACTGCCGGAAGTCGAACTCGAGCTACCCGAGCTGGATCCCGAACTACTCGAACCCGAACCCGAGCTTCCCGAACTACTCGTGCCCGATCCGGTCCCCGAGCTGCTTCCCGGCGACCCATCGTACTGCAGCGCGCCGATATCGTAACTTCCACTGGTCGGCCGAGCATTGCCCGCATGATCCAGCGCCGGCGCATCCGTACTCGTTCCCGCTCCGATCGCCGCGCTTCCGCTGGCCAGATCAAAATTCCCGTCGCTCACGCTCACGAACAGCGAGTTAATCGAGCTTCCCACGTAAATGGAATGCTTATCGTATCCCATCGCCTGCCAGGCCGAGAGCGTGACATTGTTGGCATAACTTTCACCCGTCGGATCGATCCCGCTGGCGCCGAAAATGTTGTAATCGCATTTCAGCCCAACCTGCGAAGCCGGGTCCGCCGAGAAGCTGCTCTCCGCCGCCGACAGGATATTGTTGTAAATCGTCGTATCCGCCGCGCCATCCAACAGCGAAATCGCCGAATACCCGCTCGCTCCGTTCCCGTTCACGTCAATCGTGTTATTCACGATCGTATTCCCGGTCGAAGGATCAGCCCCATTGATCTGATAGAGCGCAATCCCGTTTCGCTGCGCGTCGTAGATGACGTTGTTTTCGATGATCGAGTTCTGCACGCCGTCGAAGTTGATCGACGCTCCGGCCCCGTTGGCGTTGTCGTAGAATGTATTGCCGTCGATGACCAGCCCCGACCCATATCCCGGGCCGCCCTGCGTTTCATCCTCGTTGCATTCAAACCCGCACGCGTAGTTCCCGAAGAAGGTGCATCCCTTCACCGTGTCATCGTTGCTCGAATTTCCAATATACGCGCCATGCTGCACCTGCGTATTGGAAAAGGTGTCATCCAGCAGTTCAGAGTTGTTCATGAACCCGCCGAGGAATCCCCAATCCGTGCAGTCATTGCACGTCGAGTTTTCCACCACGACATCGTTCACATTGTTATAGGCATAACCCCCGGCCCAAATACCCGCCCGCGCGCCGTGACTCCCTTCAACGTCAAACCCGTTGAGAGTGACATAGCTGTCCCCGGTCAGGTCGATTTCCCCGTTGGTTGACCCCGGCGTACCGTTGACCACCACGCCCGAGCCGCCGTTGAATGTTATCGGTGCGCTAGACGTCCCCGTCGTGCTGAGTTGAAACCCCGCATAATCGCCCGCCGCCACGTCCACCGTATCCCCCGCCTGCACCACATTGGCCGCCTGTTGCAGAGTTGCAAACGGCGCAGACGCGTTTCCCGCCGCGGAATCGTTCCCACCGGGCGTAACATAATAAGTCGTGCTCAATAGTTGACGGATCTCCAAGGCCTCCAGAACGGAGCGCCCCGCCAGTTCGATTCCGGCTCGCCGGGCCCGGTTTCGGTGTGAAAGCTTCATCGCTACCTCCTGTGATGACGGCGCCAGGGCTTGCCACGGGAACAACCGTGTGGCGCCCTCTCAGCGCTAGAAAAACAAATTTCGATCGCCCGACTGAGGTAGGTCCTCCCTCCCTCGCAGGCGCATGGTGCGTGTCTTTCAGCCCCTCACGGACGGCAGAACACTTCTCGTTCTGGCGTGGTCGCCCCATATCATGCGGGCGATCGATCGTGAGCAATTGTGTCGCTTCCCCGCTCGTCACGGACGACACCCATTGATCCTTCACAGAATGCGTATCGAAGCGTCCATTGCAACGACAGAATCATCGCAACAAAAAAAATTTTCCGGCTCGGTCTCCGCCGCGCCACGCTTCTTGACCGTACATCGACTTGACTCCCGCCCCGAATCCAAAAATCCAGTTAAAATAGGAGAAAAAAACCCGGCCGCCCGCATTACTTACCCAGATTAAACCGCTCAATTGATAATATCCAAACCATTACAGAATCTAAGCGCACTTGCGATACCCCCACATTTCCGCATTATTTGCCTCCGCTTGCCGCCGATTTGTCTGTAAATGTATCCCGACCTCGATGCATTGCCGGCGAGCGGTGGTGAACTGTTATGATTATTACAATTGACGGCCCGGCGGGAACCGGCAAGTCCTCCGTCGCCCAGGCGGCGGCCGAAAAACTCGCATTCGATTTTCTCGACACCGGCGCCATGTACCGCGCCGTTGCCCTCTGCGCCCTCCGCCGCAACGCTCATCTGGAAGACCAGCGCGAATTAGCCTTCATCGCCCGAGCCGCGAAAATCGTTTTCGATTTCACGCGCAAACCTCCTGCGCTGACGCTCAACGGCGAAGAAATCACCCACCAGCTCCGCGGCAGCGACGTCACCCGTGCCGCTTCCTTCGTCGCGCAGGTCCCCGAAATCCGGCAACTGCTGGTCGCCCAGCAGCGCGCCATCGGCGCCGCGCGGCCCAATTTAGTCACTGAAGGCCGGGATCAAGGCTCGGTGGTTTTTCCCGACGCGGAGCTGAAAATATTTCTAGACGCCGCCCCCGCCGAGCGCGCCCGGCGGCGCGCGGCGCAACTGCGCGCCCGAGGCGAAATCGCCGACATGGAGGAAATCCAGCGGCAAATCGTCGAGCGCGACACCCGCGATTCCAAGCGCAGCGTCGGCCCGCTGACCCGCCCCAAAGACGCCCACGTCATCGATACCACCCATTTATCGCAGGATCAGGTGGTCCAGCAGATCGTCGACCTGGCCCATGGCAAATCGTCCCCGACTATTCCACCGAGGAACTAATGGAACGCACGCGCACGTGGCGGGCCTGCCAGGGACTGTGCCGTATCTACACGACGGTGATGTTCGATCTGAAAGTCTACCACCTGGAAAACATCCCCCCCCAAGGCGGCGTCCTGCTGGCAACCAATCACCAAAGCTATCTCGACCCGATTCTATTAGCCGTCCGACTTCGCCGGCCCGTCAGCTTCATGGCCCGAAGCAGTCTGTTCCACAACCCATACTTTGGGTGGCTAATCCGCAACCTCCGGGCCTATCCGGTCCGACAAGGGCGGGCCGACGTGGCCGCGATCCGGGAGACGATCCGCCAACTGACGGCCGGGAATGTTCTCAATGTCTTTCCGGAAGGCTCGCGCACGGAAACCGGGGAACTGGGGCCGATGGAAAAAGGGACCGCCCTGATCGTCCGCAAAGCCCAAGTACCGGTCGTCTGCGTGGCCATTGATGGGTCATTTGAAGCGTGGCCCAAGGGCCAACGCCTGCCGCGGCGGCATCCGATCCGGGTTATCTATGGCAAGCCAATGAATTTGCATGAACTGGAGCCGGACCAAATCACTTCGGCGATTGGTGAGGAACTTCGCGAACTCTTGAATCAGCTCAGAAAGAAAGAGCTTTTGCCACAGATGAATACCGATTCACACAGATAAGAAATTGGATTTTTTCACATCTGTGTGCATCTGATTTATATCTGTGGCCAACACTTCTTAATTGAACCTGGTATTTATTTCCCAAAAAAAGCGGCCCCTTTCGGCGCGCACAAACGAAAAGGGATTCATCGGTGTTTGAGCGTCAAGAGCTTTCCGTGGCGAGGTTTGCGGCGAGAATTTAGTATTTAGCAAACTCAGGCTGAAGAAGCCGAGCCGGGCCTGAGCGAGGGATGGGAATCGAAGTGGGCCTCCCAGTTTGTTGAACGATAATAAAAACGCGATTGAAGTCCGAGTCGAGGCAAAAAAGTGGCCGATGCGTTAACAGCGTCCCATCTCAAGGAATGCTGTCGACGGTACGGTGCAAGCTATAGGCACCCATCGCTCCGAATCGTCGCTTGCCAGTGAAATGGCCCGCGGATAATGTGGGAACGGCGTTACGGGACGCCACCGGTCCGCGGAAAGGGCAGCGCCCACTCGATCGTTAAAATATTCCAACGACTTTCTTCAGCCCGATTCGCGGACAACGGGCGACTTTTGAAGGAGGTCGTCATGTCTACTGTCAACGGCGTTTCGCCGCGCAATCTTCAACAGCAGCGCAAACTCGCCAAGGACCTGCTCAAGGCCGCTCGCAGCGGCGAGGCTGATGCGATTGCGCGGCTGCGGAAAGTCCGGGCCGATGCGAAGGAATTCAAGCTTGCCGACGCGCAGTTCGCCGTGGCGCGCGACACGGGTTTCGAATCGTGGCCAAAGCTGGTGAGAAATCTTGAGCAGTTTGAAATGCGAGCGTTCAGGGAGGCCATTAAGTCCGGGGATGCGCTGGAGGTAAGGCGACTGCTCGCCGGCTCATCGCAGTTGCGCAGGAAAGTTAACGCGCCGATTTTTGATTTCAGCCGCAGGCCGATAAACGTTGCAGCGAGGCACCTATCCGTGATCGACGTGCTGCTGGAATTCGGGGCGGACATCAATCTGCGCAGCGAATGGAAGGCGGGGCCATACGGCGTGCTCGACGATTGCCCGGTGGAACTCGCGTACCGGTTGATCGAACGCGGAGCGAAGTTGACGGCTCATGCGGCGGCACGGTTAGGTTGGCTGGAGGAACTTCGGCACATCGTGGATGCAAATCCGAAGGTGGTGGACGAGAAGGGCGCCGATGGACAGCGGCCATTGCATTACGCGAAGACACCGGCCATTGCCGATTTCCTGTTGGATCGGGGGGCGGGGATTGATGCGAAGTGCGTGGATCATCATTCCACGGCGGCCCAGTACGCGTTGAAAGATCGCCCCGACGTGACCGTGCGTTTGCTACAGCGCGGAGCGACGCCTGACATCTTCATGCCGGCGCGGCTCGGCGACATCCTGCTGGCCAAACGATTGATCGAGGAAACCCCCAATTGCCTGGCGGCGCGAACAAACGTGGGCGGCTACGATCCGGCGCCGGTCTTTGGGATTTACAACTGGGTGCTCGGATTTTATCTCTCGCCGCATGAAGTGGCGCTCAACTTTGGGCATCGGGACGTTTACGAGCTGCTGGTGCGCCACAGCACGCCAAAGGTGCGGTTGCTGGAGGCGGCGATGCGAAATGATGAATCCGCGGCGCGAAAGGCATTGCGTGACGACCCATCGTTACCGGGCGCGCTGACACCGGACGATCACGCGCAGATCGCATATGCGGCACAACACAACCGAGTCGACGCATTGAAACTCATGCTCAATCTTGGTTTCGATCCCATGGCCCGTGGCATGGATGGTGGCTAGGTATTGCACAAGTCTGCTTGGTAGGGCAATACCCAGATCACTCAGGAATTGCTCAAACAAGGTGTCGTCCTCGATGCGCTGGACCCCACGCACGGCAGCACCGCGCTGGGGTGGGCGGCGTATGGATCGGTGCATCGACAACGCAATGGCGGAGATTATGCGGGCGCTATCGAGTTGCTGGTTCACGCAGGCGCGAATGTCAAAGCTCCCGGCAATAAGTTCGGCACCACGATGGTTGGCATGGCGGATGGAAATCCGAAAATCCAGGAAGTTCTGCGCCGATTGGGCGCGAGTTGATGGTTAAAGGATTAAGAGTGAACGTTGCACCGGCTGACGTTTGCCTTTGTGGCCGGATTCTACCGCGTCCGGCGTAAATTGCGCGTGACCCCAGCAATGGCCGCTAGCATCACGGATCATGATTGGGGTTGGATGAATCGGTCGGGCTTGTTAGGCGAAACGGACGGTTCGGCAACCGCGATTTTTAGGATAATTATAAACCCTTTTGCCCTCCTCTGAAATTTGGTTGCGCGACTAATGGCTAACGTTCAAATGGACTGCGCCATTCTTGGCATCAATCGTCACTATGGCGAGCCTGAAATCGACTGCGTGACGGTTGGCACGAACATAGTACGTCACACGCCAACCGGTTGGCGGGGGATTCAAAACCAGATGAGCCTCCATGGTCTTGAGAACAAAATCACTTGAGCCTCGGGACCGCAGATGCCGCATTGTTGAGGCAGCGGCGTTGGCGGCAAGAACGTATTCGGCGTCCTTAAACTCGGGTTCCCCAATGCCAGCATTTCGCAGATGTGCTTCCGCAATGGCTATGGCCTTACGGCGAGGATTACTGAACCATAGTCGCATAACGGATGACCGCGTGGTGGCCGACGCAACACGCGGGGCGTGCCGCTTGAATTGTACACGGAAGCAGGATTTTCAAATGGAAATTTCAGACTGGGTCGTCGGTGAGTTTGCGCGGGTAAGGGGCGAAATGCCCCAACGGATGGCCCTTCGACAGGCTCAGGGCGGGCTATCCGTCGGCTTTCCAGGGGATTACTTTTGGACGGAGACAACTTGCGCGATCGTGGGGGCCAGTTGGAGTGAGCACTGGCTGGGGGGGAGTTCGTTTAGAAGCGTTTGCATTTCGACGATGGAGTTGACGGGTCGGCCGCCGATGGCGGTTACTACCGAGCCGGGGGAGAGGCCTTGGGATTTCAGGGGGCTGTCGTCGTTTACCGCGATCACCAAAAGGCCGGTGACGCGTTTGTCCTTGCTGGCGGCCGCGATCGCGGTGGCGCCCAGCCAATTGTCGGGGATTGGGCCGAGGAGGGGGGGGCGGTGTTTACGCCGCTTGGGGTCGAATTTTGGCGGGCAGGAGAAAGGCGCTGGCATCCACCTTAAACCGCGCGGACAGTTTGGCAATCTGAGCCTTGCTGGGTTCCTTGCGTTTGCCGCTGAGGAGTTCGGAGGCTGCGCCTTTGCTGCCGATCAAGGTGCCTAGTTCGGTAACGCTCATGCCGGCTTGTTCGACCAACATTCGCAATGCCTGCGTGGGTGAAACGTCGCTG
>JBEKPV010000094.1:0-12697 GCA_049520395.1 Tepidisphaeraceae bacterium
TCCGGAATCTTTGGGGCGGTCTTGAGATTTCCCCGGATGAGGTTTGCACGTGAAACAGGGATGGTATGGAGACGCGCCCCGGGTTTCAATCTCGGAGCGAGGGGCGTCTATGGCGCATTGTGAATTAGCTTGGTGTTGGTGAGCGCATACGCCTTGCCGGAAGCCAGGTCGAACGCCCAGGCCTGGATTTTCAGATCTCCCCTGGGGATAGAGGCGGCGGCGAAGGTCTTTACGAAACCGGCATTCGCGTAGGCGGGATTTCCGGTGACAATGACCACACTGGGGCTGGGCTGGCCGCCATCGCCGATGCCAAAGACGACGGGGTCGGCGTCGCCGATCTGGTAGGTGAGAAGCACACCGTCGGCAGGCGCGTTGTGGTCGGGCAGGACGGCCCAGCCGCTGATACCGAAATTTCCGGGGGGTTCGGGAATAACGATATCGACATATCCGTAGTAGCCGGGGGTTGTGAGGCTGCGCTGCTCGGCGGCCTCGAGGGGCTTGATATCGGGCGTTTTTACCAGGGGAGGATGCAGATATCCGAGCGGTTGGAGGATGTCGGCGATCTGCCGAACGACGGGGATCTGATAGACGTTGCCGGCGGTGCGGTTGACGAGGGCTTCGTCCTGGAAGAAATCGATGAACATCAGGGCGACGGCGCCGTTGGCGCGCAGGCCGTGCTCGTCCTTGCAGCGGGCGAGGGCGTAGGCGTTGCAGGGCGCGTAGAGCGCCAGCATCATGCCGGCAAGAACGGGAGAGAGCCGGCAGGCGGCCAGCGCCCAGGGGCGGCGGCGATCTTCGGCGGTATAGGTTTCGATCGCGTCGCGGCATAGGAGGGGGATCAGATAAATCAGAGCGACGTAGAGCATGGCGGAGACGGTGTTGTAGCGCGAAGCGATCGCTTCATCGAAACCGAAACCCAATCGGGCAAAATCGGTCACGAGGTCGGTGGTGACGACGTAGGCGCCCAGCGCCAGCCATGGCAGCGCGCGTTTGATCAGCAAAGGGTCGTGGCGGCGCGACCAGACATAGGCGATGGTGGAGGCGTAAAGCATAAAGACGACGAAGCCGACGGCGATGCACTGGGGCAAAATACTGATCACGGTGCCCGGCCCGAGGGGCGAGCCGAGATAGACCAGAAAATAGAGGACGAATTTGATGGGATGGCGTAGGGCTTCGAGCAGGGAGGGATGTCCGGCGGGTTTGACGTAACCGTGGAAGTAGGACCAGATGGTCAGAGCGGCGCAGATGACCCAGCAGGCGCTCCATAAATCACGGGCGATGAGCGAGGCGGGGCGGCCGGCGTATCGCGTGGCGGGAAAGAGGATAAACCAGAGGAGCATGCCGTTGGCGGCGGAATAGGTGCTGATGACGCACGTGAGAATCGCGATGGGAAAGCTCACCCAGCGCGGGAGGTCGGCGAGCAGCGCCAGCGATGCCGCCAGAAGGCAGAAGGTGGGTAGAAAAAAGTGGACCTGCATGCCCCAGAGCCAGTTTTCGTACTGGATCAGGTTGAAGATCATCAGATTGGCGAGGAACCAGAGGAGATAAATCCAGGGGCGGCCGCGGTCTTCGGCGGCGAAGAGCGATTTGCGGCTGATCCAGTAGACCAGAACGGCGATCGCGCAGGCGACGACCCAGGTGATAACCATCTGGTCCTTGACGTTGTAGTGGGTAAGGCGGCCGATGGCGAGCATGATGAGCCGGGTCATGGCGATGCGATGCTCGTTGTGCTGGGCGATGATGTCGGCGAGTTTGAGCGTGCCGTTGGATGCTTTGAGGAAAAGCGGGCCGGCGATGTCCCATTCGTCGCCGAAGGGCATATTGACGCCGTACATGAGGATGACGATCAGGGGGACAATCGCGGGGAGAAATGCCAGGCTGGGCCAAAGCCAATCGAGGTATTTCCGGGCCGGCTTCGAGGTTTCGAGTGCGGGGTTATCCACGGGGACGCGGGGGATATTACTGATCGGCGGCGCGGGGTGTCAATGCGGGGCGGAAGCGGCGCGATCGGACGGGTTGATTGATTTCGGCGCGGGCCGTTTTATGATGGCGGCGTCGCATCGGGGCTGAGTTTCTCGAGGTGAATTTGGAAGAGACCGACCAACACGAGGGAGCGGCGCTGACGGCGCTGCTGAACGTCTACCGGCAGAGGAAAGACTTGCAGGAGTCGTTTCCGGAGGCGGGGACGGGGGACCATCAGCGGCTGATAACCTGGGCCGCGGGTGTTGCCGAGAAACCGTGGAGCGATGGGTCTTACGAGGCGCTTCGGAACTATGGGGAGTGGTACAACCGGACCAATTTTGCACCGAAAGCGAATGCGGATCCGTCGGCGGCATTTAAAACCTGGAATCGCGCGGAAGACAGTCTGGGGAGCATCGAGGCGCGCATCCACGACGGGGTTCCCATCGACAAGCTGCACGATCGCGCCGATGGTTTCGTCAAAGCGCTCAGTTCGATTTTTCCGTGGGCGATGCCGCGGGAGGGCGCCGCGATCCTGGAGATCGGAAGCGGGGTTGGGTACATCATGGAGGCGGCTTGCCGAAAGCTGCATCCGTCGCGAATGATCGGGCTGGATATCGCGCCGGCGATGATCGAGAAGGCCAAGGAGCGTTTGGCGAGGGATCATGTGGCAATTCCGGCGGAGTTTCTCGCGTATGACGGAATCACCATTCCGATGGCGCCCAAGTCGGTGGATTTTGTTTATTCGGTGGCGTGCCTTCAGCATATTCCCAAACCTTACGTTTACAATTTGTTTGGAGAAATCCTTCGAATCCTGAAGCCGAGCGGGACGGCGACGCTGCATTTCCTTTCGTTTTCGATGCTGAAATTGCACCAGGGGTCCTATGACTTAAAACGGGAAATCGCCAAGCAGTTGGCGGGGACGGAAGGGCATTGGCATCATTGCTATTCCCGCGAGGAACTGATGCAGGTTCTAACTTACGGGTATGGGGCGGAGCGGGTGGAAGTTGCGGAAACCGACATCTCGATCTGGGCGGCGTTTGGCGCGGGTGGACGCGGTTGAAAGTACGGCGCTATATCTGATAATTCCGAGATCAATCCATGGAAGAACCCCTCGCACGCCCGCGGAAGTTTTATCTCCTGTGCTTGACGATCATTTCCGTGGGCCTGGTGGGATCGCATCGGCCGGACGCGCTGCTCCATCCGCAGTTTTTCGCGGAGGATGGCACCATATTTCTGCAAGAGACGTTCAATAACGGATGGCGGAAGGCGCTGGCCAATCCGGTTGCCGGGTACTACGACACTCTATCCAGACTGGTGGCGGCGGTTGCGATTCTGTTCCCGCTGGGGGCAGCGCCGATGATCTTCAACGCGGCGGCGATCGGAATACAAATCCTGCCGGTATGGTTTCTAAATACTTCGCGGTTTGATGAATTGATTCCCGACGGGAGGATGAGGCTGGCGTTGTCGTTTTTCTATCTTGCGCTGCCCAACACGTTTGAAATTGACGCCAATTTGACCAATACGCTTTGGCACTGGGCGCTTTTGGCGTGCATGGTCATCGTGAGTTCGGAAAGCCGGCGCGTGTTGTGGAAGATATTTGATGTGCTGGTGGTGGCGCTATCGGGGCTGAGCGGTCCATTTAGCTTGCTGCTATTGCCGTCGGCGGCGCTGATTTGGTATTGCAACCGGCGGGTCTGGTCGCTGATATTGTTTGGAGTCAATGTCGTGACCGCGGCGATTCAGGTGAAGGTTCTGATGTCGGCGATGGGGTATGGATCGCGCTGGCCGGGGCCGCTGGGGATGGGCGTGGTGAGTTTCTGCCGGATTCTTGGGGGGCAGGTGTTCCTGGGCGCGCTGGTCGGACAAAGGGGTTACGCAATGATCTTTGCGCAACCCTGGTGGAAAACGGGGGTTGTGGTTCCACTTGTGGTGACTCTTTGGGGTCTTCTGGTGATGGGGTATGTGGCATGGAAATCGAACCCCGCGATGAGAAGCTTCATGCTGTTTTGCGGGTTGACGTTCGTAGCGGCGCTGGCTTCGCCGCTGGCTAGCCGCACGGATCCCCAATGGCCGCTGCTGGCGTATCCTGCGTCATCGGCGCGCTATTACTTCCTGCCGATGCTGGCATGGGTGGTTTGTCTGGCGTGGCTGGTTTGGCCGCAATCTCGATACCGGATTCTCTCGGTGATGGGCGCGACGGCGCTGGCGATCATGACCCTGGTGGGAATTCCCATCGATTGGAATTACCCTCCTTTCGTGGACGAAAACTATCCGACGTATCTCGCGCAATTTGAGCAGGCGCCGCCGGGGACGGATGTGACGATTCCAATCAACCCGCCGCCCTGGACGATGGTGTTGCACAAACCGTAATCACGGCGGGGGCTGCCGGCGTAATTGGTAGACGCGATTGGAATTCTCGGAAGCTTCATCATTGATGCGCTGAAGCAGCTGGGCGCGCTTTTCGTAAAATTCTTCGCGATGGGCATGGGCGGGGGATGGGGATTCGGGGTTGAGCAGGCGGACGAAGAATTCGTTCTCGTAAGCTCCGGTGATTTGCTGGATGTCCATCTGGAGGACGCCGAGGAATTTCAGATCGCGCACGATCAGTTCCAGCGAGGCCGGGGTGAAGGCCCAGCAATGGACGTCGTGATAGATTTCGTCGGGATGGGCGTTGAAATTGGTCCATCGCTGGAACGCGGCTTCGAGCGTTTGCAGCGGAACGACGTTGGCGGGGTCCTCCTCCAGACAGAACCCGAGCAATTCCTGGCCGTTGCGCCGGTATCGCGAATGCAGGGAGTTTTGCATGAAGACCTGCGCGGGCGTGGGGCGCTGGCGGCGGAGGAAATAGGCCTCCAGTACGTCGGCGGTGGTGCTGTGCGGGCGAAAATAATCGAAGCAGACTCGCCGATCGGGGACGGCCATGGAGAGGACTCCGCCGGGTTTGAGGATGCGCTGGCAACCCTGGAGAAATCGGATGGGGTCGGGGAGATGTTCGAAATTGTGGGAGGAGACGATGTAATCAAAGGAGCCGGCGGGGAATTTGGCGGTGGCGAGGTCGCCGATTTCCGTGCTGCTGCCGACCAGATCGACGTCTTCGATATTGGGAATCAAATCGCGCGGGATATTGGAATCGGCGGCGGCTTTTTGACGCAGGGTGGGGCCGTCAAAAACGTCCAGAACGAGGCAGTTGTTCCCCTCTTTCTTGGGCATCAGGGGGCGGAAATAGGGGCCGATTTCGATGCCGCGGTGCTGGGGCGTCAGGAATTTCGTAATTTGGGCGCGTCTGTCCATAAATTATGCGGGATTGGACCAGCGGGTGGTGAGATTAAACCCGTCGAGGCTCCCCCGCCAGACCTGCCAGCGGTTGCGGAAATAGTTGAGCTGCGTTTGGTGCTCGGGCGCGGCGGCCAAATTGCGCTGCTCGCGCGGATCGACCTTGAGATCGAACAGTTGTTCGTACATGGGAATCGTCTTGATGTAACGGATGTATTTCCATCGCGCGGTGCGAATTCCCTCGGAAGGAACGATGGGGGCGCCGGGTTCGTTGTGGAACTGGTAGAACCACTGGTCGCGCCAGGGGCGAGTCTGGCCGGTTGCCAGCGGAATCAGGCTCGAACCTTGAACGCCGGGGGGAATGTTCTCGCCGGCTAAATCCAGGATCGTGGGCATTATGTCGATATTCAAAACCATTTCATCCCGAGTGGTTCCGCGGAATTGGCTTGAATTTCTGGGGTCCATGATGATGGTGGGGCGACGGATCGATTCTTCGAACATGAGCCATTTGCCGCCCATGCCGTGCTCGCCGTAAATCGAGCCGTGATCGGCGGTGTAGATGATGACCGTGTTGTCCTCGGCGCCCATATCGCGCAGGGCCTGGCGAATCCGCCCCAGCGCGATGTCGAGGCCGGAGACCAGGCGGTAGAGGTCCTTGACGGCTTCCTGATAGGTCTGGGGCCGGAAATCGGGGGCTTCGCGCGTGCAATTCAGGGAGGGTTTGAAGAAATCGGGCAGCGGAGCGGCGTCGCGCGTCTGGGGCATTGGAATCACGTCGGTGGCGTACATCTGTTTCAGCGCCGGGTCGTAGGGATATTTGACGTAAATCCCCGGCTTGTCGCGCCCTTCGTCCTGAACGTGCGGAGCTTTGAAGCTGACTTGCAGGAAAAACGGCCGGTTCTTTGGGCCGGTGTTCAAAAATTCGATGGCCTGATCGGCCTGGCGAACGGTCAGATGTTTGGGATTCGGGGGCTCCCAATAATATCCCTGGCCGGAGAATCCCTGGAAATAATCGTACGACTGTTTGGGAAGATCGGTGCCGATGCCCCATTTGCCGACGAAACCGACTCGATATCCGGCGCGGCGGAGAATCTGGGAATGCGTATTGCGATATCGGTCCGGCGGAATCGAGGTAAAGAAGCCTTCGATTTTATGATTGGCGGGATAGAGACCGGTCAGCAGCGACACGCGGCTGGTTGGGCACATCGCGGCGGTCGCGAAGGATTGCGTAAAGCGCACGCCCTGCGCGGCCAAAGCGTCCATATTGGGGGTCTGGATGATGCGATTGCCGGCGCAACCCATCGAATCGGCGCGCTGATCGTCGGCGACGAGCAGAACGATATTGGGCCGCCGCCGAAACGATTGACCCCGCGCCCAGGGGGCGGAGGTGAGGATCGCTCCGGCGCCGGCGGTTAAACATCCCTGCAAAAAGCGGCGGCGGCTGAGTCCGAGGCGATGCGAAGGCGGTCTTTTCACTTTGGCGACTATAAACCCATCGGCGGCCGCCTCCAAGACATTTGGCGGGCCTTGAACTTTCCCGCCCTTGGGGGAAAATGCGCTGCGTTGTCAGCGGGCATTTTCTCGTGCGAAAGCGAGCGGGCATGAAGGCGGTTATTCTGGCGGGAGGGCTTGGAACCCGCCTGGCGGAGGAGACGGAAGTTAAACCCAAACCGATGGTCGAAATCGGCGGGCGGCCGATCCTCTGGCATATCATGAAAATCTACAGCGCCCATGGAATCAACGATTTCGTGGTCTGCCTGGGTTACAAGGGTTACATCATCAAGGAATATCTGGAGAAGTATCCGCTGCATACGTCGGACGTGACGTTTGATATGCGGAACCAGAAGGTGACGTTCCACCGGCGGATGACGGAGCCTTGGACGGTAACGCTCATCGACACCGGCGAAGACACGATGACGGGGGGACGAATCAAGCGGGCTTTGCCTTACGTCTCGGAAGACGAATCGTTTTGCCTGACCTACGGCGACGGCGTGGGGGACGTGGACATTTCGGCGACCATCGCCTTGCATAAGAAAGAGAAGGCTCTTTGCACGGTGACGGCGGTGCGCCCGCCGGGGCGGTTTGGGGCGCTGAAGAACAAGGGGGCGAAGATCACGGCGATGCAGGAAAAGCCCGGGGGGGATGGCGGATGGATTAACGGCGGATTTTTTGTGATGTCGCCGAAGGTTGGCAAGTATATCGCGGGGGATGAAATCAGCTGGGAACGCGAGCCGATGGAAAAGCTGGTGGCCCAGCGAAAGATGGCGGGGCATTTTCATAAGGGGTTTTGGCATCCGATGGATACGCTGCGCGATAAGCGATTTCTGGAATCGCTGTGGCTGACGGGCAAAGCGCCCTGGAAAATCTGGAAGGATTAAATGAAGGTTCTGATCACCGGCAATATGGCGTACGTCGGGTCGGTCCTCGTGCCGAGCCTGGCGGCGGCGCTGCCTGGGATCGAACTCATCGGATTCGATAACGCCTATTTCGGACACTGCCTGACCACGGCGACGGCGGACCCCGATCGGGCTTTGGCGGTGCAACATTTTGGGGATTTGCGCGAATTCCCGGCTGAAATACTGGATGGCGTCGATGCGGTGGTCCATCTGGCAGCGGTTTCCAACGACCCGATGGGGAAAACATTCGAGGCGGTGACGGAACAGATTAATATCCGCGCCAGCGTGCGTTTGGCGGAATTGGCCAAGGCGCATGGGGTGCGGCATTTCGTGTTCGCTTCCAGTTGCAGCGTTTACGGCGCGGCCGCCGACGGGGCGCGGACGGAAAAAGATTCGCTCGATCCGTTGACGGCGTATGCGCGATCGAAAGTGGCGGTCGAGCAGGCGCTGCGCGGATTGGCGGATGGGAAAATGTCGGCGACGTGTTTGCGGTTCGCCACCGCGTGCGGAATGTCGCCGCGGCTGCGGCTGGATTTGGTGCTGAACGACTTCGTGGCTTGCGCGCTGGCGAGCGGCGAAATCACGGTATTGAGCGACGGCTCGCCCTGGCGGCCGCTGATCGACGTGGGCGACATGGCTCGGGCGATCGGCTGGGCAATCCAGCGACCGGCCGATCGCGGGGGAAATTATCTGATCGTCAACGCCGGCGCGGAGCAGTGGAATTATCAGGTTCGCGATCTGGCCGGGGCGGTGGCGCAGAAGGTGCCCGGGTGCGCGGTTCATATCAACAGCGCGGCGCCGCCGGATAGACGGTCGTATCGCGTGGATTTTTCGCTGTTTCGGGAATTGGCGCCGCGGCATCAGCCGGTGGCGACGCTGCCGGGGACGATTGATGGGCTGATCGAGGGTTTGCGGGCGATCGGATTCGCGGATCGGAATTTCCGGGAATCGAATTTGATCCGGCTGCATACGCTCAAGCAGCACATCGCGGCCGGGCGATTGAATTCAGAACTGGTCTGGCGGAATCCGTAAAAAGATGCAATCGACCTATTTAAATTGAGGCAACTCGCCCCATGAAATTCCATCCCAGCCCCATCGAGGGTGTTTTTGTGATCGAACCCGAAGCCCGCGGCGATGAGCGAGGATTCTTTGCGCGCACGTTTTGCGAAAAAGAATTCGGCGCGGCCGGGCTGGAAACCCGTTACGTGCAGGTCAACAACTCGTTTAGCGTCAAAAAAGGGACGCTGCGCGGGATGCATTACCAGCTTGCGCCGGCGGCGGAAGTGAAAGTCGTGCGCTGCGTCCGGGGGCGGCTGTTCGACGTGGCGCTGGATTTGCGGGAAGGCTCGCCGACGTTTGGAAAGCATTTTGGAGCCGAGTTGACGGCGGAAAATCGGCGGATGATGTACGTTCCGCGCGGATTCGCTCATGGTTTCCTCACATTGGAGGAGAATACCGAGGCGATTTACCTGGTTTCGAATTTCTACGCGGCCGACCGCGAGCGCGGGGTGCGCTGGAACGATCCCAAGTTTGATATCCAATGGCCCGCGGCTCCGCAGGTGCTTTCGGATAAAGACGCCAAACACCGCGATTTCGATCCAGGCTTCCATCTGCGATAATGTCACGTCGCACATGAACGTACTTTTCACTGGCGCAAGCTCGTTCAGCGGATATTGGATGGTCGAGGCGCTAAGCCGCGGCGGCCACCGAGTGGTGGCGCCGCTGCGCGGAAAAGCGGATGGGTATGCGGACGTGAAGGGGCGGCGGGTCAAGGCGTTGCCGGAAATCTGCCAGTTGCATTTCGGCTTGAGTTTTGGGGATGGGGGTTTTTTGGATTTGATCGAGAAACAGGGGCCGTTTGATATTCTTTGCCATCATGCGGCGGAGGTGCGCGATTACCGGAGTCCGGATTTCGATGCGGTCCGGGCGCTGGCGGGAAATGTGAGCGGACTGGTGCCGGTGCTGCGCAAACTGCGCGAGCAGGGGTGCCGGAAAATGATCCTGACGGGGAGCGTTTTTGAACCCAATGAAGGGATCGGCCAATCGCCGCGGCGGGCGTTTAGTCCGTATGGGTTGTCGAAGGGGTTGACCTCGCAATATGTGCAGTATTTCGCGTGGCGGGAGGAATTTTCGCTGGGGAAATTCGTGATTCCCAATCCCTTCGGGCCGCTGGAGGAGCCGCGATTTTTGTCTTACCTGATTAAAACGTGGCTGGCGGGGCAGACGGCGGCGGTGAAGACGCCGAGGTATGTGCGGGATAATATTCACGTCGATTTGCTGGCGCTGGCTTATCGACAAATGGTGGAGGCGCTGGCGGATTCGCCGGGGTATGCGCGATTCGGGCCCAGCGGGTATGTCGAATCGATGGGGGAATTCTCGCATCGCGTGGCGACGGAGATTTCCAAGCGCATCGGGCGGCCCTGCCCGCTGCGCCTGGAGACGCAGACGGATTTCTCCGAGCCGATGGCGAGGGTGAACGCGGACCGGGTGGACGCCAGCGCGCTGGACTGGTCGGAATCGGCCGCGTGGGACAAGCTGGCGGATTATTATCTGGGGAATACCGGGCGGTTTTTATCTTAAGAACAAATCCTGGAGCACGCTTTTGTAGCCGTAGGAATATTTCGCGTAATTTCCGCGGCGTAGTTCCGCGCCGATGAAACCCAGGCGCTTTGGCCAACCGGGCAGGGATTGGCGGGCGCGGCTGTGATCGATCTTTTGACGCAGGAGATCCAGCGTTTCATCCGCGACAGGCCAGTCGGAGCGCAGACTGGTCAGGCGGCTCAAAATCAGCTGATGCAGATCGGCGGATAAACCAAAGGCGTTTTGGCGGATTTGCCGGCGGGCCATTTCGATCTGGCCGGTCAATCCGGCGGGCGGGATGCCGATTTGATTGGCGTCGTGCAGTCGATAATCGATCAGGTCCTCATCCAAAGGCGCCATTTTCGCCACGGACGCGATGAGCGTGGAGATCCAGATATCATGGGATCGCGGGAGGTCCGGCAGGGGAAGGATCAGGGGCAAGAATTTAGCGCGGAACGCCAGCATCGACCCGGCCGCGATGGCGTGGCGCAGCAGGACGGGAATTGCATGGCCGCTTTTGACACTGGCCTGCTGGGCGGAATTGAAGCTGATCGAGTCCCAGAATCGCCTGCCGGTGGCCGAGCCGTCCGATTGGATGATTCGGGCGTTGGAGAAGGCGAGGCCGATTTTTTCATCGGCGAAACATTGCAGCAATCGGGCGACTTTGTCCGGGCGCCAGCGGTCGTCTTGATCGCATAGGAAAATGAACGTGCCGTGGCAAAGGGAAATTGCCTGCTGGAAATTTTGCGCGACGCCGAGCCGTTTGGGGTTCAACTGAATGCGCGTGGGGACGGCGGCCGTGGCGGCGAAATCGCGGAGGAGAGTTTGTGTGTCGTCGGTCGAGGCGTCGTCGCAAATGACCAACTGGTCGATCGGACGACTTTGGCTTGCCAGGCTTTGGAGTTGTTCGGAGAGATATTTTCCGCCGTTATAGGTGCAGAGGGCGACGGAAATCGTGGGAAGTTTCGCGGACATGGGTTTGCGCCGAGCTTTACGGGGCGCGCTGGGCGCGCAGGCGTCGCCAGAGATCGCGGATGCCCGGTTTGGCGTCGGACGGCGGCTGGTGCGGCTCGAGGGAAAAGTCGATCAGGGAAAAATCGCCGGGGTCCTGGATCGGATCGAGACGGATCATGGAGGTTGGAAGCAAAACCTCGATCACGCGGTCGATCGCGTTTTCGCCGGGGGCGATGGGGGCGAGTTCGGTCGATTCGCAATCGATGAATCCGCGGCCGCTGTCGAGGCAAATTGCGGCGAGCGACCAGACGGAGGAGCGCACGGTGGCGCGGACGCGCCACTTTCCCGCCGGCATATCAACCAGGGCCAGGAATCTGGGATATCCCGGCAGTTGCGAGAGTTGATCCAGACCCAGCGGGGCAACTGGCGGCGGATTCTGCTTTAATTTGGCAATCGCGGCGCGCTCGGCCTGGGCGCGTTTTTCGCTGCGCTGGGAATCCGTGATTCGCGCTTTTTCGCTTGGATAGACGCTGAGCAAGGGTCCGAAAGCGAGAAGGGCGTCGTCCAGGGATGCGGCGATTTCATCCAGCGTTTTGGCCAGGCTGGATTGATCGACCTCGGCGGCCGTCAGAAATTCGGCGTAGGCGCGTTTCACCCATTCGACGACGCCGGGGTCCTGCGCTAAATCGTCCATCGTGGCCCGGTGATGGCGAAGGGATTTGGAAAGCAGGGCCTCGATCTCGGGAGCAGCCTGGTCGATCGATTTCGGCCAGGGGGAGGTCATCGCCTGGCTGACGCGCCTGGCGCAGCGTCGCCAATCGTCCAAAAGCATGTCGTACGCCACGAGGCAGCGCGGCAGGCCGCGCGTCGACCGCTCGGCTTCCAGGAGATGGATCAGCCAGAGGAGCATCGACTTGGGTGCGGGGAAATGATCGCGATGCGCCAGCGAATCGGCGACTTCTTTGGGATTCCGCGCCGTCAGAACGAAGATCGGGCGAATGCGCATTTCCTTCAAGACCGATTGCCAGAAGGGAACCAGCAGAGAGGTGCGGGGGTCTTTCAGAACGAAGAGCGGGCTGTCGCCGAAGGTTTTGTGGAGCAATTCAGCGGCGCGGCGGCGGAAATCGTCGGTTTGGGGTTTTTTGAACCACTCGGTGGGAAATCGCCCGATGTGGTCCCATTTGGTCCCCGCCGATTTGAAAATCTCGTCGTTGAAATCCGCGGCCTCTTTGGATTCCCAGTAGCCTTTCTCGTTAAATTCATCGGCGGGCATCAGATCGGCGGGTTTGCCCGCGCCCAGGAGATGCAGCATTCCGGCCAGGGCGCTGGTGCCGCTGCGGTGCATGCCGAGGACGATGAGGGCTGTTCGGTCGGGCATGAGACGATCAAACCCTTTCCGCCGGGGTGAGGATGCGGATTTGACAGTGCTCTTCGGTCAAAAGATTCACGAGTCCGGTGGCGACGGGATCGGGGGTCGGATCGACGCGGAACATGATGACGTCCAGAAGTCGGTGGAGCCAGGTTTCGCCGGA
>JBEKPV010000095.1:0-12691 GCA_049520395.1 Tepidisphaeraceae bacterium
AGGCCGAGCGAGAACTGATGAAAGCGGGAACGATCGCCGGCGAGGATGCCGCGTTTCTGAATCTGGCCGGCATCCTGCATGAATCGCATGGCCGCGTTGAATCGGCGAAAAAGTTTTACGAGCGAGCGGTCAGCCGCAGCAATTATGAGCCGGCGAAAATCAATCTGGAACGGCTCGGCGAACTTCGCCGCAGCGGTAAGACCAGACTCACCGTCGCCTTCGGCGGCGAGGAGTGCAGCGACCCGGTGTCCAATCTGATCGACGAATGAGCTGGAAAGGAAATCGTTATGTGGGATTTGATGTTTGTGTCAATGATCGTGGGCTTTTTCGCAGTATGCATCGTCTACACGTATGCCTGCGGGAGACTTTGAACCATGGAAAACGTACTTGTCGGCATCGTTTCGATTTTGCTGCTGATTTACCTGTTTGCCGCGATGCTGCGACCCGAGAAGTTTTAAGCGTCCGGCTTGAATGGGCCTGACTGCCGATCCATGCCGCCCGAGCGCTTCCGCAGCGCCGGGATGGCGTCACCTTGAAAGGAGCGTTTTTAATGAACGCCAGCGGATGGATACAACTGATTGCCTTTACCATCGGCCTGATCCTCATCACTAAGCCGATGGGGATCTACCTCATCCGCGTTCTCGATCCGGAAGTGGAAGGGGGGATGGGCATTCTCGAGAAGGTCCTCGGACCCATCGAGCGGCTTTGCTACAAAATCGGCGCGGTCGATCCCAAGAAACAGCAGAATTGGAAACAGTATTGCATCGCGGTCCTGATTTTCGGCGCGGTGGCGACGACGTTCAGCTATGTCTGCTACCGAGTTCAGGACCTCATGCCGCTGCATCAGAACGCGGCGAACCTGACGAACACGGTCGGCAAGGACCCGCTGACCATCATCCCCACTACGGTTGATCCGAAGACCGGCGCGATCACCGGCGGCGGCAAAATTTCGCCGATCATTTCCTTCATTCAGGCCGTCAGTTTCTCGACCAATACCGACTGGCAGAGCTACGAGCCGGAACAGACGTATACGTATTTCTCTCAAGTTGTGCCGACGATGATCCATTTTTACTTTTCGTCGATCGTCGGCATCGTGGTCGCCGCGGCGCTGGTTCGCGGCGTGGTGCGGAAGCAGACCACCGACATCGGCAACTTCTGGGTCGACCTGACTCGATGCACCCTCTACCTCTTTCTGCCGATCTGCCTGGTCTTCGCCATGCTCGACGTGTGGCAGGGAATTCCCATGAATTTCCGGCCTTATTCGGTCGTGAAAGTTGTCGACCAGTCGGGCGCCTCGGGCAACACACCGGTGACCCAGACGATTCTTCAGGGGCCGATGGCGGCGTTCTGCGCGCCCAAAGTGCTCGGTCTCAACGGTCCCGGTTTTACGGGCGCCGACTGCGCCCATCCTTTTGAAAACCCCACCGGATTGGCTGAATTTCTTCAGCTCATGCTGTTCTTCTCCGTCATCTCCGGTTTGACGCATTACTACGGACGCATGATCAAGAACCGACTGCACGGCTGGAACATCTGGATGGTGATGTATCTGATGCTGCTGACGACGCTGATCATCACCTGGTATGCCGAGGCGACACCCATGCCGCGGCTGGCGGATCTGGGAGTCAGTTCCAAGAACACCAACATGGAAGGCAAGGAAGTTCGGATCGGAATTTACAACTCCGCCGCCTGGGCCAATGACGTGACCGACACCGCCGAAGGCGCGAACAATTGCCAGCATGACTCCATGACGCCGCTGGCCGGGTTCATGCTCATGTTCAATATGCACATGGATGAAGTGATCTTCGGCGGCATCGGCAGCGGACTGTTCGGAATCCTGGTCTTCATCTTCTGCTCGGTCTTCCTCGCCGGTTTGATGATCGGGCGAACCCCCGAATATCTAGGCAAAAAGGTCGAGGCGCTGGATGTGAAATATTCGCTGCTTTATTTGCTGGTAATGGCGATCGGTTCGTTGGGCTTTACGGCCTGGGCGGTCGTCACGGGATGGGGGGCACAAAACGTGGGCAACAACGGGCCGCACGGATTCAGCGAAATTTTCTACGCCTATAGCTCGGGAACCGCGAATAATGGCACGTCGTTCGGCGGCTACGGATACACGCCGACGACCACCGTGACCAATTCCGACGGAAGCACCTCAACGGTCTACGGCAGCCAAATGTTCAACATTACCCAGACCTACTGCATGTTATTCGGCCGGTATTTTGAGATCGTGCCGATCCTCGCTTTGGCCGGTGCTCTGGCCAAAAAGAAAACAGCGCCCATCAACATCGGCAGTTTCCCCGTGGTGGGTCCGACCTTCGTCCTGCTGGTCATCGGCGTCGTCGTGATTGTCGGAGCCTTGACCTTCTTGCCCGGCCTGGCCATGGGGCCACTCCTGGAACATTTCATCATGACGGGATCCAAGATTCTTTACTGATCAATGCCCTGATCGCGAACCAACACTGAAAAAAAGTGCAACCTAACCGAGGAAGATATGGCAACCGCTAAGGCACGACCCTTGTTCGATCCGGAAATCGTCGTTCCGGCGATCTACGAGAGCTTTAAGAAACTCAATCCGTTCTACATCTGGAAGAACCCGGTGATGTTCGTCACCGAGGTCGGCGCGGCTCTGACGACGATCGACCTGTTCTTCACGCAGGATTCGAAACTGTTCGTGGCGCAGATATCGCTGTGGCTGTGGTTCACCGTGGTATTTGCGAACTTTGCCGAGGCCATGGCCGAAGGGCGCGGCAAGGCGCAAGCCGACACGCTGCGTAAGAGCCGCACGAAAAGCGTGGGGCGGAAATTGATGCCGGATGGTTCGATCCAGACGGTTCCCGCCGAATCGCTGCGAAAAGGCGATATCTTCGTTTGCGAGGCCAACGAGCTGATCGCCGCCGACGGCGAAGTCATTGAAGGCGCGGCCAGCGTCAACGAATCGGCGATCACCGGCGAATCCGCCCCGGTCATTCGCGAAGCAGGCGGCGATCGATCCGCCGTTACCGGCGGAACGACGGTCCTCTCCGATATTCTCAAGATTCGCGTCACCGCCAATCCCGGCGAGAGTTTTATGGACCGGATGATTGAACTGATCGAAGGCGCCAAACGCCAGAAGACCCCAAATGAAATCGCGCTATCGATTCTTCTGGCGGGCCTGACGATCATCTTTTTGATTGTCTGCATTACTTTGATGCCCTTCGTTATCTATACCCACAATTATCTCAGCGACGCCGATTTTCATAAGGTCAGCCTCGCGGTTTCGATCACGGTGCTCGTGGCTTTGCTGGTCTGTCTGATCCCCACCACGATCGGTGGTTTGCTTTCGGCGATCGGCATTGCCGGCATCGACCGGATGGTGCAGCACAATGTCCTGGCGATGAGCGGTAAGGCCGTTGAGGCCGCCGGCGACGTTGGCGTTTTGCTGCTGGATAAGACGGGAACGATTACCCTGGGCAACCGGCAGGCGACGGAATTCTTTCCCGCGCCTGGAGTGACGGAAGCGGAACTGGCGGATGCGGCTCAGCTTTCGTCGCTGGCGGATGAGACGCCTGAAGGGCGTAGTATCGTCGTGCTCGCCAAGGAGAAATATGGAATTCGCGGGCGGGATATCGGGGAGTTGCCGCATGCGGAGTTTATCGCCTTCACCGCGCAAACGCGCATGAGCGGGTTGAACTTTAACGGAGACATGGTCCGCAAGGGCGCCGCCGACAGTGTCCGGCAATTCGTCAGCGCTTCGGGGGCATCCTTTCCCGCGGAAATCAATCAGACCGTCGATACCATCGGCCGAGCCGGCGGCACGCCGCTGGTTGTCGCTACCGCCAAGAAGGCGCTGGGCGTTATTTATCTGAAGGACATCGTCAAGGAGGGCTTGCCGGACCGCTTCAAGCGGTTCCGAGCCATGGGGATCAAGACCGTCATGATTACTGGTGATAACCCCCTGACGGCCGCCGCGATCGCCAAGGAAGCGGGAGTCGATGATTTCCTGGCACAGGCGAAACCGGAAGACAAGCTCGCGCTGCTGAAGCGCGAACAGGCGGCGGGGTTGATGGTGGCGATGACCGGCGACGGCACCAATGACGCTCCAGCGCTGGCGCAAGCCGACGTGGGTGTGGCCATGAATACCGGTACGCAGGCCGCCAAGGAAGCCGGGAACATGGTGGACCTGGACAGCAATCCCACCAAGCTGATTGAAGTCGTGGAGATCGGCAAGCAGCTTCTGATGACCCGCGGCGCGCTGACGACCTTCAGCGTCGCCAACGACGTGGCGAAATATTTCGCCATTATTCCGGCGATGTTGATGGGCGCTTTCCCGCAGGTGGCGCCGCTGAACATTATGAAATTGAATTCGCCGCATAGCGCGGTGCTCAGCGCGGTTATTTTCAACGCGGTGATCATTATTTTGCTGATTCCACTGGCGCTAAGGGGCGTCAAGTTCCGCCCCGCGTCGGCGGCGGTCATTTTGCGGCGTAATCTGCTGCTTTACGGCGTCGGCGGCGTCATTTGCCCGTTCCCGGGGATTTGGCTCATCGACCTGCTCGTCCGCCACATTGTCTGAACTGAATTCGACTGTTTTGGAGAAGACCATGAAAAGCGAAAAAAATACCGGCCTGACGGTCGTTGCACCCAGGGCCAGCGAACCGGCCGGCAACTATTTCCAGCACATCTGGGCGTCGATCGCATTTACGGTAACGCTCGGCGTTGTTGCTTGCATCGTCTATCCGACGATCGTCTATTTTCTCGCGCAGACCATTTTTCCGGCGCAAGCGAATGGTTCGCTGGTGGACAAAAACGGCGAAATGACGACCAAGGACGAAGACGCGGTGGGATCGTATCTTTTGGGGCAGGGTTTTTCGGCCAGCCAATATTTTCAGCCGCGGCCCAGCGAAGCGGGGGCGGGGTATGATCCGACTGCTTCCGGTGGTTCCAACCAGGGGCCGCTCAGCGACAAGCAAATCAACGGGCTAACCAATCCCGCGACCACGCAGCCGACGACGCAGCCAGAATCGCTCGCTTTTGATGGCGTCCGGTTGCGCACGATCCATTATGCCGTGAACAACAATATTGCGTTTAATCTATATCATGCCGTCTATGTGAAGAATGCCGACGGGTCGGTCGATTTGCAAAAGCAGGATAAGGTCCCGCTCTCCCAATTTGAAAATAAAGACGGCAGTCTGAACGATGTGGCCCTGGTGGATGCCTTCCCGCATCCCGTGCTCGGGCAGGACGCGCCGGATTATTCGCGGCAGGTCGTCATCGCGGCCGATTTTGGCACGCCGATTCCGGGGGACGCCGTGACGGCATCCGGTTCGGGGCTCGATCCGCACATCAGTCCGGATAACGCGGCCATTCAGAAGGCCCGCGTCGCCCAGGCTCGCGGCATCTCCCCGGATAAGGTGCAGGAATTGATCGATGCGCATACCGATCAGCCCGGCCTGGGCTTTCTTGGCGATCCGGGCGTGAATGTTTTGATGCTAAATCTGGCGCTGGATGCCAAATATCCGATGCCGACAACCCAGCCGGCGAAGTAACGATCGTGGAGCAAGAGATACTCGAAGCGCTTCGTTTGAATTGGCTCACGCTGTTTGGAATAGCCGCGGTTGGCCTGATGTTGCTCTTTTATGCGCTTGAGGACCGATCCCCGTGGTTTGTGGTCGCCTTTGCGGGTTCATGTCTTTTGGCGTCCGCGTACGGCTTTCTGCAGGGCGCCTGGCCGTTTGGGCTGGTGGAGGCGATCTGGTGCGTCGTGGCCCTCCGCCGGTGGTATAAACAGGGCCGAATCGTCCGGTAACGGCTTCTCGAAACTCGAAAGTTCCCCGCAAAAGTTCACTCCGCGATTGATTTTACCGATGTCTGCAACGGTGCTTACAGACTTACAGGAAGTCGCTGTCACCGACACTTCCAATTGTGGATCGCCCCGCGGGAAAAAAAGGGCGGTGTCGCCAAGACCGGATGCACGATGAAAGCGCGCGGTACGAATCGCATCCTATGGTTGGTATGTGGGTTGACCGCCACCGGTCTGCTGACGGTCATCACCACCATCGGCGTGGTCGGCTGGACCCTGAGCCACATCCGAACCGAGCGCGCCGGCGCCACGAGTGAACAAAATCACCTGAATCAAACGTCGGATACCTTGACGCGACTTCTCGCCGACGCCCATTCGCAATTCCTGACCACGTTCGACGAAACCATTCCGCAAACGGGCGCCAATCACGCGGCCGCCGATCTGGCGAATTTTGTTCACGCCCAGTTGGAGCCCCGTCCCGACGCCGCCCTGATGGGTCCACTACTGGATCTGGATCAATTAACCACGAATCTGGCTCGTTTGTCGAAACAATGCGATGCGTGGCGCGAAAGCTACGTCCCGATTGCCTCCGACATCGCCCAGGGGAAAACCATCGGCAAAGTACGGGCGCTGATCGCAAACCTGCGCGACGCCGTCGATGCGCTGCAGGAAAAACACCACGCGCAGGATGCCGTCCTTTATAGCCAATGGCAAAGTTCCTTCGGCCAACAGGCCAGCGCGCCGGCCGGCCAGATACACTCAGAAGAGCGACCGACGCAGTACCAAAGCTTCGCCGATTTCAACGGGCAACTTGCCGATTTTGCCCGCCTCGTGGAAGTGCTCAACGGCGAGGATCAAATAGACCGCCTGGAAAATCTTAAGGACAACCAACTTGTGCCGGCGCTGGATCAACTGGGCCGCTCGATCCAGGCATTCGTCAACGATCCGCTGAACGACGGGTCGATATCGGCCCAGGCGATCAAAACGCTGACCGCCGCCGTCTTTGGCGCCGGTTATTCAATCGACCGGACCCATCACACCCTGCAGGCCGCCCCCGGCGGGTTGTACATCTTGCGCACGGATTCCGTGGCGCTGCGGCATGTGCGTAGGGCGCTTCGGCACGAGCTGAACGATCTTCTTGACACGATCAATCAATCCAAGGGGCGCTTCGATCAGCAAGCCGGAGACCGTGCCGCGGTTTTGGCGCAGGAGATGGAGCAGGCCGTCGCCGACGGATGGGTGCGGATGCTCTGGTTTGGAGCCGGATGCGCGGTGATCTTTCTTTGGCTGGCGACCACCATTTCGCGCGGAATATACGGGCAAGCCACCGCGATGGAGGAAGCCCGTGCCGAGGCGCAGGCGCGCACCGTCGATCTGCGCCGCGCGGCGACCCACGACCGATTGACCGGCCTTCCCAATCGCACGATGTTTCACGAGCGGCTCTCCCACGCCCTGGAAATAGCCAAGCGACAAAAAGGATTTCTGCTGGCCGTTCTTTTTCTTGACTTCGACCGGTTTAAAATCGTCAACGACAGCTTGGGCCACGAAGCGGGGGACCTGCTGCTCAAGGCGATCGGCGAGCGCTTGATGAAGACGCTGCGATCCACCGACGCAGTCGGCCTAGCCGAATCCACGTCCACCACGGCGCGATTGGGCGGCGATGAATTCTGCGTTCTCCTCTCGGGTCTTTCCTGCGAAGCCGATGCGTCCCACACGGCGGAGAGGATTCTGAAGGAACTCGAAAAGCCGTACGATTTAACCGGCCGCCAGGTTCACAGCACCGTCAGCATCGGTATCGCCATCAGCTCCTCGGGGTACGAAAAAGCCGAAGACATGATCCGCGACGCCGACACCGCGATGTATCGCGCCAAAACCGAGGGCAAGAATCGGTTCGTCATTTTCGACCAGCCCATGCACGAACAGGCGATGCGCCGCCTCACCGTGGAAAGCGAACTTCGCCGCGCCTTGGAGACCAACGCGCTGGAGCCCTATTTCCAGCCCATTATTTCGCTGGAGACTTCCAGGCTCGCCGGAGCCGAGGCGCTGATACGCTGGAACCATCCCGATCGCGGCCTGATCGAAGCGGACGATTTCATCGGCATCGCCGAAGAAAGCGGATTGATCAACCTCGTCGGCGGGTGGATGCTTTCCGCCTGCTGCCGGCAAATTAAGGATTGGCAGCAGCGATTTCCCGATGTGCATCTTGCCGTCAGTGTGAACGTATCGGGCAAGCAATTGGCCGCGCGGGAATTTGTCGCGCAGGTCGAATCCGCCGTCCGCGAGAACGGCATTTCGCCGCAGGATCTGATCCTCGAAGTCACGGAGACCGCCCTGGTTTCCAACGTGGAGCACAGCATTGCCGCGTTACTCGATCTCCGGGAAAAGGGGTTTCGCGTTTGCCTCGACGATTTTGGAACCGGATATTCGTCGCTGAGCATGCTTCATACCTTTAAGCTCGACGGATTGAAGATCGATCAATCCTTTGTTCGGGAAGCCGCCGGCCGCCGGCAATACGCGGCGATCATTCAGGCGATCACCGATTTGGCGCACAATCTGGGTATGGAAGTAGTCGCCGAAGGAGTCGAGCAGGAAGATCAGCTTGCTTTGCTCCAATCCTTGAACTGTGAAATGGCGCAGGGATTCCTCTTCGCGCGCCCGCTGCCTGCTTCTGATTTTGAAAAGTTTTTTCAGAATTCCGCCAGCGACGCGCTCTGGCCGAAGAAAAACGTGGCTTAGTTCCCCAATATCTCACAAAATTCCGGATCAAGGGCGATCGGCGCCAGGAAATCGTCGGCCGATGACGGCGGGGCGGCTTGTAAAATCGGAAAATGGGCGGCTGTAAATTCCCGAAACGTCGCTGGCAGGGGGGCTACCGACCATTTTGCCCGCAAAACCTCATATGCGGCATCCAACATCGGAAGTCCCTGAGCCACTTCCTCGGGCTTTTCACGGCCCGCCGTAAGTTCCGCGTTGATCGTCCCGCAGCCGCTGTGATGGAGCCATGCTCCCATCGATTCCACCGTGCGGAAGCCGGCTCGGCGAGCGCGGATGCCCAAATCAAAATCCCCCAGAAATCCCACGAATCGCTGATCCATGACGCCGATTTTGTCCAGCACCGGCCGCTGGATCAAAAGCGAATCTCCAATCAAGCTCACGGTGTCGACGACGGCCAGTCCGAACGCATCCGCGGCTTGCGCGGAAAAGGCGATCACATTCTCGAAAGTCCGGATCGGTTTTTCCGGAGCCAGCGAGTGGGGGCTGCAATCCATGTGCTGCGACCGGCCGCGGATAATGCCCAGCGCCGGATCGCTGGCCGCGACGGCGAGAATGGTCCGCAGAAAACTGGGCGTCACCAGCATGTCGTGACTGATGAGGATCACCTCCGACCCGGCCGCGACTGAAAACCCAACGGCGCAGGCGCTGGTGTAATTTCGCCGCACCGGAAATCGCAGGATCGTCACCTTGGATTGGGTCTCCTTGCGAAAGTCGAGCATGAGTTTGGGGATCTCATATTGCGGCTCGGAGGCGTCATCCAGCAATATGTATTCAACCCGATCGACGATGCGCAGGGACTGGCACGAAGCGGAGAGAGAAATCAGGCATTGCCGGGCGCTCTCGGCGGCGTTTCGAATTGGAACAAAAAGTGAAATCACTTCGGGCGTTCGCCGGCGAAATACTTATGACGCAGGCGACATGGCCTCCGGTTCCTCCGCACGCTTCCGCAGTGCCTCCATCTTTTCACGGACCTCCTGCGCGATGCGCGTGTTTGGAAAATCCTGCATGATCTCGTCCCCCAGACGTATGGCCAACGACCAGTTGTGTTCCTGGACGGCCAATGCAAAACGCGTCCTCAGGGTTTCTCGTTTCTCCCTGAAGACGTTTCGGGCGATCTCCTGCATCGATTCCGCCTCGGCGGGCGTCAGATACAAATCCAGCCGCTTCAGAATCTCGATGCTTCCGTCGACGTCGTGGCGGTTGACCGCCTCGTCCCAACTCTGGCGAAGCTGCGCCTTACGCATCTGGCGTCGACTCTCAATCTCCTCCGGAAGACGTTGAACCTGCGAATCGTCGGGATAACTCACCATCAGCTGCTGCGCTTCCTGCAAAGCCGACCCCCAGGCCTCGGCCTGAATGTACCGGTCCACAGGCGCCAGCAATTCCGCGATCTTCTGCCGTTGGATTTCATTGCGCTTGCCGTTGATATCGTCGCGGAAATGATCGGCCTCATGCTTGTAGCCAAACCCGTTTTCGATTTCGTCCGCGAGTTTCAGAGCCGCCTCCCAATCCTTGCGGGCGATCTCCTCCTGAAGGGCCCGGCGAACCGCTTCCAGGTCCTTTTCACGAAACGCCACGGACTTGCCGCGCTCGCTGATTAATTGCTGCTCGCTGATCAGGTTAAGCAGAACCGAAAGCGACTGAAGTCGCTCGCCCAGCGTGTTGCTGAGCTGCTCCTGATGGAGTTGCTGGGCTTCACGGGAGGCTTGGAAGTGAAGCGCGATCGGCAGGGCGATCAGAGCCACGAAAAGGCCGAGGACCGCCGCCGCCAGCAGCGCGGCGCCGGCCATGAGTGCGGCGCTGCCCGGGGGGGACTGCAGCAGCGTGATGCCAATGATAAAGACGATGGCGACCGCCAAAAACGCGACCGCGTAAATCCACAAAAAAGATTTAATGGGTTGCCGGGTGGCCATGCTGCCGCCTGAATGGAGGCGGTACGGGAAACCGCCGGCTGATAGCGTATCGTGCCCGGCGAGGGGAAGTCAATTCATTCCCGATGATTCACTTTTAGGAGTTAATTTGTGCCGGATTTTCGGGGGCGGCGGGGGGATTTGGGACAACGGAGGCTGGCGGGGCAGGCCGTGGTGCCAGCGCGTGCAATTTCCGCACTTCCGCCAAGCCTCGTGTCCGTTCAGTCGCTATGAGCCCCAACAGGGCCCAAACCCCCAGTACGCACGATGTCGAGATGAAAAATGTCATTTGGCCGGTACTTGCATCGGTGCGCAAAGGAGGGCGCATTAGCTGCCGGAGAGTCGAAAAGCAGAAAGTAGATTTCAGGTTTCGGATTTGGGCGGGAGTAATCGCATTCCAGGCATCCAGGCGTTGCCCCGGCGGTAGGCGGCCAGGGGCATGGGCCGGCCCCCTTCGGGCTGAATTTCCAGCACTTCAACCGCCTGCGACCCGTCGGCAGCGGATATGTGACCGTCGGAGCCGATTTCGCCGGGTCTCCAGCGAATGCCTTCGCCGGTGGTGGGGCGGGCGCGGACGAGCGTCAGGCGAGCCACTTCTCCGCCCGCAGCGTCCGTTAATCGCGCCCGGCAGCCCGGCCAGGGATATAGACCGCGAATCTTGGCCGCGACCTGCTCGGCACCGTCGTTCCAGTCGATCTCCGAAAGCTTCCGGCTCAGCTTGGGGGCTTGGGTGGCTTTGGATTCATCCTGAGGCGTCTCAATCGCACCTCCGGCCTCCAAATCATCCACGACGCGCAATATCAGCCCGACCCCGTCCTGGGCCAGGCGGTCGTGCAATTCGCCGGCTGTCTCCAGAGGTTCGATAGCCACGCTGGATTGAGCCAAAATCGCCCCAGCGTCCATTTTCGGAGCCACGCGAATGATCGTATTGCCGGTGAGGCTTTGGCCGCTGAGAATCGCCCAATTTATAGGCGCCGCCCCCCGAAATTTCGGCAAACGTGACGCATGCAAATTGATGCTGCCAAACCGAGGTCGATCGACCAGCGCCGCCGGTATTTTTTGGCCAAAGGCAATCACGACCATCAAATCCGATTCGGGGATTTCTTCGCTGGCGATGTTTTCCGTTCGAACGCACGGGAGCGAATGTTTCCCCGCAAATTCGGCGATAGGGGTGGCGCTGATTTTTCTACCCCGCCCGGCGGGGCGATCGGGTTGCGTGAAAACCGTGACGATCCGGTGACCCGCCGCTAATAACGCGGCTAAGGTTGGCAATCCGAATTCGCCGCTTCCGGTGAAAATGATGCGCATAGTTTGGCGAGCAATCTCATTTACTCAATTTGGATTTTTTGGGATGTTTCTTCGGCTCCGCGGCGCGCTCGGCGGCGTATTTATCCTCGAGGTCTTTCAGGAGCTTGCGATTCTCCATGTTAGCCGTAGGCCCCATGCGGTCGGTCAGGAGAATGCCGTTGAGATGATCCAGTTCGTGCTGCCAGATGCGCGGCAGATATCCGGATTCCGTCTGCTCGAACACTTTTCCCGTCAAATCCATGGCCCGGATGCGCACGTTCTTGGAACGCGAGATTTGGACATGAAGTTCCGGGATGCTAAGGCATCCTTCCTCGGCGGTCTCATCGCCTTCGGCATCGAACAACTCGGGATTGACGTAGACGCGATCGTCTTCCGGCTTTTGTGTGGGGTTGGCTACAAACAAACGAATGTTTTGCCCGACTTGCGGCGCCGCCAGCCCGACGCCGCGCGATTCGCGCATTAATTCGAACATGCGCTTCGCCAGAATGCCTAATTTATCGTCGAATTTCTCCACGGGTTTGCTGATGCGCTTGAGGCGCGGGTCGGGGTAGATAATAATCTTAAGTGTCTCGTACATCGGGCAATTCCAGAGACTACCCATTCGGTTGACAGGTTCAACCCAAGGGCGTTAGATTGCGGCCCGTAGATGCATTTGGCAACTCCGGCGGGCAAAGGCGGGGCCATTTGCGTCTATTCCGCGCGCATTGAGGTGAAGGACATGCAACGTGCCTGAACTCCCCGAAGGATATCGCGTCGTCCCTGAAGAAGATCGGGCCAAGGCCAAAGTCTTTTTCGGCCATGGCAAAACCGTCGCCGCAAACGGCAATTACGACTACGCGATTTCCATGTACCTCCAGGGCCTGGCTCTGGACCCCGACGACGTCGAAGCACACCAGGAAATGCGCGATTTCTCCCTCCG
>JBEKPV010000096.1:0-12511 GCA_049520395.1 Tepidisphaeraceae bacterium
CGGATGCGGATTCGCCGGACCGGGTGCAATATGACGCGGCGCAACTGTTGCTGACCAAGCCGCTGCGGCTGGGGGCGGAGAGGTTGGAGCTGACGGCGGGGGAGGTGGCGTCGGTCAATTACACGGTGGATGGAGTTCGTTACGAGGGGGATGCGATGGACCGCAACAAGGCGGGGGCGGCGGTGCAATACCTGAAGCGCGTGGGGGGGTTGGATATGAACGAGCGGCGTAAGCCGCAGACGGGGATTTTTCGCACGCTTCTGGACAACGAGCGGCATGAAATTCAGATCACCACGTTTGGCAGCGCGGCTGGGGAATCGATGCGATTGGTGAGCGATCCGCGGCTGCGGCAGGATCTGAAACTGGAAGCGCTCGGGTTCAGCGACGAGCAGCTCGAGGCGGTTCGCAATCTGATCTACGATACCGGAGGGGTGGTCTTGATGGCGGCTCCGCCGGGGCAGGGGCTGACCAGCCTGGCGTATGCGATCATTCGATCGCACGACGCGTTTATGTTTCACGTTCACACCGTTGAGCGGGCTCCGGAATTGGAATTGGAGGGGATTACGCAGAACAAGTTGCCGCCGAACGCGACGCCGGCGGATGAATTGAAGATGGTGGAGCTGGTGATCGGGCATGAGCCGGATGTGTTGCTGGTGGGAATGGTCAGCGATCCGCGGGTGGCGGGGGCATTGGCGCGGTATGCATCGGATGAGCGGCGGGTTTACGTCGGCATGCACGCGATCAACACGTTCGATGCGATCGCGCAGTGGCGAAAACTGGTGGGGGACGATGAAGTGGCGATGTCGAAGCTGAAGCTGGTGATCTCGAGCCGGCTGGTGCGGCGGCTGTGCTCGGCGTGCAAGGTGGGGTATGCGCCCGATCCGAATCAATTGCGAAAACTGAATATGGACCCGGCGGCGGTGACCAAGCTTTACCTGGCGCGCAAGGAGCCGATGCGCGATTCCAAGGGGCATGTTGTTCCTTGCTCGTTCTGTCACGATCTGGCGTTCCGCGGGCGGTTTGGCGTGTACGAAGTGTTTGTCATCGACGACGAAGTGCGCGACGTCATCCGATCCGGGGGATCGGACGTGCAACTCAAGCAGATTTTCCGAAAACATCAGTATCGATTGCTTCAGGAAATGGCGCTGGCACACGTGCAGGTGGGGGAGACCAGCGTTGAAGAGGTTTTGCGTGTTTTGCGCGGCGATGGGCATAAACCCGGCGGGCCGACGCATAAGTGAGAGGTTGCAAGCTGGCCGCCGAGGCGGCCGGAGCGAACGAAGATGGTCTTCAGCGTGCTACTGATGGCTCTGACCGCGGCGGTGGCCTATTACCATTACACGCAGGGATTCTTTAGCGCCACGATTTCGGCGATTTTGGTGACCATCGCGGCGGTGGCGGCGGTGGGGTTTCACGAAAATGCCGCGCTCTGGATGGTCGGGGGTAAATTCACCGAAGTGGCGGCGGCGGTGGCGCTGTGTGGCATTTTCGGGGTGGTCTACACCGCGCTTCGATTTCTCTTCGATGCGCTGGTGCCGGGGAATGTACGGTTTCCATTGCTGGTGGACAAAATCGGCGCGGGGGCGATGGGATTGTGGGCGGGGTTGATCGCCACCGGCATTATCGCGGTGGCGGCACAGACGCTTCCGTTCGGGCCGGATGTCGGATACTACGCGCGCTATTCCATTAAAGACGTCACCGGGCAATACATGGGGATGGGCCAGAATCAGGACGTCACCATGTACGATATGACCAATAGTCCGCAGATTAATCCGGATGATGAAAATCATCTGCTGCTGCATCAGGACGATCTGGTGCTGGGACTGGTTTACAAATTAAGCGATGGGGGTTCGCTGGCGGGGGATCGGCCGATGGCGGAGGCTCATCCGGATTATCTGGCGGAGTTGTTCGGTCAACGTATCGGCGTTCAAGTGGGGGCGGAGCGGACGCTGGTGGGAACGCCGGCGGCCCAGGCGATAGATGTCAAAGGCGTTTTCACTCAGCCGCAATTGATGCAGATTGACGGGGAGATTCCCTCGCTGCGGCCCAGCGATGAACAGGTGCAGCAGCTTTTGCAGCCGAGCGATGCGGACCAGCAGGCGATGTTGATTGTGAGGATGGTGGTGTCTCCCGTGAAGGATGCGGCGGATTCCGATGGGCTTTTCCGGTTCTCGCCCGGCTCGATTCGCCTGGTGGCGGGGCATTCCGATGAATCGGGGACGGTTTTTAAGGATTACCATCCGGTGGCGACGCTGGACCGCCGGGGGATCGCGGTGGCGAGCCGAGTGGACGATTTTTTATTTACGCCGCTGAGCGCGCCGCGGACCATCGATTTGATTTTTATCGTCGACAAGGATTGCCTGGTGCCGACGCAGATAAAGACCGCCCAGTATGAGTTGGCGAAGGGGACATTTCTGGAAGTGAAGCGATATTCGACGTGGGATTTATCGGGCAAAGCGGTGGAGTACGGACCGCCGACGAACAAGGACAAGATGGGGATTATGCGCAAGCCGGACATTGACAAGACGCTGGCTTCGCTGGGTGTGCAGACGTTGCAAGGGGTCGCGGCGCCGGAGCCGCCTCAGTCGGGTTCCGCCACCGGCGATCTGGGATTGGAATTTCAGGATGTTTCGGTTTCCTCATCGATCTTCACTCCCATCGATGTGCGAATGCCGGGCGGCAGCGGCAAGATTCAACTACCCAATGGGGTCAGCGCATCGTGGAATTCGACGGGACTTACGTCGCTGTCGATTCCGATGGAGCAACCGGTTAGCGCGGTTTCGGAGCCGGGGACGAACCTCATTGATCAATTCGCGTCGTCGGAGGATTATCTGCTGGTGCAGTTCCACATGACGGTTCCGCGGGACGGTTCGACCAAGAAGGCGTGGGATTGGGGGAGGCAGCTTGGCGATCTGACCTTGGTCGACACGACGGATCAGGTCTACAAGCCGGTCGGCGCGTGGGCCCGCGCGGAATTGAGATTGCAGGAATACATCGTGGCTTCGTTCGACAACATGGGGAACAGTTTTTATCCGATCGCCGCGCAAACGGGGAAGGCGCGACCGACGGATGTGTGGATCGCTTTTTGGGTGCCGCGGCAGGCGAAATTACAGGAATTGCGATTAAGCGATAACGCGATCCTGGAGGATTTGGGCTTAAAGGTGGTCGCACCAGCGGCGACAACCGCTCCGGTTCCGGCTAGTTTGCCGGCACCGAGTGGAGCTGGTTCTCAATAGCTTTCATGGGATCCTGCTGGGCGGAAGAGGGCTGGGCGGGTTGCGGCTGGGGTTGGGGCTGTGCCTGGGCCTGAGGGGCGGCGGGCGGGGGCTGGGAGGCGGGGGCGGGTAGGGTTAGCTGCTGGCCATTACGCAACACGACCAATTGCCCGCTGCGGGCATAGGCATCGCGGACATTGAGTTCGGCGGTCTCTTCGTCGGCGGCGTCGCGGACGTTCAGTTGCACGCCGCTGTACCCCGCCGAGACGATCTGGTCGTTGAGTTGAAGCCCGAAATACTGTGCCAGGGGACTGGCGGGGTCGAGGCGGGTGACGATTAGGGTTCCGAGGCTTCCGTCAGGGCGCATTTGGGGCTTGAGTGTGTAGGTGTCTTCCACTGGGCCGCCGTTGGCGGTGACGCCGGCGATTTGCTGAACCTGCTGCTGCGCTTGTTTGTCGGCTTGCAGGGTTGCGGGGAGTTCGTCGGACTCCATTTTGAACATAATCGCGACGCCGATCAGGAGGGCGACGAGTCCGAAACCGAAACCCAATATTCGCATGTCCGCCTCGCGCTAGAGTGACTGATGGATAATTATACCCGCACGGATCAAAGGTTTCTGGCGCCGAGCAGATTGAGGTCGGGATGGGCCTCGATTTTTTGCGCCAATTGGAAGAATCGCGAGCGTTCATTGAACCCGATGAGGAGATCGATATCGACGTCGTTACTCCCTTCTCGTCTGACAAAATCAACTTCGTCGATACGTAAACCGTCGGCCTGCAAGGCGGTGACGGTTTGCGGGATGCAGTTTGGCTCCCAGGTTCGCCGGAGGGTGATACGGACCAAGCGTGTCCGCGGGAGTTTGTGCTCCAGATATTGCAACAGCCATAAGACGGCGACCACGATGGCGGCGGCTCCGATGGTGAGGAGATAAAGCCCGAGCCCGGCGGAGAGACCCATGGCGGTCGCGCACCACAAGGCGGCGGCGGTGGTGAGGCCGCGGACGGTGGGGCCTTCCTTGATGATGGCTCCGGCGCAGAGGAGTCCCATGCCGGTCATAACGCCGTAGGCGACGCGGGCGGGATCGATGCCAACGTCGAAGGTGTTGCCATGGGGCCAGTCGCGCTGGGCGAAGTTGATGGAGACGAGCATCGCCAGGGCGGCTCCGACGCTGATAAGGATGGTGGTTCGGAGTCCGGCTTCGCGGCCGCGGAGTTCGCGTTCGAGTCCGACGAATCCGCTGGCGACGGCGGCCAAACTGAGCCGCAGGAGTCCTTCCAGGGGCATTCCCAGGCCGGCGGTGAAGGTTCTCAACTGGGCGTCCAGATCGACCATCGATAGGGGGGCATTGTAACTGCATCGGGGGGAAATACCCTTCGAAGGGGGGAGTGGCAAGGAAGTTAGCCGGAGTTATCAAACGCAAATCTTGTAAAAGGGTGATTGCACGCATAATATTTGAAGATTGAGTTTGGCCGGCGTGAGCGAGGTTCAACGAGCGCCGCATCGGCCGCGGGCGGTTTGCGGAAGCGGATGGCGGATCGTCCGAGCGGTTTTTGGACACGACATGAACATGGTCAATCTGGGAGATATCAGCCGGAAGACAGCGATGGCCGCATGGGCGGTCGTTGTGGCGGCGTATGTGCTGGGCGCAGTGGTCGCCCGGCTGCTGCGAACTGCCGCGGACGGCCAATCGTGGCCGTTTGCCGGACAGCCTCGGCTGGGGCGGCTGTGGCCGCCGGTGCCCGCATTGTGCCGGATTCGAAGTACGGACCGGCGACTTTCCATGCCTTCAAGGGCCTCCCCAAGCAGCGATCCGGGCGGATTACCGCGTTTTAGCGGGCGCTGGGATTGATCGTTCGCGCATCGGTCGTTTTTTTCACGTCCAAAGCCCTTCCATAAGCATCCGCGGCCAAGGTTTCGCGCGCAATCGGCGGAGCTTAGTTCGGAAGGTCGTTCATGGAACTTACCCTGGGAATTTGCTTGGGAGCGGTTGTCGGCGGCCTGGTGGTCTTCGGCATCCTCAAAATGATGGGCAATAGCGCCCTGGCCCGCGCCCAAAGCGAATCGGAACGCATCAAGCAAAATGCCCTGCTGGAGGCACAAAACAAAGCGCAGCAGGCGGAATTGGCCAGTAAGCAAGAGCAGATTAAGCGCAAGGAGCAGTTCGATCGCGAAATTGAGTCGGCCAAGATCGAAATGCGGAATCACGAGGCGCGACTGACCAAACGCGAAGACACGCTGGATCGGAAGCTGGACACGCTTTCGGTGAAGGAAAAGCAGCTGGATGATCTGGAAAGCCGCATGGCGGGGAGGGAAAAGGCGCTGGCGGGCAAGGAGGAACAGCTTAGCCAGGTTCTTCGCCAGCAGCGGGATCAGTTGCTGCAATTGACGGGGCTTTCGCCGGAGGCGGCCAAGGAGATGCTGCTGAAGCGGATAGAGCAGGAGTGCAAGCTCGAGGCGGGAGCGCTGATCCAGGAAATCATGGAAAAGGCGCAGGATGAGGCGAAGGAAAGGAGCCGGCAGATTGTTTTACAGGCGATTCAGCGCTATGCGGCGGAGCAGACCTCGGATCATACGGTCAGCACGGTTTCCATCCCCAGCGACGACATGAAGGGGCGGGTCATTGGCCGCGAGGGGCGGAATATTCGCAGCTTTGAGAAGACGACGGGGGTGGATGTGATCATCGACGATACGCCGGGCGTTGTGGTGGTGAGTTGCTTCGATCCCGTGCGGCGCGAAGTGGCGAGGATTTCGCTCGAGCGGCTGGTTCAGGACGGGCGCATTCATCCGGCGCGGATCGAGGAAGTGGTGGCGGCGACGAGTAAGGAGATGGAGGAGGAACTGGTGCGCCTCGGAAAAGAGGCGGCGCAGGAGGCGAATCTGCAGGTTGCCAAGCCGATTATCCCGATGCTGGGACGATTGGCCTTTCGAACCAGTTATGGGCAAAACGTGCTGAAGCATTCGCTGGAGGTGGCGTATCTTTCTCAAGTGATTGCCGACGAACTGGGTCTGGATGGGACGCTGGCGCGGCGAGCGGGGTTGCTGCACGACATTGGCAAGGCGATGGATCATGAGCAGGAGGGTGGGCATCCGCAATTGGGGATGGAATTTTTGCGGCGGTTTGATGAGCCGGAGGCGGTTTTGAATGCGGCTTTGGCGCATCACGGGGATGTGCCGTCGACGACGGTTTACACGCCGATCGTGATGGCGGCCGACGCGATCAGCGCCAGCCGGCCGGGCGCCCGCCGGGAGAGCCTGGAGCGATACGTGAAGCGGCTGCAGGAGTTGGAAGACCTGGCGATGACGTTTGAGGGGGTTCGGCAGGCGTACGCGATCCAGGCGGGGCGCGAAGTGCGGGTGATCGTCGATGCGCGTCTGGTGGACGATCGCATCAGCGCGAAGATCGCCCGGGACATCGCGCAGAAGATCGAAACGGAATTGAATTATCCGGGCGAGATCAAGGTCACGCTGATTCGGGAAGTGCGATCGGTGGAATACGCCCGGTGAAGAAACAGTTTGGGCCTGCGAAGCCTTTCCCGCATTCAATTTTGGAAATGGAATTTACTTGCCGGCTGGAACGGGGATGCCCAGGCGGACGATTCGGCGATTGAGGCGCTGAATGTTGATGCCGAGCATGCGGCTGGCGGCGGCCTTGTTGAAGTTGACCTTCTTCAAAGCCTTGGCGATGGTGCAGCGTTCGATGTCTTCGAGGCTCATGTCGTCGCCATTGCCCTGAGCGAGCGTGCTGGCTTGCAGACGCGGGGGGAGATCGGCGACCATGACCTCCGTGCCGCCGGCGATCACGTGAGCGTGTTCCATCACGTTGGCCAGCTCGCGGACGTTGCCCGGCCAGGCATAGCTGCGGAGAAGCATCTGCACTTCGGGGGAAAGCGTCTTAAGCGGTTCGCGATAGAGATCGGCCTGGATTTTCAGGAAATGCTCGGCCAGCGGAACCACATCGGCATCGCGCTCACGCAGCGAGGGGAGCTTGAGGACCACGACGTTGAGCCGGAAGAAGAGGTCCTGACGGAAGGAGCCTTCGCGGACCATGGTGTCGAGCGAACGATTGGTCGCGCTGACGACGCGGATGTCAACCGGACGCGGACGAACATCGCCCACCGGGACAACACAACGTTCCTGTAGAACGCGAAGAAGTTTTGCTTGAAGGTGCGGAGTGAGTTCGCCGATTTCGTCGAGGAAGAGAGTTCCGCCGTCGGCCGCGCGGATGAAGCCGAGTGAATCGCGCGTCGCGCCGGTGAAGGCGCCTTTAACGTGGCCGAACAATTCGCTTTCGAAGAGTGTGTCGCTCAGGGAGGAACAATCGACGGGAATGAAAGGCTTGCTCGCCCGCAGTGAATTCTGGTGAATGAAGCGAGCGAGCATTTCCTTGCCGCTGCCGGTCTCGCCGAGAATCATGACGGTGGAGCGACGGGGCGCGATGTCCATCGACGTTCGCTTGAGCGCAGAAATAATCGGCGACTCGCCGACCATCTTCTGGTTAGCGAAGAACGAATGGGCTTCGGATTGAACTCCCTCTTCCATTTGCATTACGACGATCCGATGCGGGACTTGCGACTCTGTACACCACCACACCGATCTGGACTTCGAAGATTAGGATACCTCCGGATAGGGGAATGTCAACCTGATAGTTGTGAAATCCAATCTCTTATGGACCCCGCCGTTAACGCAGATTGCCGAGATTAACATGGAATTTTCCAGATATGTTTAGACTCGCAGTTCGGCTTTGTTGGCGATTTGGCCCTTGTATCGTGCGCGGATGGGTCCGACAACCTCGCGGATGAAGAGGTCGACCTGCTCGGGGGCGCGACCTACGAATTGGCGCGGGTCGAGCAAGTTTTTGAGATTGATGTTGGAGAACTCTGGCTCGCCGGCGAGGCGGTCCATCAGGTCGTTCGGGCAACCCTCGCGCTTGACGCGCAGGCCTGCGGCCTGGGAATGGCGGCGAATGATCTCGTGGACTTTTTGGCGGTCCGCCCCGCCGCGCACGGCCGCCATGAGGATTTCCTCCGTCGCCATGAATGGAAGTTCAGCGTTGACAGCCATTTGCACTGTCATGGGGTATACGACCAGGCCGCTGGCGATGTTGCTTACCAGATGCAGGCAGCCATCGACGGCGAGGAACAACTCGGGAATGCTGAGTCGTTTGTTGGATGAATCATCCAAAGTTCGCTCAAACCACTGCTCGGCGGCTGTTTGCAGGGGGGAGGAGACGAGGCTGATGGCAAACCGGGCGAGGCCGGTGGCTCGCTCGCTTCGCATGGGGTTTCGCTTGTAAGCCATGGCGGAGGAGCCGACCTGATCCTCCTCGAACGGCTCTTCGATCTGCTTGAGCCCGGCGAGGAGCCGGGTGTCGTTGGCGAATTTGTGAACGCTGGCGGCAATGCCGGCGACGCTGCATGCGACCTGGGCATCCACCTTTCGCGGGTAGGTCTGGCCTGTGATTAAAAATGTTTCGTTAAAGCCGAAGCGCTGGGTAATCATCCGGTCCAAGGCTTCGACCTTGGCGTGATCCCCTTCGAAAAGCGCCAGGAACGAAGCCTGCGTTCCGGTGGTTCCCTTGGCCCCGCGAAACTTCAGCGTGTCGATGCGCGACTCTATTTCGGCCAGATCAATTGCGAAATCCTGCGCCCAAAGCGCGGCGCGTTTGCCAACGGTGGTCAGTTGCGCCGGCTGGAAATGCGTGTATCCCAATGTCGGGAGATCCTTCCACTGGACGGCGAATCGCGCTAGCGCGTCGATGGCGCCGGCGAGCAGCACGGCGAGGCGCTTCATCGCGTCGCGCATGATGATCAGGTCGGCGTTGTCGACGACGAACTGACTGGTTGCGCCCAGGTGAATGATTTCGCCGGCCGCGGGCGCGGCGGTGCCGAAGGTGTGGACGTGCGCCATCACGTCGTGACGCAGACGCTTTTCCCAATCCGCGGCGGCGGCGAAATCGATGGTGTCCAGCGCCCGTTCCATCTGAGCGATGGCTTCGGGGGTGATTCGAGTGATGCCCAGTTCGCGCTGGCAGCGCGCCAGTTCGAGCCAGAGGCGGCGCCAGAGGCCGAATTTATGTTGTGCGGAGAATAACCGGAGCATCTCCGGGCTGGCGTTGCGCGAGGCCAGGGGGGATTCATAGGTATCGTGGGACATAGGCCGACGATATTGTAAGGGGTGCGGGGGAAATTTGCGATTTTCAGTCTTGATGGGCGAGTTTGAGGCGGAAAAATTCGCCATCGGAGGGGTTGTAAGCGATCCATCCCGATCCGTCGGATGTGGGGCGCATGCAGGCGAATTGAAGTTTGGCAGCCGGGAACTCGGCGGGGGTGCGCAAGGCCGTGACCGAAAAGCTCTGGGTGTCTTGATCGCTGAACAGCATGAGCGCGGGAAACTCGGTGTAGGGAGTTTGTTCCATCTGCTGGGCGTCGGACCGCGGTACGAAGAGATCGGTTCCGGAAAAAAAGATGGCGATGCGTTCGCTGGGGTCGAGGGCGGGAGCGGAGGCGCTGCTGGGAAGTCCGGTCAGGCTATGCAGGGGTTTGGCCAAACCCTGGGGGGAGATTTGCCAGAGGTCTCCGACGAAGTAGTCGAGAACGAGCAGATCGCCGTCGGGACCGGCGCCGACGGCGTAGTTGTCATTGGTGAATTGGAGAGTAGTTAAATCCGCCTGCGGCTGAATGAAGGGGCGGCTGACGATTGCCGTGGCGTCGGGATTGCTCGGATCGATTTGGAGGAAGAAGGACCCGTCCACGGAGTGGAGCCAGAGCCAGATGATGTCGCCGGAGGCGGCCATCTCGGCGCGGTAGATGCTGATGGAGTCGCCGACGGCGCACAGGGTTGAGAGGAACTGATAGTCGGCCAGAATTTGGATTTTTCCCGCTGGATCGAATCGCCCCACGCAGGAGAAGAATTCATGGCCTTGCTGGCCGGCGAAATAAAAGTAGAGAGTGTCGCCCTCGGCGGCGAGGTCCTGGAAATTTCCGGTGCCGGTCGGCTTTCCCATGGCGGCGGCGACGGCGGCGCTGGTCAGGGCGGTGGTGTGCGATTGGTCCAGGGGGTCGATTCGGTAAACGGTGTCGAGACCGTTGTCGGTCTCCTGCACGAAATAGGTGCTGGTGGCGGCGATTGCCAGATGAGTCGGGATGTTGGGCATGGCGGCGACGACGGGAGTAATTTGCACGCAATTCGGGGTGGTGTCCTGGGCTGGTGCGATGGGCGGGGGCGCCGGGCGCGAGCAGCCGGCGATCAGGAGAGTGAATATCATGAACGGAGCAATGCGCATCGACCGGGCCCCGGCGGTTCTAATGGCGCATAGTGTAACAGGAGGCGGCGTTTATGCCGCTTCGGTCGCGGGTTTGGTCAAATCCGGCTCGGGAACGTTCGGAAGATCAACCGTGCGGTGCATCACCTTGCGATACCCAAGCTGTTGAATCACTTCCAGAATTTCCGTCCAGGTGGGATAGAGACGTTTGTTGACCTTTTTGTAGGTTTCGATCGCCATGACGAATTCGAATTGCTGGCCGGTCATTTCGCCCTCTTCGGCGGCGCGGCGATCGTCGGAGCGGCGACGGCCGGGTCCGCGACGACGTTCCAAGCCGGTATCCCCTCGACGATCGGCGACCCGGCGCTCGGGGCCGGTATAACCCGATTCCTCGCGCGAGCGAGCGCGGCGGTCCAGGCCGGCGCGTCGATCGACGACACTATGGCGGCGGTCTTCACCGCGAGGAGCTGCACTGGTCCCGTCCTGGGGGGCATCCGATGGCGTCTTCATGTGGGAACCTCTCCATCCTGCATCGAATGGGACGGGTCGTCACTTTAGAGAATGGGACGCGCATTAGGTCCTATTATTGTTTGGAGCGGCGCATTCGGAGCGAATCGATGAATTTCGCCCCGAAAACAAGCCGAAATTTAACCATGGGCCTATTTCTGCTATGATTTGCTTGTGCCGGCCTTGTATGGCGGGGGAATGGGCGGGCGAGCGGTTCCGAGGCGATTGATGAAGAAAATCGGCATCCTGCTGGTCGCCTACAACGCTCAGAGCACTCTGCGCAGCGTGCTGCAGCGCATCCCTGCGGAAGTCAGCAATAAGATCGACGAGATTTTTGTTTTCGACGACGCCAGCCAGGATCAGACCTATGAAGTCGGCGTTCAGTGCCAGCAGGAACTGCACGACGGGAAGCTGTCGATCTACCGTAATCCGGTGAACCTGATGTACGGCGGGAATCAGCGGCGGGGATATCAATATGCGATTGAGAAGGGGCTGGATATCGTGGTGCTTCTGCATGGAGATGGGCAGTATGCGCCGGAGGTGATGCAGCAGCTTCTGACGCCGCTGGAGGAGGGTCGGGCGGATATGGTGATGGGCTCGCGCATGATGATTCAAGGCGCCGCCCGCAAGGGGAACATGCCGCTTTACAAATTTTGGGGAAATCGCATTTTGACGACGATGGAGAATTTGCTGATCGGCACGCGATTAAGCGAATTTCACTCGGGGTATCGCGCCTATTCGGTGGCGGCGCTGCGGACGATTCCGCTGGAGAAGATGACCAGCAACTGGCACTTTGATACGCAGATCATTCTGGAATTTTTGAAGCGAGGGTATCGCGTGGCGGAGGTTCCGATTCCGACGTATTACGGGGACGAGATTTGCTACGTGAACGGGATTCCGTACGCGTGGAATTGCGTGCGTGAGGCCTTTGGATACGCACTTCGCGATCGGTGGAGGCCGCATGCCGCATTACCGGCTGCACCGCGACCCCAGGAGTAGTCACCAGCAGATTTCAAGCCGCCTGCGCGAGTTGGGCCAAGCGCCCATTCTGGACGTGGGAGCGGCGCAGGGGATGCTCGGGGAACTTTTGAGCGGTTCCGGACTGGCGATCGACGCGGTGGAGATGAATCCACGGTGGGCGGAGGCGTGCAAACCGAATTATCGCCGCGTTTTCACGGGGCAGATCGAGACCGTGGCGGTGCCGGAGGAATCGTATCGCGTGATTGTGTGCGCCGATGTGCTGGAACATACGCCTGATCCGCTGGCTGTTTTGAGGAAATTGCAGACGCTGGCGGCGCCGGACGCGGTTTACCTGATTTCGCTGCCGAATCTGGCGCATCTGGCGGTTCGATTGATGCTTCTCTTCGGTTGTTTTCCCAGGGCGGAACGGGGAATCCTGGACAAGACGCACGTGCATTTTTATACGCGGGCGACGGCCCGGCGCTTACTGCATAGCGCGGGGCTGAAGGTTCTGCGCACGGGGGTTACCGGGGTTCCGCTGGACGAATTGTGGCCGGGGGGGGAAGGG
>JBEKPV010000097.1:0-12491 GCA_049520395.1 Tepidisphaeraceae bacterium
TGAAGGTCTGCTTCGGCGGACGAATCGCCGAGGAGATGTTCACCGGCGACGTGAATACCGGAGCCGCCGCCGATATTCGCCAAGCCACCAATCTCGCCCGCCGAATGATCCGCGACTGGGGCATGAGCGACCGCCTTGGATTCGTCTTCTACGGCGAAGACGACTCCCGTCCCAACTATTTCGATATGGGCGGCGGGCACGACTATTCCGAAGCCACCGCAAAACTGATCGATGAAGAAACCAAAAACCTCATCGACTCTCTCTACGAAGAGACGCGCAAACTTCTCGAAGCCAATCGCGATCGCATTGAGGCGATGGCCAAAGCCCTGATCAAATACGAAACCCTGGACACGACGGACGTGGAACGAATCATGCGCGGCGAAATCCTCACCAAGCCGACGGTGAGCGATCTGCTGGAAAAGGAACAACGCCGCGGCCTGCCGACCCAGTCGACCCCCACTCCCGAATCCAAAGGCCCCGACCTAAGTCTCGGCGGCGGCCCCCTCCCAGCGCCAGGATAATAAATGCTGAATGATGAATGCTGAATGCTGAATAAAACGCGCACGACCGGCGCCTTTAATTCATCATTCAGCATTCATCATTCAGCATTATCCTCAACATCCCAGTAGTTCTTCAGATTCGATAATTTTCTTCGCCAGTTCCGGAGCGCTAATCCTCCTCTTCTGGCTCTCCTGCTGCAACCGTTTGTGCGCCTCGGCCTCCGTCAGATTGGCCCGCTGCATCAGGATCCCCTTGGCCCGGTCGATCAGCTTGCGGTTCTCCAGGCTCGTCGTCAGCGCCTGCTTCTCGGCAACCAGCACGCTGTGCTCCCGGCAACGCGCAACCGCCACTTCGATTTGCGCCGCCAACGCCTCGTCGCTCACCGGCTTGATCAAATATCCAAAGACCCCGGCCCCGGTCGCGCGCTCGATCAGCGCCTTTTCGCCGTAAGCGCTGATCACCACGATCGGGCACGGACGGATGCGCAGCAATCTCTCCGCCAGTTCCAGGCCGTCGCAATGATTGTTCAGCCGAATGTCCGTCAAAACCAAATCGGGCAAGCTCTTGCGGAAGAAGGCCTCCGCCTGCTCCGCGTCGGCGGCTTGCGCCACCACGCTGTGCCCCATCCGTTCCAACTGGGCCTTCAATCCCATCGCCACCAAAGTTTCGTCCTCGACGACCAAACACCGGTAGGTCGCCTCTGCGACCGGTCGCGGCTCCTCAATCAGTTTATGCATAAGTGTCTCCTCAACCTTGTGCTGAGCGGATTATAGCCCGGGTCCGGACCACTCGTCCTCTCTTAAAGGGAAAATCACTCGCGCCGTGGTTCCGCCGCCCGGCGTCGGCTCGATGCTGAACTGTCCGCGCAATTCCCGCTCGACGAAATCGCGGACCAGGTCCAGCCCCAGTCCGGTGTGGGCACGCCCCAGCACCGCGACCCGATCGGAAACGACCGCCGACGCAACCTCCGCTCCCGCCTCGGTTTCAGTAAACCCGCACCCGTCGTCGATCACTTCCAAAAGCAGTTTCCCAGGCGGCTGGGCAGCCGCACGCACCGTCAGCGTCCCGCGATCGACGAGCCCATGCACCAGGGCGTTATAACATAATTCGTTGAGCACCATCGCAACGCTTACCGCCCGATCCGTCCGCATCCGAAGCTTCGGCTCCTGGTGCTGGCACCGCACCTTAACCCCCGCCGGCGTCACCACCGCCAGCGACTGGATCGTCTGATCCACCAGTTCCTTCAGCGAAACGTGCTCGATGCCCCCGCTGAGCATTTCGTGCGTCCGCGCCAGCGTCCGCACCCGGTCGATAACCCGCCCCAGCCATTTTCGCGCCGGCTTGGACAATTCCGGCTGATCCATCGACAGCAGCGCCACGATCCCCGCCAGATTATTCTTCACCCGGTGATTCAGTTCGCGAAGCAGCATCGCCTTGGCGTCGGCGTCCTCGCGCGTGCGCTGGTAGAGCCGCGCGTTTTCAATCGCCGAAGCCGCACGCACCGCCAGCAGCTGGCTCATGCTGATCTGCTCGCTGGAGAATGAACCCTTCTTTTTCCGCAGCACCACCAGCACCCCGATCGGGCTGCCGTCCGCCCCAACCAGCGGCGCGAAAAGAATGCTGCCGCACGGGATGCGCTTGCGGAAGACCGGATGGAGGATTGGGTTGTCGGGGCCTCCGTCCTCGACCGTGAGCAGCCGGCGTTCCTGCAACGCTTTGCCCGAGAGTCCCCCGTCCATGCTGTAGCGCATGCCGATCAGCTCCGGAGTAAAATTCGACGTCTGCGCCTTCAGAACAAGTTCCTGCCCATCCTCGCTGACCAGGCTCACCTGACACAAATCGGCTTCCAGCGGACCAGGCGCCAGCTCGACAATGCGATCCAGGATTTGCGCCGTGGAACTATAGTGGGCCGTCAACTCGTTGATCACTCCGAACAGGGCGTCGCGCTGAGTCAGCAGCCGGCTGCGAGCCTCCAGCGCCCGGCTCGTCTCCTCAAGGAGCTGGTCGTTGGCGATCGTCACCGCCGCCAGCGTCCCCCACAATTCCGCCAGCCGAATGTCCGACGCCGTAAATTGCCGCGGCGCCGTATGCGCCAGCATCAAAATGCCCAGCGTTCGATCCCCGAAGCAAAGCGGCACCTGCAGTGCGGATTGAATGTTGTAGGTCTCCAGCAGCGAATTATGCGGGCTATTGGGGATCTTGGGATGAATCCCCACATCGGGAATCGTCACCGGCTTGCGCGTCTCCATGCACACCCGTGCCGAAGGCATATGCTCCAAAAGAAATTGCCGCCCGACGGTCGGCGGATTGGTCCCGTGCTGCGCAACGATCCGGATCGATTCCCCCCCTTCCTCAAGCACCGCCACCGACGCCATCGCCATCCCCAGAAGCGAACTGGTCGCCTCCGGCAGACGTTGCCAGACCTCCCCCGACGACCCAACCTTGCTCAATATCGTTGCCGAGGTAATCGCCAAACTCTCCAGTGCCTGCAAGTGATGGGTGAAACGCTGTTCGTCCAATTTCCGGAAATGCCGCGCCTGCAGGATACTGACGATCAGCAGCACCGTCCCGATGAGCCAGACCCACAGCGCCCAGTTCGGCGCACTGCCCATGCGCTCCTGGACAAACAACTGACTCGGAATGACGCGTAGTTGCCAGTTGTGATTCAAAAAGCGCACCGGAAGATCGGGCACGCGGATCGCGGGGTCGGCGTCCGTCATGTCCGCCGAGCCGGGAACCGCCACAAAAGGCTCTCCCCCTTGATCGCACAATTGCAAAACGAACATCCCCCTCATGTCCGCCTCGACGAGCGGATTTAAAATCGGGATCGGCCGAAATTCAAAAATCAATAGCCCGGGCGAGCTTGCCGAATGCCCGTCGGCGCCGGGGATTACGCCCTCAAAAACCGGGCCGTCATGCGCATCAATTCGGCCGGCGGAGGCGATCGACGCCGTTGCCCGCGCCCGATCCAAAAGATCGCCCCAAAAGGGATCGGCACTGATCGGGGCCCCTTGCTGAATTCCGCTGGCGCCCCCGGTGAGTTGCCGGCATGTGCCGTCGGAATCCACCCAACCGACCATACTGAGATTCGGATCGATTAATCTAACCTTGCTAACATCCGCGGCGAATTTGTCCGGCGTCGACAAATGACCCGCAACCCATTCGCGGCGCAAATGCCGCGTCGCGGCGCTCATCAGCCCCTGGGCACGCTCGTCGAGCCGTTGGGCGAAAACCTGAGCGTCCAATTCCACCGCTCGCTGCCCGTCGACGCGCTGCAGATGCCAGACCAGAAACGTCAGCCCAATGACTACCAAGATCAGTATCGCCGGCAGCGCCCACGCCCAGCGGAACTTGCGGAGATTCCACCCCCCGCCCAACCCGGCGGGCAGACGCGATTCGGCTTTGCGCTCTTCGGGATCGGGAGGCATACGAACACCAGATCGAAAGTGCGATGGATTCTCCCCCGTGCCGCTATCCGATTCAACCGGAATGCAAAACTATTGAACCTCTAGCTCCGCGCTTACAGACATTGGATGCCCATCGCGAAGGATCAGAATTGGAGTCGCACCCTCCCGACTGGCGATCGTCGCGGCGAACGCCGCTACATCCCCCACACCTTGCCCAGCCAGACCCAGAATCAAATCGCCGGGGTGCAATCCCGCCTTTTCCGCCGCCGAGCCCGCAACCACCGCGACGATTCGCAACGCCGGCGCCTCTCCCAACGCGGCGTTCGCCTGGCGCTCCGGGTCGTCCGGCAAAACTTGCCGCACCCCAACCCCCAGATAAGCCCGGCGAACATGCCCATAATTGATCAGTTCCTGCGCCACCGGCAAACATTTCCCCGCCGGTACAAAACCCGCATCCCCCGCAAACCCGGCAATCGAACCATCCAGGTTTACAATCGCCGCCGGGTCCGGTTGCCATCCCTGCCACACCGCCAGTCGATTAAACGCCGGATTCAGCGACAAAACCATTAGCAGCGTTCCCGGCGAAAGCTCTTCGCTGCCTAAAGTTGCCGTCCTGACATCGCCGCTTTGCAATTTGAGCACGGTCATTTGCGTCCGCTCGTCGGAGCCGATAAACGTCGCCTGCGAAAAACTCCCGTCGGAGAGCAAAGCCGTCGCGCCGGCGGAAAATCGCTCCGGATCGACATACATCGGAACCAGCACGTGCCGGTCGTCGTCGATGACGACCCCAACGCAATTGGGAACAAACGGACGCAATTGCACCACGATTTCGCGCGGCGCCTGGTCGCTTTGAGTCTGATCCGAGGGGAGCGTGCTCGGCACGATATCCTCGCGAACCAAAACCTCATTGGTTCCGCCCTGCTGCACGTCCTGCAGTCGACGCAGTACCTCGGGACTTAACCGTCCGAACCATTTGTTTAGGTGATCGTCCCCGGATGCCTCGGCCCCCAGCGGCAATTCCATCCGCACCACGCTGGGCGCGGTCTGCCTGAACAAATCCCGCGTCTCGCGGTTCAGTTCATCCAGCAGCGGACGAGTCGTGGGAAGATTACTATCAGCGCGACAAAGAGGTGAAAGAAAAAATAGACCTGCCGCCAGAACCAGCGCCCCAACGCTGCGCGCTCCGGCCAACCGGCCCAAAAATATATGCCATCCAGATTGAATCATTCAAAACTTGTCGCCGACGGGGACCGCCGGCACATCGTGGGTCGCGGAGTGACTGGCCTGCGATTTGGCAAAATCATCGGCGAACTGCCTGGCTTCCTCGAAGGTATCGAATTGCTGCGTCGCGATCACTTGCCCGGAACCGTCGCGAACATTAACCACATATTTCCCCGTCGGAGCCGCAACCGCCGGAGCGCGGACCGGCGTGATGCCCAAGCCCATGTCGGCCATGCTGCCGCCGGAGCTTCCGTTAATCCAGCCATGCGCGAAATTAGGATACCGATCGTGTCCCCACCATCCGAAGGCAAATCCAAACATCAAACACGCGGCCACCGTGCCGATCACGCGCACATAGCGGTTGTAAGTCGCCTGCAGCGTCTGCCGCCGCGCCCCTTTGAAAATATTCCTGTGTAATTGCGCCAGGCTTTCATCGCTGGGTTCCAGGCTGGAGAAGACGATCTGCCGCACCGCCCCGTCGGCCCTGAGCCGGTCGAGTTCCTTGGAGAGTTCCGACTCCACCGCCAGGCGTCGCCAGAGACCCTCGCATTCGCTCATCGGCAGTTCGCCGTCGAGGTAGGATTCCAGCAGTTCCACGTCATTATCATTCACAGCCATGTTCCGCCTCAATCCTGGTTGACGTATTCCTTCAGCATCTCCGCCAGTTGTCGCCTGGCACGATGAATCCAGGTTTTGACCTGAGGAATGGTGGCGCCCAGCGACTCCGCGATTTGTGCGTACGGCATTTTTTCATACTCGCACAAGACCAGGGCCGCCCGGAAATTATCAGGCAATCGGTCGATGGCGCGGCGAACCTGGATAATGGTCTCGCTTTCCATCAGCCGCTTGCCAGGCGACTGCGATTGGCCTTCCTCCGCCGTTTCCTCCTGCAAAACCGACATGCGCGGCTGACGCAACACCCGCAACGCCTCGTTCACCACGGTCCTCCGCACCAATCCGCCCGGCTGACGCCAGTCATATCGGTGCCGATGCTGGTACAAATTCATAAACGCTTGCTGTACCACATCTTCCGGCGACGCGCGATTCCCTACAATCGCCCGCGCCACCGCCAGCATCCGCTTGGAATGCTGTTGGACCGCTCGCTCGAATAGCTCTTCTCTCGACGCCTCGATCACGGGGTTGGTCTCATCCGAAGACACGCGCGTATTTCCTCAAAGTTACAAAAGAATGCCTTATCTTATCCCAATAAACGCCTTTTCTCCGTCCCAGTTATATAACCTACAATCACCAATCTTTCCCGAAAGGACCGCTTTTATGCAGCTATCGGCCTATCCCCGCCGGAATTTGGGCAAATCCGGCCTTTCCGTCAGTGCTATCGGGCTCGGCTGCATGGGAATGAGCGAATTCTACGGCCAGCCCGACGACGAGCAGTCCATCCGCGTCATCCACCGCTCCATCGACCTGGGCGTCAACTTCCTGGACACCGCCGATATGTACGCGATTGGCAGAAATGAGCGCCTCGTCGGCGCGGCCATCCGCGACCGCCGCGATCAAGTCGTCCTGGCGACCAAATTCGGCAATCTCCGTGCCGCCGACGGCACCTTTCTAGGGGTCAGCGGCAAGCCCCAATACGTCCGCGAAGCCTGCGAAGCCAGCCTGCAGCGACTGGGCGTCGAAACCATCGATCTCTACTACCAGCATCGCGTCGATACCCAAACGCCCATCGAAGAAACCGTCGGCGCGATGGCGGATCTGGTCAAGCAGGGAAAGGTTCGCTACCTGGGACTCTCCGAAGCGGCCGCCGAGACCATCCGCCGAGCCGCCAAGGTCCATCCCATCGCCGCCTTGCAAACCGAGTATTCCCTCTGGACCCGCGACGTCGAGGCCCAGATTCTCCCCACCTGCCGCGAACTCGGCATCGGCTTCGTCGCTTACAGCCCCCTGGGGCGAGGATTCCTAACCGGCCAAATTCGCAACCGTTCCGATCTGGTCACCGGCGATCGCCGCCTTTTGTTCCCGCGCTTTCAAGACGAGAATTTCCAGGCCAATCTCGACCTGGTAGCCCGGATCGAGAAACTCGCCGCCGCCAAGAATTGCAAGCCATCGCAACTGGCCCTGGCTTGGGTGCTATCGCGCGGGGCCGATGTCGTCCCGATTCCCGGGACCAAGAAAATTCATTACCTCGAGGAGAACGCCGAAGCGGTGCACGTAAAATTGACCCCGGAGGATTTAGCCGAAATCGACCGCCATTTGCCTCACGGCGCGGCCGCCGGCCTGCGATACAACGCCAGCGGCATGGCCGGCGTCGGTAGGTGAACCAGCCCCCGCCGTGCCTTGATTTGATCCGCCCCTCCAGCGAAGCTTCCTTGCGTGATCCAACTCCTGCTGATTATCGCCGCCGCGCTGATGACCTCCGGAAACCCCCCGCCGGTCGCGCCCGTCCGGCCCGTCACCGACGATTATTTCGGCACCAAAATCGTGGACCCGTACCGTTACATGGAAAATTTGGACGATCCATCCGTGAAAGCGTGGATCACCGCCCAGGCCCAGTACACCCGCAACACCCTGGACAAAATTCCCGGACGCGCGGCCCTGCTTTCCGAGATCACAAAATACGGCAACGCCGCCCCCGCCGCCGTCGGAGATGCCTACCGCGGCCAAGGCGATCGATACTTCTACATGAAGACGCTCCCCCAGGAAAATCTCGCCAAGCTCTATCTCCGCCAGGGCCTCGCCGGCCCCGAAACCCTCCTGGTCGACACCGATAAATTCAAAGGCCCCCATGGCGAGCCGGCCGCGATCAATTCCTACGTCCCATCCCACGACGGAAAATACGTCGCCTTCGTCGTCTCGCTGGCCGGTCATGAAATCGGTTCCCTGCACGTCCTGGACACCGCCGCCGGAACCGAAATCGGCCAGCCCATCGATCGCGTCTGGGACGGCGAAGTCAGCTGGCGGCCGGATAACCAGTCCTTCTTTTTCACGCGATTGCAAAAATTGGCCAAAAACGCTTCGCCCCTGGAAACCGAGGAGAACAGCATCACCTATCTGCACGTCCTCGGCCAATCAGCGGACGCCGATGTGCCGGTCTTCGGCGCCCGCGTAAATCAAGGAATCGACCTGGACCCGATTGACGGCCCCGCCGTGGTGGCGTCACCCGATTCGGATTATGCGCTGGCCGAAGTAGCTCGCGGAAGCCAAAACGAGATATACCTCTACGCCGCCCCCCTGGCGTCGGTCGGACACCCCGGCGCCATCTGGACCAAAATTTGCGACCCCGATGCCGACGTGACGGATGACGAACTTCACGGCGACGATCTCTATTTGCTCACCCATCACGACGCATCCCGTTTCAAGATCATTAAAACCAGCATCTCGCACCCAGACCTGGCTGGCGCCCAGATCATCGTCCCCGAAGGCCCCGGCGTCGTGCAGTCCATGATCGCGGCCGCCGACGCGCTATACGTAAAGGAACTGGACGGCGCGATCTCGCGCGTGATTCGCGTCCCCTATAATTCGCCCGCCCAGAATGTGAAACTGCCGCTCGACGGTTCCGTCGAAATTTGCGCCTCCGAACCCGACCTTCCCGGCTTCATCTTCGCCGAAGAATCCTGGATACGCGGCAAGCAAATCTACCAGTACGATCCTTCCACCGATCAGGTGCAAAACACCGGCCTTCGCCCCGCCGGGCCGTTCGATCAGCCGGACTATCTCGTCTCCGAGGAAGTCGAAGTCCCCAGTTATGACGCCGCGCCCGTCCCCCTTTCCATCATCCATCGAAAAGATTCCCCGCTGGATGGAAACCGCCCGACCTTCATCTTCGCCTACGGGGCCTACGGCATCACCATGGACCCGCAGTTTGGAGTGCGGTTCCTCCCCTGGCTCAAACGCGGCGGCGTGATGGCGATCGCCCACGTCCGAGGCGGCGGCGAAAAGGGCGAAGACTGGCATCTGGCCGGATACAAACTCACCAAACCCAACTCCTGGCGCGATCTAATCGCCTGCGCCCAGTACCTGATCGATCAAAAGTACACCTCACCCAAGCGCCTGGGAATCTGGGGCGGTTCCGCCGGCGGAATCACCATCGGCCGCGCCATCACCGAACGCCCCGACCTCTTCGCCGCCGCCATCCCCGCCGTCGGCGTCATGAACACCGTCCGCGCCGAACTCTCCCCCAACGGCCCGCCCAACATCTCCGAATTCGGCAGCGCCCAGACCTTCGAAGGATTCGAAGACCTTTACGCCATGGATTCCTATCTCCACGTCCGCGACGGCGTCCCCTACCCCGCCGTCATGATCGAAACCGGTCTCCAGGACCCCCGCGTCATTCCCTGGCAGCCGATGAAGTTCGCCGCGCGCCTCCAGGCCGCCACCAGCAGCGATAAACCCGTCCTCCTGCGAGTCGATACCGCCAACGGCCACGGCATCGGCGAATCCAAGAAACAGCACGATGAGGAATTGGCCGACATGATGTCGTTTTTCCTCTGGCAATTTGGAGAACCCGGCTTCCAGCCGCCGACCGCCCCTTGACCCCCCGCCCGCGCGCAATTTTCTTTGTCAATTTCCGCCGCGGCAAAGAACCGCCCAGGATGACATCAATTATTTTCGCCCGATTTTGCGGCAGACAGCCCCGGCTCCCCTACTGCTGCTGATGTTCCTGCTGATTGGCAGTTTCCCGATGACCCGTATAGCCGGGCGGATAGGTCGGCACGTCCAGCGATTGCAGCCGCTCGGCCGCTAATTCGGGCGGAATCGCCGGCAATTCGTCGCTGGTCACCGCCACTTCAATCGTCTCCGTCGCGTTCCCGCGATAAACCCCCCGATTCGGCGGCACGTCCCTAAAATCGCGCCCGCTCGCCACTTTGATAAAATTCGCCCCCACCAGGCAACGATTCGCCGCGTCAAACCCAATCCACCCGGTGCTCGGAAAATACAATTCCGCCCACGCGTGCGTCTGCGTGTTACCCCGCAGCTCTCGCTCGCCCGGATGCAGCAGCCCGCTCACGTACCGCGCGGGAATATGCAGCACCCGCGCCAGCCCGATCATCAGATGCGTGAAATCCTGACACACCCCGTACCCCGTCTGCAGAATCTCCGTGATCGGACTGGCCGCGTTCGTGATCCCCTTTTTATACGTGAACTTCTCATCAATCTGATTCAAAATCCGCATCGACAATTCCCCCAGCGGCATCCCCTCCCACGCGCCCAGCGTCTTGGACAGTTCACGCAGCGGCGCGGAATCCACCACCGGACCCCCAAAATGCAGAAAATCGTATAGCGAATAATCCAGCGATTCCGGCGGAATCGGCCACGTGTCGCTGAAATGCTCCGGCTGCCGGTTCGGCCGATCCGTCTCCACCACGCTCGTCGCCACGATCCGAATCTCCTTGTGAAACCCATTCACCGAAAACGTGTGAACCGTATTCCCCAGCCAGTCGAAATAGCTGCTGATGCTCGTCGGCGGCCCAATCGCCAAATTGAACGAGAGCCGGTGCTGATCCTGCTCCTGCCGCGGCACCATCCGCAATTCCATGATCGACTCGCTGATCATGTCCGAATAAACAAGGTCGGTCTGGTGCGTCGTCTTCAAAAGCATGAAACATCCGCCTTCACTGTAGAAAATAGGACTGCTGCACCGCCAGCGCCGCATCGTTAATCGCGCTCTGAATATGCTGCAAAAAGTTCGGCAGCCCGTCGGCCACGATGTCCGCGATCTGCACGTATTCCAGATGCGCGTCCAGCCGCCCAAGAATTCGTTCCGCCGGATCGATCGCGCCGCCGCGCGTGCTCGTCCGGATCGCCGCCATCGACGCCAGCGCCCCGCTCACCGAAAAACGCACCGTCCGCGGAAAATTCTTCTCCAATATTAAAAACGACGCAACGCGGAACGGATCCATATCCCCCAGGTTGTACCGCCGATACGCCTCAATCGAGCAGCAGCTCCGCAGCACCGCCATCCAGTTGATATTACGCAGCGTGCTCTCCAGAAACTGTTCGGCCGATTTAAGAAAATTGAATTTCGTCTCGATCACCCGGCAAGTAACGTCGATCCGCTCCAGATATTTAGCCAATTGCGCAAACAGCCACCGCTGATCGTGCGCCAAAGTCTGATCCGTCAAACCCTGAAAGAGCATCGACCCGTTCATCACCGATCGCCACAAGCTGTCCGGCGAATCTTCAAACCGCGCCGTCGCGTCGTCGCTCCGGAGCGACCAGTAGAGCATATTCAGATTTTCCCACATTTCCGTGGAAATATTTTCGCGGATGCCGCGCGCGTTTTCGCGGGCGCGGGAGATGCAGCTGACGATGCTGTTGGGATTATCCTGATCGAGCGTCAGGTGCTGCGCCACGCGCACGGACAGATTCCCATTACCTTCGCTCAATTCCGGAAGACGCAGAATGCTCAGCAAACTCTGCCATTGCCGCGCGATCAGCACCGGGGCCAGATCGCCCATATCGATCAGCACGTTGCTGGTCACCAGCAGCAATCGCGCCACGTGCTCCGCCCGCTCGACATATCGGGCCATCCAGTACATCGAATCCGCGTCGCGCGAAAGCATCGGCCGCGGCCCGCGCAGCGACGAATCGCCGGTGATGCCGATCGTCGCGAACGCTCGGGGAATGGGTTGTCCGGTCGTGCTCATGCGAAATTATCCGATCGGTTCCTCTTCCAGCACCCACGTATCCTTGCTCCCCCCGCCCTGGCTGGAATTGACCACCAGGCTCCCTTGCCGAAGCGCCACGCGCGTCAAACCGCCCGGCATGACGATCACTTTCTGCCCGTACAGAATATACGGCCGCAAATCCACCCGCCGCCCCTCAAAATGATCCTCCACCAAACTGGGATGCTGGCTCAATTGCACCACCGGCTGCGCAATGAAATTCCGCGGGTCCTCCTTGATCTTCTCCGCGAATTTATTCCGCTCCTCCTTCTCCGCCTGATGCCCCATCAGCATCCCATATCCGCCCGATTCGTTCGTGCTTTTCACCACCAACTCGTGCAAATGCTCCAAAACATATTTCCGGTCGTCGTCCCGGGCGCAAATATACGTCGGCACGTTGGGAAGAATCGCCTCCTGCCCCATATAAAATTTGATCATGTCCGGCACGAACGGATAAATCGCCTTGTCGTCGGCAACTCCCGTCCCGACCGCGTTAGCCAGCGCCAGATTCCCGCAGCGATAAGCGTTCATCAATCCCGGCACCCCCAGTTTGCTGTCCGGACGGAAACAAAGCGGATCCAGAAAATCGTCGTCCACCCGCCGATAAAGCACATCGATGCGCCGCAGCCCCGCCGTCGTGCGCATGTACAAAAAGCCCTTATCGACCAGCAGATCGCGCCCTTCCACCAGTTCCACCCCCATTTGCCGTGCCAGGAAGCTGTGCTCGAAATAAGCCGAG
>JBEKPV010000098.1:0-12476 GCA_049520395.1 Tepidisphaeraceae bacterium
GGGTGCGCCGGGGAGGATTTTTTGCAGGGCGGATTGCTGGGCGGGGGGGAGGGTGGTCCAGGATTGTTCCAGGCCGGGTTGGATGAAGAGGATGAGGATTCCGCCGCGGCGGGCGAAATCGGACCAATGATTTGCGGTGGATTCGTCGGGCCATTGGGTGACGTTGGCGACGAGCAGGTTTTCGTTGCCGTGCTCGGGGCCGGGGGGTTGTAGCGCGATGGGCCAATCGGGGCGGGCGCCTTGGCTGGGGTCCAGAGCCAGGCGGACGATTTCGTCGGCTTCGAGGTTGGGGCGGCTCATGGGTAAGACCTGGGCGATTGCGGGCGGGGGGAGATATATGAGTTGAGTTCTTCCTGCCGCCCAGGGGAGACGATCGGGAGTTTGAAGTGAGGCGGAGAGGAGGGTCCAGGGAGAGGCGGAAAATGTGAATGGGACGCGGAGGGTTGCGCGGCCGGCGGAATCGAGATGGGCGAGGGGGATTGGTGGGATGGGAGGTTGGGGCTGGTCGGAGCCGAGGGATGCGGCGGAGAGATTTACGGCGACGGATTCGCCGGGGCGGCCGAGGACTTGAATCGCGATTTGTGAGGGGAGGCCGGTGCGAGGCTGCGCGGGATCGGTGTGAATATCGACGATGGCGCTGGAGGAGGCGTTTTGGGGATGGAGATCGACCAGGACGGTGTGCAGTCCGGGGAATTGGGGGAGGGGAGCGGGGAATTCACGGGTTTGGAGATCGGTGACGATGATCAGCCATTTTTGCGGCTCGGGTTGTTTTTGGAGCAGTTGGGCGGCGGCGGACACGCGATCGGCTAATGGGGATAGGGCGGGCTGAAGTGCGAGCGTTTTCCAGTTGGTCAGGATGGCGGCGGAGGATTGGAATTGCTCGGCGGAAGGATTGGGGCGGCTCGTGAAGATCGCGACGCGCGCGTTTTGCAGGTTTTGGGAGAGGATTTGATTGACGGTTTGATCGGCCTGGGTGAGGAGATTGGTTGAGCCGTCGCGCAGGGCCATTGAGTAGCTGGTGTCCACGACGATTGTCGTGGCGACGGAGGGGCCGGCGAGCCAGGCCGCGGCTAGTTGCCGCGTCGGCTGGGCGACGGCCCAGATGAGCAGTGCCAGGAGCGCGATGCGGCAACTGAGGAGAGACCAGCGGCGTATGCGCCTTTTGCCGGCGGTTTGTCGGAGGCTGCTGCGGATAAAACGCAATGTGCTGAAGGGAACGAGGGGGGCTTTTCGGCGGACAATTAAGTGGATTAGCACCGGCACGGCGGCCAGGGGGAGGGCCCATAGAGCGGCGGAGAATAGGAAGTTTAGGCCGAACATGGGTTGGGAGAGCATAACGCCGGAATGGGGGAACTAGAACGGGGCGAAGAGGAGTGGCCACAGATGAAAATCAGATGGACACAGATTGAGGATAAAGAATTTCGAATTTCGGAATTCGGATTTCGGAATTTGGAGTTCGGGGTTCGTGGCTTATTTTCTGGCGTTTAGCCAGCGGACCAGGGCGGCGTCGTAGGGCTGGTCTACGAAGAGGGGTTCGTATTCTACTTCTGAATCACTGCAGGCGCGGCGGACTTCGGTTAGATAGTTTTTGACCTGGGTCAGGTATTCCTGGCGCAGGTCGGCGGGGTCGATTTGGATTTTTTCGTCGGTTTCTAAATCCTGAAAGGTGACGCGGCGGTCGAAGGGGAATTCGGTTTCCTGTTTGTCGAGCAGGTGCAGGACAATGGCCTGGTGCTGGCGGTGGCGGAGATGCTGCAGGGCGCGGGCGAAATGCCTGGGGTCGATCCAGAGATCGGTGATCAGAAAGAGGAGACTGCGGCGGGGGAGGCGCTCGGCCAGGCCGTGGAGTTGGGAGGCCAGGTCGGTGCCTTTGCCGGGCTGGAGTTTTTCCAGTTCGGTGAAGAGGCGGTCGAGATGGGCGGGCGTGGAGCCGGCGGAGATTTCCACGCGGATGGAATCGTCGATGGCGGCGAGGCCGGCTAGATCCTGCTGGGTGGCCAGGAGATAGGCGAGGCAGGCGGCCAAGTGGCGGGCATATTCGATTTTGCCGGCGAATATCATGCTGGCGCTGTTGTCCAGGACGATCGTGGCTCGGAGGTTGGTTTCTTGTTCGTAGAGTTTGATGTAGTGGCGGTCGCTGCGGGCGAAGACTTTCCAGTCGAGGTGGCGGAGTTCGTCGCCGGGGACATATTTGCGATGTTCGGAGAATTCGACGGAGAAACCCTGGTGGGGGCTTTTGTGGAGGCCGGTGATGATTCCCTCGACGACCTGCTTGGCCATGAATTGCAATCGTCCGACGCGTGCGGCGTCGCTGGGGGTGAAGTATTTGTAGCGGTGGACGGGCATTGGCTAGGCTTCCGGATGAGTGAGGAATTCGATGCGCATGGGGCCGTAGTCGCGGGCATCGTAACGGCGCAGGGCGGGGAGTTCTATGTTGTCTTGGATGTCGTGGCGGAAGATGACGATGCCGGATTTGACTAAATGATGGGCGGCGAGGCGGGCGGTTAATTTTGACAGGGACTGGGGGTCATCGACGCTCATGCGATAGGGGGGATCGAGGAAGATCAGGTCGATTGGTTGCTGGGCGGGTGGGGCGGACTGGGCCCATTTCATTAGATCGCCGGGGACGACGGCGCCGCGGCCGGAGAGGGATAGAGCCTGGAGGTTTTCGCGCAGGCGTTTCAGGGCGGAGCGATCGGATTCGAAGAACGTGACAAATCGGCAGCCGCGGCTTAGGCATTCGAGGCCCATGCTGCCGGTGCCGGCGAAGCAATCGTAAACCTGGGCGCCTTCGATTCGCGGGCTGAGGATATCGAAGAGGGATTGCTTGACGCGGTCGGTGATGGGGCGGGTGGCGCTGGTATCCGGGGGGAGGAGGCGGCGGCCGCGGAATTGACCGGCGATGATGCGCATTGACGGTAATCTAGCTTGAGGGGCGCGGAATTGGCTACAATCGGAGGGGGAGGTTTGATCGTGGCGGCGCGAAAGATTCATTACGAAGCGGCGTTTGAGGCGTTTTTGCGGGATCGCAAAATTCCGTATGTGGCCGTGGATGAGGCCAAGCGGGCGTTGTTCGCCAACGCGCGGCTTAAATCGTTTGACTTTGTTGTCTATAGCAAGAAGGGACCGAATTTGCTGGTGGATGTGAAGGGGAGGATGGGGCGGAAGCGAGCGGGGCGCGGGGTTTTTGAAACGTGGACGACGCAGCGCGATGTGACGGATTTGATGCAGTGGGAGGAGGTTTTTGGGGAGGATTTCAAGGCCATATTGATGTTCGTGTATTGGATCGATGCGCCGCTTTCGCCGGGGCCGGGGATGTTCGAGCATCAGGACAAATGGTATTGGCTGATGGGGATCGATCTGGCGGAATATCGGAATCACATGCGTCGTCGGAGCCCGAAATGGGAGACGGTTTGTTTGCCGGCGAAGGAATTTCGGTCGCTTGCCCGGCCGATGGAAAGCTGGTTATGATGATTGCGATGCGACGGGTGATTTTTGCGATTGGATTTTTGCTTGTGATGATGACGCCGATGTGGGCGCTGGCGGATGATACGGCGGCGGTTGACGGACGGTTTAATGCATATGGGAAGACGGTTGCGCTGCCGCCGGGGGGTACGGGGGTTTATTGGGTGCTGCTGGTTCCGTTGACTGTGATTGCCGTTGGCGGGTTGTTTAAGGATGCGCGGCGGTCGCATCTTGATTGATCCGCGCGTGTTTTTTTACCCCAACAGGAGGCATCGATGAAATCGAAAGTGTTTTGGGGGCTGATTGGGCTGAACGCGGTGCTGCTGTTTATGCTGGCGGGGAATTTCCGGGGGGCCGCGGCGCAGGCGCAGGTTGTGCATCGGCCGGGGGATTATTTGATGATACCTTGCCAGCTTCAGGAGGGGATTACCGAGGCGGTGATGATCGTGGATACCGAAAATGGGTCGCTGGGGGCGATGTCGTATGATGATTCCAGCGGGCAGATGACGGTGATGCCGCCGATTACATTGGCGCCGATCTTCAACTCGGCGTTGCCGTCACGATAAGCATTCGCATTGAAGGGATGAGATCATGGATCGCAAATTAATCGCAATTTGTTTACTGACGCTGAGCGCGACGGCGCTGATGATCGCGGATTTTGCCACGGAGCCGGCTGGAGCGGAGGTGGCGGTGAATAGCCGGGATTACCAAATGGCGACGGCCTTGATGCAAAACGGTTCGGAAGGACTTTACGTTCTGGACAACCGGACGGGGATGATCGCGGTTTTCGCGTATGACAACAACACGCGGACGCTGCGTCCGCGGGCGGTTCGGGCGGTGGCGGACGCGTTTAGGCAATAAGTGCCGCTCATGAAGTATCCGATTCGACACGATTGGACGTTGGAGGAGATTCGCCGGCTTTATGAGGGCGGGCGGCTGGATCTCGGAGTCACGGCGGCGGGAGTGCATCGGCAATTCCACGATCCGGGGGAAGTTCAGGTTTGTAAACTCATCTCCATCAAGACGGGGGCTTGCCCGGAGGATTGTGCGTATTGCGCGCAGTCGTCGCGGTATCAGACGGATGTTTCGCCGACGGGATTGATGGAGGAGAAGGAAGTTTTGGAGACGGCGGCGCGGGCGAAGGCTTCGGGGGCCAGCCGCGTGTGTCTGGGGGCGGCGTGGCGGCAGGTGAAGGATAACGAGCAGTTCGATCGGGTGCTGAGCATGGTGCGGTCGGTGACCGACCTGGGACTGGAAGTCTGCTGCACCCTGGGAATGCTTAGCGAATCACAGGCTCGGCGGCTCGAAGAGGCGGGGTTGTACGCTTACAACCATAACATCGATACGTCCGAGGAATTTTACGAGACGATTATCACGACGCGGAAATACGCGGATCGGCTGAACACGTTGGAGCAGGTGCGGAAAACGGGGGTAACGGTTTGCAGCGGGGGCATTATCGGGATGGGGGAGACGGCGGAAGATCGGATGGGGATGCTGAGGACGCTGGCGACGTTGAAACCGCATCCGGAATCGGTGCCGATCAATATTTTGGCGAAAGTGCCGGGGACGCCGCTGGCGGATAAGCCGGAGGTGCCGATTTGGGAGACGGTGCGGATGATCGCGCTGGCTCGGCTGCTGATGCCGGCATCAGTGGTGCGGCTTTCCGCGGGGCGGGCGAAACTTTCGGTTAGCGATCAGGCCCTTTGTTTTCTGGCGGGGGCGAATTCGATTTTTTCGAGCGATAACGGGCAGATGCTGACGATCGCGGTGCCTTCGCCGAAATATGATGCGGATCGGGCGCTGCTGGATTTGCTGGGGTTGCGGCCTAGGCCGCCGTTTAAGGAAGAGAGGCTGGTTGGGGTGGAATTGTGACTGTTTGGGGTTCGGCCCCTCACCCTTACCCTCTCCCCGGGGTACCGGGGAGAGGGGAAACTGATTGGTGGGGTTCGGTCCCTTACCCTGACCCAATTGTGCCGGAACTGAAGGAGGGGAAACGGGGAAACTAGCGGGCGGGGCCGTGGGTGTGGGAGGGGTCTAGCATGGTGGCGGAAGTGACGGGGAGGCGGATGGTGAAGGTTGCGCCTTCGCCTTGTTTGCTTTTTACGCTGATGGAGCCGTCGTGTTCTTCGACGATTTTTTTGGCGACCGCCAGGCCGAGGCCGGTGCCGCGGTTTCCTTTTGTGGAGTGGAATAACTCGAACATGTGGGGCATCATGGCGGGTGGGATGCCGATGCCGTTGTCGATGACTTCCAGGATGGCTTGTTTGTTGTCGGCGTCGTAGCGGAAGACGGCGCGGATGAGGCCTTTTTGGGGCTCGACGGCGTCGAGGGCGTTGCTTAAGAGGTTCATGATGACCTGATGAAGGCCGTCGGGGTCGGCGGGGATGGCGGGGAGGTCGGGGTCTGCGTCGGCTACGGCCATGACGCCTTTTTCCAGGGCGCGGGCGGCGATCAGTTCCAAACACTCGTCGATGAGCATCTTGGCGTTGATCTGCTCGACCTTGGGTTCGCGCGGGCGGCTGTAAGCTAAAAGGTTCATCGTCAGGCTGTAGATTTTGTCGAGGTTTCGTTCGACGACGCGCCAGCCTTTGGTGGCTTGGGGGAGGTTGTTGCCGCGGAGGCCCATTTCGACGACGTCGGCGCCGCCGCGGAGGGCCTGGAGGATATTTTTGATGGAGTGGGAGAGAGCGGCGGTGGTTTCGCCGACGGCGGCCATGCGTTCGGCTTTGAGTCCGGCGTGGTAGAGCTTGGCGTTGGAGACGGCCATGCCGGCCTGCAGGCCGATGGCGGAAAGGAGGCGTAGCTGGTCTGGGGAATAGGTGTAATTTTTCATGGAGCTGTCGATGTAGATGACGCCGACGATTTCTTCGGGATTTTTGCTGCCCATTTTGCGGGCTTTGATGGGGACGCAGAGGGCGCTGCGGATGCCGAGATTTTGGACGCTTTTTCCGCGGGAGAATCTTCGGTCGGACATGGCGTTGCTGGAGAGGACGCCTTCGCCGGTGCTGAGGACGTGGTGGATGATGGTGCGGGAGGCGTGGATTTTTTCGCTGGGTGGGGGGAGGTTTTTTTTCTTGTCGCCGGGGCCGGAGGGGGGGGCGGTTTCATCTTTCCCGTTATCGCGTTTGACTTCGTCGCGGGTGCGGACGACGGTGGCGACGAGATCGTTGGTTTTTTCGTCGAGGAGGAGGATGATTCCGCGTTCGGCTTTGACGTGTTCGAAGACGAGGTCCATGACGACTTCCATGACCTGGTCGACGCCGAAGCTGCTGCCGAGGGCGGCACCGAGTTGGTAGAGGATTTTGAGATTGGTCATGGCGGCGGCGGCGGGCTCCGGGACGGCGAGGACCATGGAGTCGTCGTTGCTGCTCACGGTGTGCATGATGGAGCTGTCCATGCCGGATTCGGCGCCGGTGAGGGCGACATTTCCGCCGGCGCTGCGGCTGATTCCGGGTTGGGAGCCGAAGACCATGAGGGTGCGGCCGACGCGAATCTGGTCGCCGAGTTTGAGGATGTAGCGGTTTTCGACGCGGGTGCCGTTGACGTAGCTGCCGTTGGCGCTGCCCATGTCGTGGAGAATCCAGGTTCCCTCGGCGGGGATCAATTCGGCGTGGCGGCGGCTGACGGTGTTGTCGGAAATGGGGAGCTGGCGACTCTCGCGGCCGATGAGGGCGGTTTCGTCGGGCAATTCAAATCGGCGGCCTTTGTCGGGACCTTGTAATACCAGGAGGGTAAGCACGAGGCTATTTTACCCCATAGACGGATGGTCGGGAAAAGCAATTTCGCCGGTAGTTGACCGTCCGGGCGGGGGGGCTAAGCTGGGCGGGTCCATTTAAACCGCAAACGGGAGACGATCCATGAGTCTTTTGGCCGGGAAAAAGGGAATCATTTTGAATATCGCCAATGACCGGAGCATTGCGGCGCATATTGCGGACAATGCGGTGCGGCAGGGGGCGGTTTGCGGGTTTGGATTTTTGCCGATGGATAATCGGGAAAAGAGCGAGCGGCGGGTCCGCAAGGCGATGGAGGAGTACGGATTTGCCGATTCCTGGCTGCACCCGATCGACGTGGGGCACGATGATCAGATCGAGGCGTTTTTCAAAGCGGCGGGGGAGAAGTTTGGAAAAATCGATTTTTTGGTGCACTCTCTGGCGTTTGCGGATCGGACTTATCTGGGGAAGGAGCCGGGGAATTTTACTTCGACGCCGCGGAAGGTGTTTGCGCAGGCTTTGGATATCAGCGCGTATAGTTTGATCGCGCTGACGCGGGCGGCGTTGCCGCTGATGCCGGAGGGAGGGTCGGTGATTGCGCTGAGTTATCTGGGCGGGGAAAAAGTGGTGCCGGGGTATAATGTGATGGGGGTGGCGAAGTCGGCGCTGGAAGCGTCGGCGCGATATCTGGCGTTCGATCTTGGGGGGAAAAAGATTCGGGTGAATGTGATCTCGGCGGGGCCGATCCGGACGCTGTCGGCGATGGCGGTTGGCGGGATCGATGAAATGTTCGCGCACGTGGAGCGAAAATCGCCGCTGAAGCGCAATGTGGATGGGGATGAAGTGGGGAAGACGGCGGTTTATCTACTGAGCGATCTTTCCAGCGGAGTGACGGGGGAGACGATTTATGTGGATAGCGGGTTTAATACGGTGGGGGTCTGAGAGGGCGCGGAACACGTCGGGGCGTCATCAGCGATATTTCGGATTGGTCCAATAGAGATCGGCGCGGTGGTGGCTGGGGCCGGGGACGGCTTCCAGCAGGACGCCGTAGGTGGGGCGGTCGGAGGGGAGGTCGATGGTTGCGCCTTGGAGGCCGCGATCGAGGGTTACGTTCGCGGGGTCGAGTTGACGGGTCCAGGCGCTGGCGGCGCTGATTTGGTTTCCTTGAACGGTGTCGACGATGTAGGCGTTGAAGGTGACGCCGTCGGTGGGGTCGGCGACGGCGAATGTGCCGTTGGGCATTCCAAAATTAAAATGAAACTCGCGGGCGCCGGTTGGGGCGGGGATGAGAATACGCGTGGGGGCGTGTGCGAGGATGACGATGCGTCCATCATCATTTTCGGCTAATTGCGGAGGACTGTCGGGGGGGGCCTGATAAACGGTCATCTGTCTGAAGGTTTGTTTGAGGTCGTGATATTCCTTCAAGCCTGGGACGGCGGAAACATCGAAGTGGGGATAGCGAAGTGCGAAGAATTGAATCGTGTACTGTTCCTGATAGCAGGGACTGGTTCCGTCGTCGGAGGGGATGGCTCTGACGGCCAGCGCGGTGACCTGACCGGCGGCGAGTTCCTGTTGCCATCGCGATGAATAGAGTTGTGCGAAGGCCATGCGGTCGGTTATTTGCGGGGAGAGGAGGAAGCCGGCCCGAGCGGCCTGGCGCTGGAATCTGTAGGTCTGGGGCGCCTGGGAATTGGATTGAGTCTCGATCTGCATCGCCAAGAATGGGGGCTTGAGCAGGAAGTGCGCGAGCTTGCCCAGCGGAGTGAGGGGGAGGTCGATGGTTACCCAGATTGGATCGCCGGTTATCGGGACGGGAATCGTTTCTCCCAGGCGCGCGGTGCGCGAGGCGAGGGGGACTAACTGAAAATCGCGGGGCAGGGGGGATTTTCGCAGAATCAAATGTGAGCCGGCGGCGTCTTGAAGATCGTACTTTGTCAGCAGCACGGGCCAGGAGAGAGAATCGTCCTGGGGCGGGAAGCGATAGTCGATCGTTTGAATATCGAAGAGGAGGGTTTGGGCGGCGCGCGGGCCGGCGAGGAACTGGGCGTTCATTTTCAGCAAAGACGGGGTGAAGGTGAGATAGCTTTGAAAGACGGGACGGGGGGAGTAATCCAGACCCTGATCAAGCAGCTGGCGCTGGCCCCAGGGGAATATATCGACGGAGCCGGAGACGGAGGGGAGAGGGGGAATTACGGGCGCGGCGATTTCCTGGGAGGGTTTCATGGGGGCGGGGTTGCCGAGGATTGCCTGGAGGTTGCCGGCGGCGCGAGAGGGGAGATCGGCGAGTTCCTCGGCGATGGCCGTGGGGCCGGTGAGGCTGGTGAATTTTTCGATTGAATTCCAGGACAAGTAAATCGCAATAAGGGCGACGAGGACCAGGAAGGTCTGGGCCATGCCGTTTTGGATTTTTGGCCAAAGGGCAGTGCTGAGAGTCACCGCCATGATTGCCAGAGCGGTGGTGGCGGTGATTTCATGGGCGTCGTGACGGACGAAGCCGGACTTGAAAATGACAAAAAGAAGCGCGGCGGCGCCGAGAAGCGCCAGGGAGCTGCGGGTGAGGGAAAGGAGGGGTGGAGCGGACGGGGTTTGGGATTTTCGCATCCATTTCCAGGGATGGACGAGGGATAAGGCGATGAGGATCAAAATCGCGGTGAAAGTGAATTGGGCGATGCCGACGAAACCGTTCGGGGGGAAGAGCATCTGACCTTCGACGTAACCGTCGGACAATTCCAGGGTATTTTTGAGGTAGGGGATGAGGCTTTGGATTTTTTGGCCGGCGGCGAGCCAAAATGCGAATACCGCGGCGGCGTAGAGGATGGGGGTCCAGGGGACTTTGCGGCGCGACAGCTGATCGGCGCCGATGACGGCGACGACCGGCAAGGCGGAGAGGAAAAAGGAGATCTTCATGAGGGCCGCCAGCGCCATGGCGAGGGTTAATAGAATTTGGGAGGGGCGCCAGGGGCGTTCGTCGACATAGAAGTGGATGAGCAGGAGGAGCCAGCTGAGCAAGAGGAGGCGGGCGTCGAAAATGTTGAGGGGTATTCCGGTGAGGAGGATGACGGCGAGGATGGAGAGGGCCGCCATCCAGAGGGAGGTGGTGACGTGGCGCGCGAGGCGGAAGAGGCCGGCGAAATAGGCGGTGGATAGGAGGAGCCAGGTGGCGGCGACGGGGATGAACGTTTCGGGCGCGCCGAGGCTGGCGGTGAAGTAGAGGGGGCCGTACATGAAGACCAGATCGTGGCCGAAATCGACGTGGTTCTGGTGAGCCCATTGCAGGACGCTGAACCAGGAGGTGTCGAGATCGTCGATGCCAAGGGGCGACGGGGGGTTGTTCCATTGGGCGAAGAGGCACCAATTGAGGAAGAAGAGGAGCGCGAGGACGGGGAACCACCACCAGGGGGTTCGGGGGCGCGCTACGCCGGGGGCGACGTTGGGATCGACGGAGTTGGAAGGGACTGTGCTCATGGTGGTTGTCAGGCTTCCTTGAAGCTGATGCGGGGATCAGCGGAAATTGAAATTGCTCCAGTATAGATTATCGCGCTGGTTTTTCGGACCTGGGGCGGCTTCGAGGAGCACGCCGTAGTCGGGGCGATCTTGCGGCAGGGGGATCGTCGCTTCCTGGCGGCCGCGATCGGCGCTTTGATCCGTTGGGTCTAGCTGGCGGGTCCAGAGGCAGATGGAGCTGAGCTGATTGCCGACCTTTGTATCGACGAGGTAGACGCGAAAGATGACTCCATCGGTTGGGTCGACGGGGACGGAGTAGGTGCTGCTGGGCATTCCGAAGGCAAAGTGAAACTCGCGGGCCTTGAGGGGGGCCGGGATGAGAATGCGGGTGGGGGCGGCGGCCTCGATGACGAATTTTCCGTCGTCGGGGTTTTTGAGCAACTGGGGCGGAGTGTCCGGCGGGGTTTGGAAGACGGTTATTTGTTTAAATGTCTGCCGAAGGTCGAGGTAATCGGTTAGGCCGGGGAGGCTGGAGATATCGACGTGGGGATAGCGGAGGGCAAAAAAGTGGAGTTCAAATTGGTCGTGGTAGAAAGGGGTGTCGCCGGTGGTTGCGGACTCGACGTTGATCGCCATGTCGGTGACTTGGTTGCCCGCGAGTAGCTGTTTCCACTGGGGAGAATAGAGCATGGCGAAGGTCATTCGGTCGGAAAGCACCGGCGAGAGCAAAAAGCCGGCCTGGGCGGCTTGGCGCTGGAAGCGAAAGGTCAGAGGTTGAACCGCGTGTGTATGGACGCCGAGGTAGAGCATCGGGGGTTTGTATAAGAATGTCGCGAGCTGGCCGAGGGGGGTGAGGCGGAGATCGACGGTTACCCAAACGGGTGCATCGGATTCGGGGACGTGCATCCAGTGGTCGAAGCCGCCGACTTCGGTGGCAAGAGGGACGAGGGTGAATGGGCGCGGCTGGGCGGATTTCTGAAGAAGTAAATGGGGAGTACGGGCGTCGGCGGGATCGTAGCGCGTCAATAACTCGGGGAGCGAAAGGGAATCGTCCTGGGCGTTGTAGTGTCCGTCGATGGAGTCCAGATCGAAAAGGATCGAACGCGGAGCATTCGGTCCGGCGAGGAACCGGGCGTTCAATTCCATCAGGGGGCGGGTGAAAGCCAGATATCCCTGGAACACCGGTCGGGGGTGGTAATCCAATCCCTGGCTCAGCAGCAGCCTCTGGCCCCATGGATAGATGTCGACGGTCCCCTGCACCAGTGGAAGAGGCGGCGGCGGTACAGGGGCGGCATACGGCTCGGGCAAATTCATGGGGGCGGGGTTGCCGAGAAGCGCCTGGAGATTATTGGCGGCGCGGGAGGGGGCTTGCAGAAGCTCGATCAGGATGCATCCCGGGCCGCTGACGTAGGTGAAGGCCTGTTGCGAACTCCAGGACAGGCCGATGGCTCCGAAGGCGAGCATACCTAGAAATGTCAGCGCCAGGCGGCTTTTTATTCGTGGCCAGAGCGCGGTGCTTGCCGTTACGGCGATGATCGCCAGGGCGGCGGTTGCGCTCATTTCGTGGCCGTCGTGCCGGACATAGCCGCTCTTGAAATTCAGGAAGAGGAGGGCGGCGGCGGCGAGAATCATCAGAAGAGTGGCGGCCAGCGGGAGGGGCGGGGGGCGCTCGCGCTGCTCGACCGGGGCGATCTCATCGAGAATCCCCCTGGGCGGGGCTGGTTTTGTGAACCATTTCCAGGCATGTGCCAGCGACAGAGCGAACAGGATGAGGGTCGCAACGAGGAGGTAATACCCGGCGTCGGCAAGATCGGTGGGGAGTTCCTGCATTTCTCCCTCGGTATAGGCATTGGAGAC
>JBEKPV010000099.1:0-12207 GCA_049520395.1 Tepidisphaeraceae bacterium
TTCCATTCCGCCGCCGCCACGCCCGGTTCCATCCGATCGACGTCCAGCCACAGCGCCACATAGGGACGATTCGTCTTCAGTAGTTCCACCGCCTCCGAAAACGTGCCGACCCGCGTCACCTCGAACGTTGCGGCGTCGAGGATAAAATCGACCGCCTCCGGCGTCACGGCCAGAATTTGCGGGCGGATGTTGTTCGAAATCTGCGTCATGTTAAATCGCTATCCCGTCGCTAGGCGGCTCCCAGACGCGAGTGCGTCGAACCGGCGACCACCACGCAGTTGCGCCCCGCGCTTTTTGCCTGGTCCATCGCCTGATCCGCCATTTCCACCATTCCCGGCGGCGGATTTCGCCGCAGATCCGCCACGCCGATGCTGCACGTCACCATCACCTGCTTCCCGTCGTGCATCCATTGCTGTTCCTGCACCCGCTGGCGAATTTTCTCCGCCAGTTGCGCCGCCTCCTCGACCGACGTGCCGGGGCAAAGCACCACAAATTCCTCCCCGCCGTACCGGCACACATCAAATTCGCTCCGGCAGCATTCCGTCAAAATCCGCGCGGTCCGCCGCAAAACCTCGTCTCCGAACATATGCCCGCACTTGGTGTTCAAATCGCGAAAACGATCCAAATCCACCATCAGGCAAGATAGCGGCTTGTGCGCGTTGCGGATCAGAACCAGTTCGCTGGAAAGACGCGATTCAAAATAAACCCGGTTGGAAAGCCCCGTCAGCCCATCCAGCAGCGCTCGCTGCGACAGCAGGTCCATCAAATATTTCGCACGCAGCGTGGCCCGGATGCGCGCCCGCAGTTCCGCCGCGTCAAACGGCTTGGTCACGTAATCCGTCGCGCCCAGCTCCAGGCCCTTGATTTTTTTCTCAGTCGACGTGTCGCCGGTTAAAAAAATGACCGGGATGCCCACGGTATTGGGGTTCGCCTTCAGCCGCCGGCAGACTTCAAACCCGTCGGGCTGCGGCATGTCAATGTCCAGCAAAATCAAATCCGGCCGCAGTCGCGACGCGATATCCAAACCGGTCTCCCCGTCCAGCGCGAAATGCAGCTCCACCGGCTCGGCGCTGAGCCGGGCCTGCAGCAAGGCGTGCATCGCCTGCGCGTCATCAATGACCAGAAGTTTTTGCATTGCTGCTCGCCTCCCGCGATGGTTCGTACCCCTCGACGGTGCGGATCAGATCGATCAAACCTCGCACCTGAGCGCTGACGGTTTCAACGCCGGATTCGGACTTGATGCTCTGCTCGGCGGCGGCGGCGGATTGAGTCAGCGCCGGGAAGCCATATCCGCCTCCCGCCCCCTTGATCTGGTGAACCGCCCGACGCAACTCGTCCAGATTCTTCTCTTCCAAAAGCTGGTTCAATTTCTTCACCTGCTCCGGCAGCAGCGTCACGAATTCGTTCAGGACCTCCCGCATTTCCTCGTCCCCGGCAAATTCGCTGCGCAGCGCCCCGGCCTTGGCTCCCGCCGGCTTCTGGGCTGCCGGCGCCGACTCCCGCGCCGCGACTTCGGCGCGCTGCTTCAAATATCCGGCAACCGTCCCCAGCAGCAGGCTCTTCTCCACCGGCTTGCTCATGTAATCCGTGCACCCCGCGGACAGGCATTTCTGCCGATCCTCCAGCAACGCATGCGCCGTCAGTGCGATGATCGGCTGCTTAAATCCGCGCTGCCGCAATTCCGCGGCGGCGGAATATCCGTCCAGCACCGGCATCTGCATGTCCATCAGCACCACGTCGAACGGATTGACCGGCTGCGCCGCCATCGCTTCGTCAACGCCTTTGCGCCCGTTGTCCGCGACCGTCACATCCGCCCCGGCGCGCCGCAGCAGCGATCCAATGAGCCTTTGATTGTCGATCCCGTCTTCCACCAGCAGGATGCGCCCTTTGATCGACCAGGTCTTGGTCGGCGCCGCGGCGGGCTTGGGGAGAATCGCCTCGGTCAATTCGTGAATCATCTCCACGCCGTCCAGCGAGCCGATTTCCACGCGAACCGTGAAGATGCTCCCTTTGCCGGGAACCGATTGAATCGTCACGTCCCCGCCCAGAAGCTGCGCCAGCCGCCGGCTGATGGTCAACCCCAACCCCGTGCCGCCGAACCGGCGGGTCATCGATTCGTCCGCCTGGCTGAACGGCTGGAACAGCCGCGAAATCTGGTCCTGCGAAATGCCGATGCCCGTGTCGCAAACGTCCAGAACCAGCACATGCGTCCCGTCGTCGCGCTTCTGGCAAGCCACATGCAGGCGGATTTCCCCGCGCTCGGTGAATTTGACCGCGTTGCCGATCAAATTCACCAGGATTTGCCGCAAGCGAAGCTTGTCGGTCAAAATAATCTTGGGCACCGCCCCGTCGACCTTGAACTCGAAACCCAGCCCCTTGGTCGTCGCCCGCGGACGCGTCAGCGACAGCACTTCGGTCAGCAGCCCCGGCAAATCCGCCGGAACCCGCTCCACCGTCATCCGGTCGGCTTCGATCTTGGAAATATCCAGAATGTCGTTGATCAATTCCAGCAGATGCTGCCCATTGCGGCGAATCGTCTGCAACGCGTCCTGCCGGTCCGACAGCGTCTGATCCGCGTCCAGCATGCTCTCGGAATAGCCAATGATCGCCGTCATCGGCGTGCGAATCTCGTGGCTCATGTTCGCCAGGAACGCGCTCTTGGCGGCGCTGGCCTCCTCGGCGCGCTTCTTCGCCACCGTCAGTTCCTGCAGCGTTTTCCAAAGCTCCGCCGTGCGGGCGCTGACTTCCTCTTCCAGGTGTTCGCGGTGCCGCGTCAGTTCCGCGTCGCGCCGCTGGATTTCCTCGATCATTTCGTCGAAGCACCCGACCAGCACCCCGATCTCATCCCCGCCGATCTGCCCGTTGCCCACCCGAACGCTGTAATCCTTGGCGGATGAGACTTTCTTGATGACCTTCGTGAGATTCACGATCGGCCCCGAAATCACGCGCTGCAATCGGCTGATCAGAAAATACGCCATCCCCAGCGTCCCGATCACCGCCACCAGCAGCACGATCGCATAGTCGCGCATCCGCTGGCTCAATTCCATCAGATCGGTGCGAACATAAGTCCGCCCGATCGTCTTGTCGTTGAATTGCACGCTGCGGGAGACTTCCAGGTACCCGTCCCGGAAGCGAACGCCGTCGAAATCGATTTTGCTGGGAAGCGCGCCGTTGTAATTCGGTTTGTGATAGCTCGCCAGCACGTCGCCGCTGGCGGTGTAGATCGCCGCGATTTGCAATTCGCGCTGGGAGGACAAAACGTTCAGGATCCCCGCCGCCGCTTCCGGATCGTTAAAGCTGATCGCGGCCGTGGAATTACCGCCGATGATCCCCGACATCGACTCCCATTCCTCCGCGATGCTGCCCTTGACCTGCCGGTAATCGTAGAGCAGAAAAACGGCGCACGCCACCAGCAGCGAAAACCCCGCGGTGGTCATACAGACCGCCACCAGTTTTCCTCGAATGCTCAATCGATCCATCAGCGGCACGTCATCGCCTTTCGTCAACTCATCGCCGAACCGTTGGCTACGGCTTCTTGTAAATTCTTGCCAGGCTCATCAACTTTGAACTGATCCTCAAACCCGCCCTGGCGGCGGAATCGGGGTTGATCGCGAACCGAATTTTGCCGTCTTCGATCAAAAACTGAATGGTTCCACCTGCGTCCAGAAATTTCGGAGTCTCCCCGATGGTCAATATCGGCCGATCCGCTACCCATTTGAAGATGTCATCCAGCTGATCGTCCTCGCTGGCGGGGATAAAAAGCAGGTGGCAGCTGGGAATCTGGTCCGGACTGTCCATGTGACGCACCTCCACCGGACGCCCGGCGATGGTTTTATCGCGCATCGCGTCTTCCAGATTTTCGCCGAACGGGTCCTGCCCAATGACGCCCACCACGAACGGACTGCTTGAATCGGAAAAGGCCTTGTCCGGCCATTGAATGAACTGCGCGAAATTGTAGATAAACGCCGCTTTAACCTGATATTCCCGGTTCGGCTCATCGGCGCGCAGACTCCCCGCCGAGCCCAGCACGATCGCCAGGACAATGCACGCGCTATTCAGCAGTTTTTCTGCCGCCGAACTATTCTTCGCACTATGGCGCGTTGTACACCCCTCGAGGTTGAGGTGTTGAAAAGACGCGGCAGCCCTGCCGCGCGCTTTTATGTTCCCAGACTTTTTTTTTACACGGACCGGCTCCTCCGCAGCCGTTCGCTCCACGCGGAGCGCCCATGTATGCCGGCTATGCCGACAATGCTGGCTCTTTGGTCTATCGGTCTGCCTGCATCCGTGAATAAGGAGCTATACACTCCGAAATTGTGGCAGCCCGTTCCCCGCGGCGGGCCCAATAATTCACCGCGCCCCCGCGCCTCAGACGTAATTTTCCCATCGCCGTTCGGGATTTGTTTCCATCCTCGCGCAAATTCCGAAGCACGCCGAACACCCTCCGGCGACTCCTGTTTCGGGGCGGCCGATTTGTGGCCTAACCGCATTACCAACGCCGGTCACATACGCTAAAGGGGTGCTCCGATGCGTACCATGCTTCGTTTGGATCGTGGGGTCGCCGGATAGCTGACATGCCATCTCAAGTCCTGGTCGTGGATGATGATCCTTTATTATTGGAACTGTTTCGCGCCAACCTGAAGTCCGCGGGGTACTCGGTAGTCCAGGCCTCCGGCGGCAACGCCGGCCTCGACGACCTGCGCGGCGGTGGCCGATCTGTGTTTCGGAATTCGTGCGGGCGATTCGAACGGCAGCCTGATGGCCGACCGCCCCGTCCGATATTAGCCTTCCCCCACAACCATCCCCGCACACCAACGCGGCATCACGATTGTTCCGATACCAACCACATCCGATGGACATCGCATATGCCGGCCCCAACGTCCCCGAGCCCGCGAAACTAGCGCCCCTTCCGCGCAATCTGTTCGCCAGAATCGGCGCCCGTATTTATCGGCGCCTCAGCCCCCCGCCCACGCTCATCACGTTCTGGAAAGCCGGCGGGATCATGTTCCTGGTCATCTTGACCTTCATCATCGGAAACTTCTGCATCAAGCCGGACAAAGCCGTCCACCGCAACATGCTCGGACATGATTTCCTGGCCTTCTATTACGGCGGCACCTGCGCCCTCACCGGCCATACCGAGCGCCTTTACGATCTGGGCGAGACCAAAAAATTCGAGGCCACCACCGGCAAAAACGCCGGCCTGGAACTCGGCACCAGCTTCGGCCCCTGGTGGAACCCGCCGTTCGCGGCCTGGATGTTCGCCCCTCTGGCCGCTCTTCCCTATGTCAAAGCCCTCCTGCTCTGGTGGAGCATCGGCGCGCTTTGCCTGGTGATCTCAATCGTCCTGCTCATTCGCATGCTCCGCGGAAATTGGGAAGCCAAGGCCCTGGTTCCCCTGCTGATGCTCACCACGATGCCGTTCATCCAGGCGACGAATCACGGGCAAAACACATTCGTCTCGCTGCTCCTGCTGACCACCGTCGTCACTCTCTGGCGTGCGCGGCAATCGTTTCTCGCCGGCCTGGTCTGCGGACTGCTTTTCTATAAACCGCAACTCGGCATGATTGTCGCGATCGTCCTGTGCATCACCCAGGGCCGCCGCGCCATTCTCGGCGTCACGCTGGTCGGCACTTCACTGCTCCTGATCAACGTCCTGACCATGCCGGGCAGTCTCCGCGAATTTTTCTACCACATGCCCGTCAATCTCCACTGGGAGCTCGAGCAAAACCATTACATGTGGGGCCGCCACATCACCTTCAAAGGCTTCTGGCGGCTGATCTTCCAGGATCATGCCGAAGGCCCCACCGCGCCGATCGTTCTGGTCCTCTGGGGAATTTGCGAAGCCGCGCTGGCGGGCGCTCTGCTCGCCGCGATCGCCTACACCCTCACCCAGCCGCGCTCCGCCGCCCGCACCGATCGATTGATCGCCGCCACCATCGTTTCGATGCCCCTGCTGATGCCGTTTTATTTCGATTACGATCTTCTGCTGATCAGCGTCGGCGCCGTTTTATACGGGGTCGATCTGCAGCGATCCGCCGGCGATTATCCACGCCAAGTCCCATGGGAAGATCGCTGGCTCCCCCGCGCCTGGCTGATTCTTTACATCGCGCTGGAATTCGCCGCCGTCCTCGCGGGTCACACGCGGATCGCCCTGGCCCCGCCGCTGGTGGCTTGGATCGCGGTTCTGCTGATCCGCCGAGTGTTGCGCCCGCTCAAGACCGGCGATATTCATGCCGCCGTGCGCGGCGCCTCGCCCATGCCCATCGCCGCTTAAAGCCGCTATAGTCCGCACCGTGGCGACCGCCTCCACACTTCGACGCGACATCGTCTCGGCCTATGTGGTCACGCTCGCGCGGGTGCTGGCGTGGATCGTCGTCACCGCGATCGTCTACCGCGTCGCCGGAAAAACCGCCTTCGCGCTGCTCGGATTGGTGCAATCCACCGTCGGGATTCTCGAATACGCCGCCATCGGATTAAGCCCCGCCATCATCCGCATGACCGCCGAGGCGATCCAAACAAGCGCGGCAACCGGCTCCTTACCGATCCACGGCGAACCTCTCGAAACCCAAATTCGCTCCCCCGCCGTGCAGGCCGTCTACGCCAGCGGATTCGCCATGGCGATGCTCACCGCCCTCGCCGGCGGCGCATTTCTGCTGATCTTCAGCTTCAGCTTCCGCACGTCCCACACCAATATCGAAAGCGGCGGCGTCGCCGGCGAACTGATGTTCATGGTCGGCCTCGGAACCCTCCTGCGAATGATGAGCGACGCCCCCGGCGCCGCCCTGCAAACCTGCGGAAAAATATTCGCCGACAATCTGCTTCTCACCCTGCACGAAGTCGTCTGGGGCGTCGGCACCGGCGTCAACATCCTGCTCTTCCACCTCCCCTGGCAACGCGCCACCGGACTGGCCCTGGTCGCAGGTTCGCTGCTCCTCCTGCTCATCCGGTCCATTTTCTCCCATCGCTATGGCAGCGGCGTCTTCGATCACTGGTGGAATCGCGTCAATGGCCGATTGGTTCGCAGGCTCCTCACCTTCGGCGGAATGGTCGTCGCCGCGCAAATGGCGGATTATCTCTACGCGCCGACCAATAACATTCTAATCACCCGATTGATCGGTTGGCGCACCGTCGGCGATTACACGCCCGCCGTCCAGATCGACGGCGGAATGCTCCTGCTGGTTTCCGCGCTGGCGTCGGTCATTTTGCCGCGCACGGCCCTCGCACACGCCGCCGGCAACCACGATCTCGTCCGCCATTATTACATCCGCGGCACACTCGGCACCGGAGCCTTGCTGCTCGTCTCCGCTCCCATCCTCTGGCTGGCCGCGCCCTTCCTCTTCACCCAATGGCTCGGCGGACCCCTCCCGGCGACCTGCGCCATCCTCCCCCTCATGCTCATCCACACCGTCATCGGCGGCAGCAGCGCCGTCGGACGCTCCATCCTCCTGGCCATCGGAAAAGTACGCGTCTTCACCCTCTCCGTCCTCATCGCCGGCGTCGCCAACGTCGTCCTCAGCTACTGCTTTGTGCGCTACCTCCACCTCGGCCTCTACGGAATCGTCCTGGGCACCATCGTGGCGGTGACGTCGCGCTGCGCCGTCTGGCTGCCGTGGTATACCCTGCGCGTCTTGCGCCAAGATACGACCGATTCCCCCGCCCCGCTCCTGGGCACGACCCCGCCTCCGCCAATACCTTAAAACACCCTGAAATTGCGGGCGAAATCGCCGTTTCCCCGCCCTTAAATTGACACCGCTTTGTGCATTTCTATACTGCGCGATTCCGATTGTGCGCGGAGTTTTTCTATTTCTTACGGAGTTATCAAAATGTCAAAATTAATGACCAAATCTCGTTCCAAACGTCCGGCGAAGAAATCGCCGGCGGGGAAAAAAATAAAACGCGTTTATTTCTTCGGCGGCGGACGCGCCGAGGGCAGCATTCAACTCAAAGACCTGCTCGGCGGCAAAGGTGCCAACCTGGCGGATATGACCAACATGGGCCTCCCCGTCCCCGCGGGATTTACCATCACCACCGCCACCTGCAAGGAATACAACGACCTGGGGCAAAAGCTCCCCAAAGGTCTCATCGAAGAAGTTAATTTCAATCTCGCCAAGCTGGAAAAAATCTCCGGCAAAAAATTCGGCGACCCCAACAACCCGCTCCTGGTCTCCTGTCGATCCGGCGCGAAAGTTTCCATGCCCGGAATGATGGACACCGTCCTCAACATCGGGCTTAACGATTCCGTCGTCGAAGGCCTGGCGAAGCTGACCGGCAACCCGCGCTTCGCCTACGACAGCTATCGCCGATTGATCAACATGTACGGCGACACCGTCATGGGCGTCGATCACGAACATTTCGAGCACGAACTCAGCCAGGTCAAATCCGCCAAAGGCGTGCAGGAAGACACCCAATTGGATGTCGAGGACCTGAAGGGCGTCGTGCAGCGATACAAAAAAGTCTACAGCGACCACGTCGGCCGCGAATTTCCGCAGGAACCCAAAATCCAACTCGAAGGGGCGATCAAAGCCGTCTTCGGAAGCTGGATGGGCGACCGCGCGATCAAATACCGCCAGATCAACGATGTGCGCGGCTTGCTGGGCACCGCCGTCAACGTGCAGGCCATGGTCTACGGCAACATGGGCGACGACAGCGCCACCGGAGTCGCCTTCACGCGAAACCCCAGCACCGGCGAAAATAAATTTTTCGGCGAATTCCTCGTCAACGCCCAGGGCGAAGATGTGGTCGCCGGCATCCGAACCCCCATCGACTGCCAGGAAATGGGCACGCAATGGAGCAAAAAAAGCTGGCACGAACTGCTCAAAATCAAGGACACCCTCGAAAAGCGCTACAAGGACGTTCAGGATTTCGAATTCACCATCGAAAAGGGCAAGCTCTACATGCTGCAAACCCGCACCGGAAAGCGCAACACCGTGGCGGCGGTGAAGATCGCCGTCGACATGGTGAAAGAACGATTGATCGACGAAAAAACCGCCGTGCTCAGAATCGACCCGCATAGCCTGGATCAATTGCTGCATCCGATGTTCGATCCGAACGCGCCTCGAAACACCATTGCCAAGGGTTTGCCCGCCTCGCCCGGCGCCGCCGTCGGCAAGCCGGCCTTCACCGCCAACGAAGCCCACGAGCGCACGCAAGCCGGCGAGCATGTCATTCTCGTCCGCAAGGAAACCAGCCCCGAAGACGTGCAGGGCATGCACAGCGCCGTCGGAATTTTGACCAGCACCGGCGGCATGACCAGCCACGCGGCCGTCGTCGCCCGCGGCTGGGGCAAGTGCTGCGTCGCCGGAGCCGGCGCCATCCACATCGACGAAAGAGGCCGAACCTTCTCCGTCGGCGGAAAAACCTTCGGCCCCGGCGACTTCATCTCCATCGACGGCTCCACCGGCGAAGTCATCGAGGGGCAAATGCCCACCGTCGATCCGCAAATGTCCGGGCCGTTCGCCATCATCATGAAATGGGCGGACAAATATCGCACCCTGAAGGTTCGCACCAACGCCGACACGCCCAACGACGCTCAAGTCGCCCGCGAATTCGGCGCTCAGGGGATCGGCCTGTGCCGGACCGAGCACATGTTTTTCCAGCCGGAGCGCATTCATCACATGCGCGAGATGATCCTGGCCACCACCGTCGAGGCCCGCAAAATCGCCCTGGCGAAATTACTCCCCTTTCAGCGCGAAGATTTCGCCGGAATCTTCACGGCCATGAACGGCCTGCCGGTGACCATCCGCCTGCTGGACCCGCCGCTGCATGAATTTCTGCCGCACGAAGAAAAAGAGCAGCAGGCTCTGGCCGATTCGCTGGGGCTTTCGCTTCATCAGGTGAAGACCCGCGTCAGTCAGTTGCACGAGGCCAATCCAATGCTCGGCCACCGCGGCGACCGCCTCTCGATCACCTATCCGGAAATCCTGGAAATGCAGGTCCGGGCGATCATCGAAGCCGCCGTTCAGGTCAAAAAAGCCGGCGTGAAAGTGCTGCCGGAAATCATGATCCCGCTCGCCGGCGTCAAAAAGGAATTGGAGTTCTGCAAAGCGATCACCGTCGCCACCGCCGACGCCGTCTTCGCCGAAACCGGCGCCAAGCTCCCGTATATGTACGGCACCATGATCGAAATCCCCCGAGCCGCGGTCACGGCGGATGAAATGGCGGAGGTCGCCGAATTTTTCAGCTTCGGCACCAACGACCTGACCCAGATGACCTTCGGCTTCAGCCGCGACGACATCAACAGCTTCCTCCCCGATTACCTGAACAAGGAAATCCTGGAACGCGATCCGTTCCAGAGCATCGACATCGGCGGCGTCGGGCAACTGATCCGCATGGCCGTCCAAAAAGGCCGCGGAACGCGAGCCGATCTAAAATGCGGCATCTGCGGCGAACACGGCGGCGACCCCAAGAGCGTGATTTTTTGCCACGAGGTCGGACTGGATTACGTCAGTTGCTCCCCGTATCGAGTCCCCATCGCCCGCCTCTCCGCGGCACACGCGGCTCTGTTGGGCGAATCCAAAGCCAAGAGCAACGGACGACGGTAAAAAACCGTCGTGACGATTGGATGCCTCCAGGGCGGCCCATCGGCCGCCCTATTTCATGGAAGCCGCCCCTTGAAAAAATCCACCCAGTTTTCCGCCATAATCCGGTGGATGTCGGCATCCGAAAACCCGCCGTCGTGCAAGGCGTCGGCGACGCGCGGTAAGTCGGCGGAGGTTTCAATCTCAACGGGAATTTCATTCCGGCCCAGGCCGCCGTCCATGTCGGTGCCGAGGCCGACGTAATTGGCGCTGCCGAGCAGGTCGCAAATGTGCCGGATGTGCAGGGTCACGTCGGCGAGCGTCGCGCGGCGTTTGCCGAACTGCTCCGGCGGGAGGAGGAATTTTTGATAGAAGTTGATCCCGATCACGCCGCCGCGAGCGGCGATGGCGCGGATCATCTCGTCCGACAGTTGCCGGTCGGTCGGCACGATGGCGCGGCAATTGGAATGAGACGCCATCACCGGGCCGACGGACAAATCCATCAGTCGCCAGAAGGATTCATTGGCCAGGTGCGAGGCGTCGTGGATGATCCCGCGCTGGTCGAGTTTTTTCACCAGCTTGACGCCGTCCGGCGTAATCGGACCGGGCGCCCCGGTGCCGCCGGCATAACGCGTGCGCTTCCACGCCAATCCCACGATCCGCAGGCCGGCGTCCCAAAAGTTATCCAAATCCGTGTCGTCGCGGATCGGATCGGCCCCTTCGAGCAGCAAAATCGCGTTCTGAGTTTCCGGCGCGGCCAAATCCGCCGCGCCGCGCACAAATCGCATCGTCCCAAACTGCTGCTCCTGGCGGTGATACCAATCAAGCTGCCGCTGCGCCTCCGCATGGGCCTCGTCCGGCGTCTGATACCCCACTTTGCCATCCGATGCAGGCTCACAAAAAATAGTGGCGCAAATCAGATTCACGCCCCCGGCGCATAAATCCGGCAGGCCAACGGTTGGAATGCCCTCGTCATCCGCAGTCTGCAACCGCGCGGAACTCTCCACAGCACGCCCGCCCACGGCGTTATAGGCAAGATCGAGATGAGCATCGACGATCAACATATCTGGGGTAAATGACGAAATTCGAATGACGAATGACGAATGAAATGCAAACGCGCGCGTCGTTCCGTCTTTCATTCGTCATTCGTCATTCGCATTTCGTCATTCACCAAACCCTCATTTCCACGAAGAGCAACCAAATGTCGCACCACGCTACGACCCAGGGCCCTCAAGTTGTAACCTCCCTCGAGCGCGCTCACCACGCGGCCTCCGCAATGGACTTTGGCGGATTGAACCAGAAGTTTGGTCATCTGGTAAAAGCAGTCCTCGCTCAAATCGATCTTGGCCAGCGGGTCTTCCATGTGCGCGTCGAAACCGGCGGAAATCAGCAGCATTTGCGGCTTAAACGAATCGATTTTGGGCAGCACGCTTTGATGCATGGCCGCCAGATATTCCGCGTCGCCGCTGCCGGGGATCATGGGGATGTTCAGCGTCGTGCCGCGGCCGGGGCCTTCGCCGACTTCCCATTCGTATCCGGTTCCGGGGTATGCGGTCTTGGGATGCTGATGCAAACTGATGAACAGCACCGACGGATCGTCCTCGAACGCGGCTTGCGTGCCGTTGCCGTGATGAACGTCGAAATCGACGATGGCGACCGTCTCCACGCCGTATTCCTTTTGCAGATATCGCGC
>JBEKPV010000100.1:0-12038 GCA_049520395.1 Tepidisphaeraceae bacterium
GCGGCGCCGCAATAGCGCCGCTGGTAATCTTCGCCGGCGGTATAGACGTCATCCATGTCGCGGCAGATGACACCGTCGAGTTCTTTGTGGCTGACGGAAACGCCGCCGGGCACGTGAGGGGTGATGAAAAAGTTGTAAACCACTTGTTCATCGCCCAGATCGCCCCTGGCGAATTCGTATTCCATGCCGTTGATGTCCATGCCCTTGAGATGCCAGGTTCGCTGCCGCGAGCCCTCGGTTTTTTCGCCCTGGGCGGGATAGCAACGGGGCGGATAATGGCCCTGCAAATCGCGAGCGTCGTTGCAATCGACGATCAGGAGGGTCGCGACAATTCCGTTGTCATCCTGCCGGACGTAGTCGCGGCTGAGGATGGTGTTGGGGCGAAGAAGTTCCGTGGCGGCGGCGGCGACGGGAGTGTCGCTTCCGGTCCAGATGTTTCCGGTGGGGCCGACCAGGGTGAGGGGAATGGCATCAATCGCCTTTCGGCTGGCGGCCTGATACGCGAGGATGCGCGGGTCGTCGGGCCTGATGTGGGTACCGGCCTCGGCGACGATTCCGATCAACATGGCGATCGAAACCAGCGGCCAGAGCCAAAGACCTTTGCTTGTCTTGCGCGACGACATAAATCAACGCCTCTTTACTGCGAAGCCAGGGTGTACTGGGTTACCGGGATCATGGCCCATTGGAGGGTTTTGATGATTCCGTAGAGTATGGTGAAGGCCAGGGGCAACATGGCCCAGCCGGCATATCGGTGAAACGCGTCGCCGAACTGCGGCTCGTACGCGTAGACCCAGACGGTGGCGGGGACGCGAATCACGTTGCACAGAATGGCGGCCAGGGGGCTGGCGACCAGGATCAGAATCCGCACGAAATTTCGAAGGGGCAAGGCGAAGCCGAATGCGAAGCAGACGAGGATCAGGGCGAAGACCATGCGCATTCCGTTGCAGGCTTCGGCGACGAAGAGGGGCTGTCCGTTGATGGTGAGCAAATTGCCGGTCACCTGGGTGTTGACTTCGCCGCAAAGTTCGAGAATTTTTTCGGAGATGTTGGCGGTCCAGTTTTGCAGGGGGGAGGCGATGGCGAGGCGCACGCGATTGGGGGCCGGGACCATGAAGACGAGGACGGCCAGGGCTGGGAAGAAACGGAAGACGACGTTTCGGCCGAGGACGGAAAGGATGCAGCCGAGGACGACGAGGACCGCGCCGCCGTGCCAGAAGCTTTGGATGCCGCGGTAGAATCCGAAGGAGCCGATAGCCCAGCCGGCGGCGATGACGATGGGTCCGATGATTCGTCCGGTGGGGCGGCAATGGCGAAGTCGCATGCGGCGGACCCAGACGAGGTAAAGAGCGATCAGGGGGACGAGGAAGAGTTGGCTGTTTTCCTCGTCGTTTCGGGCGATGGTGTAAATATCCTGCCAGGCCGGGAGGGTGGCGATGACGCCGAGGGCGCCCATGCAGGCTGCCGCGATCAAATGGGCGAGGGTGAGACGATCCTCCTTGAGGAGGGGCATGGCCCAGCGACGGGCGCGGCCCGCCGGGTCGGCGCCGGCGGGCATTATGCGAGGTTCCTTGAGCAGGGGCATCGTCATCATTCGTCTCGATCAACAAAACTCAGTGTGCGTCACCGGGGGTGACGCACTGATCGACAATTTTTCGATCCCGGCGGACGACCGCGTTTTCGACCACCAGCGACCGGACCAGCACGGCGCCGGCTTCGATAGTCGCGCCCGCGAGAACGACCGAATCGTGCAGGCGCGCCGAGGCGGCTACGGTGGCGCCGGGCTCCATGATCGCGAAAGTCGAGCGCCAATCCTCGGCCAGGGCCTCGTCGTCGAATCTTTTTTGATCCGAGCGGTGCAAGGCTCGCAGGGCGGCGACATAGTCCGATAAAGTGCGAATCGGCACGCCCGTGCGCTGGCGGCACTGCAAGACCCGCACATCGTATCGTGCGGCAATCGCGGGCAGAGCCTGCTCTTTCATATCGACGAACCCGACATTGGGGATAAGCCGCAACGTCCTACAAGTGACCAACATAATTCCGGTCGGGGTTCCGTCCCGATGGGAGACAATCGCCACGTCGCCGCCGGTGCGGTGGAGGTCTTGCAATAACTGGTTGAGGGGGTCGAGGAGAATTTGTGTGGCGTTTCCGACGAGGATGAGATCGTCGTCGCCGTAGTTGGAGGCGAGGCTCGCCAGGAGGCCGCCGGTGCCGCGATATTCGGACGTGTCGCGTTCGACGCGGCAGGGATATGCGCCGGCGGCGGCGCTGCGCGGTTCGGCGGCGTGAGCGTCGACCAGAACTCGCACGGGCAAATGATCGATTCCGACGAGCTTGGCGACTTCCGCGGCCTGGTCCATCCAGCGCGATAGTACCGTGGCGCCGTTGCCGGCGGGCAGGTCCAAAACGCTGCGTTTGAGTCCGGTGGCCAGAGGGCCGGGACGCACCGATCCGCCGAGCAGGACCAATTCGCGCAGACGGCCGAGGGATGCGACGCGGGCTAAATCGGCGGCGGCGCTGTGGGATGGATGGTGCGCCTCGGTGGGTTTGGAGGAAGCGGCCGCGGATTCGAACGACGCCGGCGCGGGACGTTGGCTGGGGCGCGCGGCGTCGGACGGCGGAATCTCGGCGGGTCTGGGTTTCTTTCCGGTCAGACGATAGGGGATTCCGCGCGCCGCGGCGGTGGCGAGCATCATGGCGGCGAAAGGGAGTCCGACAACCAGGTATCGTTTGAATAGGCGTTTGGGTTCTTGTGCGAGACGGTGGACCCATTCCAGGCCGTATTTTCGCATCCAAAGCGGAGCGCGGCGGACGTCGCCGCAGAGGAAACTGAAACTGACGCCGACGCCCATCCACCAGGCGCGAGGCAAGGTGTGGCGGATGCGATCGATGAGTTGTTCCTGCTTGGGGGAGCCGAGTCCGACGTAGACGATGTCGGGGGAGGCGGTGCGCAGGGCGCTGATGACCTGCTGAAGTTCGCCGGGGTCTTTTTCGAAGCCGCGCGGGGGGCAATAGGATCCGGCGATCTTTAATTGGGGATAGCGGTCGTGAAGGATTTCGCAGGCGGCCTGGGCGGTGCCGGGATCGCCTCCGAGGAGGAAAATCGATCGGTTTTGCTGTGCCGCGGCGGCGCTGAGGCTGGAGATCATGTCCGAGCCGGCGACGCGCTGCGGCAGCGGGGTTCCCTGCAGAAGGCCGGCCCAGACCAGCGGCATTCCGTCGGCGACGACGAGATCCGCCTCGGCCATCACGGCGGCGAAATGGAGATCGCGGCGGCAACGGCGGAGATGATCGACGTTGGGGGTGACGACCACGCCACCACGGCCGTAGCTTAAGCGGTCCAGAATATATTCGATGCAGCGCTGTTCGGTGATGGCGTGGAGGGCGACGCCGTTGAGAATGATTCTTGGGAGAATCGTGACCGGGGCGGGTGGGGAAGAGGCTGAGGCGGGCGCGGCGGCTAACGCCGATCCAGTCAATGCGGAATCCCACTGAACATCGCTCTCACGCACGTACACTTTGCCCCTGCCTTATTTTCCGGGCCGACACTATGCGGCTCCCACGACACTGCGAGGAAGACGTACCACTGCTCCCGCCATAGCGAGGCAGCCTTGGTCCCACTTATGGCATTCCATGCTCCCGGATCCGACAAACGGCGAACGCACGAGCGGCGGCAGCCAATATGTCCGTTTATGCCGGGGAAATCAACCGTTAAATGAATCCACGGCCATCTCTGATATCGCGAATACTAGGCCGCCGATCCCCGCGAAGCGCGCCGGGGTGGCGCGCCGAGAGGGTATCGGCGACTTCCCTTTTATCGACCTGGTGGAATAGCGCCATAACAACCGTCAGCATCGAACTTTCCGGTTTAATCGGACTTGGCGGGAGAGCGCCAGAATTGGGCCTGGCGCTGATTGAGCGCGGCGGTGGCGGCGGCCTTGCCGTGGAAGAGACAGTCCCATTGATACTGGCGCAGAAATTGCCGGAAGTGGGGGTCTGCGTAACGTGGATTACATTTGATAAGACTTTTGAAATAGCCCCAAAGATTTGCGATTGAGCCTATCAAGATGGGTGGATGTGGAAGGCGATAGAGGGCGCTGGCAAGCATGTAAGCGGGGCTGGTTCCCATAAAATATTGTCCCACGCCATGGCGAACGCGGCCGGTCCACCAGTTTTTGTGGCTGGTTCCCATGGGGCGGAGATGGGTGAAATTGAGATCGGGGTGGTCCCAGGAGACGGCGATCCAGCCGAGCATTCGACATCGATGGCCGTCGATGCCGTCCCACATGAGTTCACGGACGAACCCGCCGATTTGTTGGAAACAGGTGGTCCGATAAAATTTGATCATGCCGACGGAGTTTTCGTCGCCGCATTTTTCGCTGATGAGATGGTTGGTGGCGGGGTTGCGGAAATAGGGTTTACCGCTGGCGGTGCCAATGCGCGGCTCGCGGTTCATGCGGTCCATGAGGGTTTGGAAATATTTGGGGGGTAATTCGAGATCGAGATCCAGTTTGCAGACGAAATCGAAGTCTTGCGGGTTGATGGTGTCGTAGCCGTGATAGAAGGCATCGATAACGCCGCCGCCGAGTTTGCGAAAACCGCGGTCATCGCGCCGGAGAATGCGGATGAAGGGATAACGGGAGGCATATTCGGCGAGGATGGCGGGGGTTTGGTCGGTGCTGCCGTCGTCGACGATGAGCCACAGGGCGGGGGGGGCGGATTGGGCGGTGACGGAATCGAGCGTTTTTCGGGCGTATTGCGCTTCGTCGCGGCATGGGGTGATCAGGCAATAGCGACGCCCGGTCGGGATGGAGGGGAGGTCGCTCATTGCGGGATTCCCAATCCTTTTTTTAATAGGGCTTCCAGGCGGTCGATGTTGCACGTGGCTGTAAATTCCTCCTGGGTCTTCCTTCTGCCGGCCAGGGCGAGAGTGCGGCGAAGATTGGGATCGGCGGCGAGTTTTGCCAGGGCATCGGTTAGCGCGTCGGCGTCGCTGGCGGGGACGAGGAGGCCGGTGACGTTGTTTTCGATTAGTTCGCGGATGGCGGGGAGGTCGCCGCTGATGGCGGGTAGGCCGCAGGCCATCGCTTCCATGAGAACGACGGGGATTCCGTCGCGGTCGCCGTTGGAATCCTCGCGGCAGGGGAGGGCGAAGACGTCGGATTCGGCAAATAGCGCGGGGACTTTGGCGTTGTCGATTTCGCCGAGCCATTGGATGGGGTCGGCGCCCACCGCGTTGGCCAAGGCGCGAAGGCGAGCTTCCTGCGGGCCGGTTCCGGCAATCGTCAGGCTCGCGGGGATGTTGCGACGCGTCAGTTCGCGGAAGGCCTGGATCAAGGTGTCGATTCCTTTTTTCTCGACCAACCGGCAGACGGTGACGATGCGCAATCGGTCGGCCGGACGGGGTTTTTCCGGCGGACGCCAATCGTAGGTGTCCACTCCGCAGCGGACGAGTTCAAGTTTTTCCTCGGCCTGGGGAGATATCGATCGATAAAAATCGGAATGCCAACGGCTGATGCAGGAGACCAGCGAGGCTCGCTGAAGTTTTTTCGCCAGTAAGGATCGCCGCTGAAATAGATCGTTGGCGTGTCCGGTGAAACTGAAGGGGATTGATAATTGATTGGCGGCGTACATGCCCAGCGTGGTTGGGGCGTGGGCAAAATGGCAGTGAATCCATTGAACGCCCCGGCCGCGGAGGCCGTGGGCCAGACCGAGCGCGGCCAGGGCCTGAAGCGGCAGGCGAACCCGCGTTTTGATGGGGGTTGCTTCGCCCGGATCGAGCATGTCGCGCAGTGACATAACCAGCGTCTTGAGCGATTGTATTGGATGCGACAAAATTTCCATTGCCGCGCCGGCAAGGGTGGCGGTGATGCCGGAGCCGTAAACTACCGTGCGAGAATCGTAGAGGTCCTCATAGCCGGGACGAGGGGGCGGGGCGTCGTTGAGGCTGACGGTGAAGAGAGTCCACCGGCGGGCGCGGAGTTCGCGAACCTCGCGGTAGACGAAGGTTTCGCTGAGGAGCGGAAAGGTGGCGGCGATCACCGCGATTTTTCCGGTGGGCTTGGGGGGCGCGGGAATGTTGGGGGATTCGGTCATCCGGAGTTTACGGGATTGGACGGCGTTTTTGCGGGGATGATCCGCGCGGGCACGCCGACGGCGGTGGCGCCGGCGGGAACATCGCAGAGGACCACGGACATGGCCCCGATCCTGGCTCCGCGGCCGATGCGGACGTTTCCCAGAACCTGGGCGAAGGCGCCGAAATCGACGTCGTCTTCGATGGTCGGCGTGGGGCCATCGAGGCCGCGATTGCCGATGGTGACGCCTTGCCGCAGCGTGCAATTCGCGCCGAGCACGGCGTTGCCGTGGACGAAGATGGTGCCGAAATGATAAATGCGCAGACCGGGGCCGATCCTGCAATTTTTGGGGAGGCTGATGCCGGTGAAGGTTTCAACGATGCGGAAGATGGGCCAATAGATTCGGTTGCGAAAATTCTTGAAAAGCCCGGGTTTGGAGTTTTCGATGCGACGGCCCCAGCGATAGACCAGGATGGCCCAGGCGGATTGTTCGCGCAGGAGAGCCCGTTTTGGATAGCGCGCCATATCGGCGGCCAGGTCGGGGTCGCGGCTCACGCCTTGGCCTCCTTGCTGGCCAGAGGCAACACCTGAATGGGGGATTTATATTCGATCAGGACGGCGCGGCGGCCGCCGCGATGATCCTGCCGCCAGCGCCACTGACCTTGCATGGCGGCGAATTTGCCGGCCATGGTGAACCACGCCCAGGCGAGGCTCAGTTCCCAGCTTCGACCGCCGCGCGCCGAGGCGGCGGCGAGCTTCAAGGCCTGGGTAACCCAGGCGGCGATGCCCAGCATCGCCAGCAGGCATCCTGCGGCGACGACGGTCCAATCGAGCATGGGGCCGATGATGAGTCCCAGGAAAAGGAAGACGGCTGTGAAAGCGGGGACAACGAATCCCCAGACGCGGGCGCTGCGTACTTGCGAGGCGAAGAGGCGGTCGGCTTGTCCGAAACGGGTGAAGACGTCGATCGCGCCGTAGCCACCGCGAACCTGGCGGCGCCAGAGCTGGCGATATCGCCGGATGGCGGAATCGTGTGTGGTCATTTCGGCGTCGATGCGCCAGATGCGCCAGCCGGCGCTTCGCAGGCGGAGACAGAGTTCCGGTTCTTCGCCGGCCATGACGGAGGGATCGAAGGGACCGACCTGGTTGATGGCGGAGATTCGCATCATCGCGTCGCCGCCGCAGCTTTTGGCGGGGCCGACGGGGGTGTTCCATTCCATGTCGATGTATTCGTTGAAGATGGACTTGTCGGCGTGAAGCTCGCGCCTGCGGCCGCAGACGACGGCCAAATCCTGGCGGGATTGGAGATAGCCGCGGGCGGTTTCGAGCCAGCCGTCGTGGACTTCGCAATCGCCGTCCACGAATTGGACGAAAGTTAGATCGGGAGCGATTTGTTTGAGTTTTTCCAGTCCGGCGTTGCGGGCGCGGGCGGCATTGAAGGGCTGGCGTGTGTCGAGATAAACCACGTGGGCGCCGGTGGCGGCGGCGGCGCTGGGGGAGCCGTCGTTGCTGCCGGAATCGACGTAGACGATCGTGGCGACTTTTCCCTGGAGCGATGCGAGACAGCGGCGGAGGCGATCGCCCTCGTTTCGGCCGATGGCGACCACACCGACGTCGGCGAGTTCGCCGATGCGCGGAGAGGGTTGGACCTTCGGCAGCGGCTCGAGGAGACTTTGGAAGAAATCGGAATAGGTCAGTCCAATTGAGGACCAGGAGAATTTGCGGCGGGCGAGGGCGCGGCGATCGGCGATTTGCGCGGGGGTGTTGGCTTCCAGGGCGGTGCGCAATCCCTCGCCCATGCGCGAGGGGTCGGAGCCATCGACGAGAATGGCGCAATCCTCTAGCGTCCAGCGGGTGACTTGCCAATCGTGGGTGACGATGGGGAGTCCGGTCGCCAGGGCTTCCAGATAAGCATTTGCGGAAGATTCCTCGCGGCTGGTGTGAAGAAAGACATCGGCGCAGCGATAGAGGGTGGGCATGGCATCGCGCGGGACGACGAGGCGGAGGAATCGGCCGGGGAGAAGTTTGGCGGCTTCGCTTTCGACTTGCTGGCGGCATTCGCCGTCGCCGGCGACGACGAGGAATAAATCCGGAATTCGCGAAACGGCCTGGATGCCTTCGGTGACGCGCTTGGAAGGGATAAGGGCGCTGACCATGAGGGCGATTTTTTTGTCGGTTGGCAAGCCGAATGCGGTGCGATCGGCGGGTCCGGGGCGGAAGCGGTCGGGGTTGACTCCGTTGGGGATCAGGGCGGAGGGGAATCTGCCGCGGTGGCGCGCGAAGAATTGCGGATTGGTGCAGACCAGGGCGTCGCAGTTGAAGAGACTGTATTCGGCCTCGCGGGCCTGGAGCATCCAGTCGCCGTTTTGGGTGACGAAGATGTGTTTGGGGCGGTGTCCGCGCGCGTGCCGGCGGAAGACCCAGTTGATGAAGGGGTAGGAGCAGGCGACGGTGAAATCGAAATCGTCGGGACGGTAGCGTCGCATCAGGCCGATGGCGAAGGATAGTTCCTCCCAGGCGTAGTGGGTTCGCAGCGGGGGGAATTTGGGCCAGGTCTGGAAATGTTCGCGTGGGGTTCCCGGGACGAATTTGTAGGTGTAGGGTTCGCCGTCGCGCGGGGGTCCGGAGCCGAAGAGGGTGACATGGTGGCCGAGGTTGGACCATTGGCGGCCCAGCTCTTCAAACGCGGTTTCAGCGCCGCGAACGACGCGGTGAAGACCTGGGAGAGCCATGGCGATTCGATACGAGCGCATCGTGGGGACTTACCTCCGTTGGGCCGCCGGCCAGCGCAGCAGCAGGGTTAGAATATCTCGTTGGGCGGCACATTCGGGGGAATCCTGCCGGCCGCTTAGGCGGAGTTTCAGATATCGAAGGCCGAAACTGGCGATATCGACGGCGCGGATGAACATTTCGGCGAGGCGTCCATAGCAGCGGCGTTGTAATTGATATCGCGCTTGCCAGGAGAAGGCGTTGCGATGGCGAGCGGCGAGGCGCGTGGGATCGCTGGAGGCGGAGCCTAAATGGACAGCGGCGGCGCCGGGGTCGTAGCGGACGCGCCAGCCGTGTTTCCAGGCGCGATGGCAGAATTCGGCGTCTTCGCCGTAGAAGAAGAATCGCTCGTCGAGGGGACCGAGGCCGTCGAGGGTCTGGCGGCGGATGAGCATGAACGCGCCGCCGACCCAATCGACGTCGCGCGCCAGGGTTCGGCGGTCCCAGCCGGGTTCGTCCAGATCGGCCCAGGCGAAGGCGCGAGGGAAATGCCAGGGGAGGCCCAAGCTGTAAGCCGCCAGTCGCGCGGGAGTGGGGAATCGGCGGGCGGTGTTTTGCACGGAATGATCGGAATTCAGGAGCATGCAGCTCATGACGCCGACGGTTGGGTCGGCTTGCATCTGTTCGACGACGTAACGCAGGACGTTGGGCTTGAGCATCGCGTCGCTGTTCAGGAGCAGAATAAATTGCGACTGGGGCTGAATTTGCTTCAGCGCTTCGAGGCCCAGATTGGTTCCGCCGGCGAAACCGCGATTGACGGGTGAGGTTACCAATTTGATCCAATTCCAACCGTAGCGGGCGATGGCGTCGCGGAGAAACGAGACGGAAGAGTCGCCGGAGGCGTTGTCGACCAGGGCGACGCGGGTTTCCGGCACGTCGTTGATTTGGGCGGCGACGCTGGTCAGGCAATCGAGCGTCAGCTGCGGCGTGCGATAATTGACGATCACGATGCCGAGGCTCATGCGACCCTCCCTGCGGAAAGGAGAGTGGGCGCGGATTGTTTGCGGGCGGAGGCGCCGTGGCGCGCGACGGCTTCGATCGTCCAGTCGGCGCGGCGGCGATACCAGTTTTCGGCGGCGTGAAATTCGGCGGCGGCGCGGGCGGCGCGGGATAGTTTCGCCAGCAGTCCGCGCTGGTGACCCAATTCCGCCAGATTCCCGGCCGAGGGTTCGATCTGATTCAAAGGCAGAAGGACGGCGGCGTGCTCCTGATTGGATCGCTCGCGGACGTAGTCGATGTCGAATGCGACGAGCGGGAGCCCGGCGGCGTAGCCGTCGAAAATCATGCGGGGCGTGTCCTCGGCAATGGGAGTGAAGAGCAGGGCGTCGTATTCCGCTAGTCGCCGCAGGAGAGAATCGTCGTAGGGGACGGCGCTGTGAAAATTAACGCCTGGCTCGATCCCGAGGGTGGCGGCTAATTCGCGTAATCGCGATTTTTCCGGGCCGTCGCCGATGATGTCGAATTGGAATTCCGAGCCTGCGGTTCTGGCGGCGGCGAGAATTTGCAGGCTGCGGTCGACGCCTTTTCGCGGGACGAGGCGCCCGCAATAAACGAGCTTGATCGGCCGGGATTGGTCGAGCGTGGCTAGTCGCTTTTCCAGCGATTCGGCGGAGATGATCTGGTTCGCGGAATACGACGTATCGTGGAACTCATGGGCGTTTTTCGCATAGCGGCCGTAGCGGCGCATCAGGGAGGAACCTTTGAGGAGCGAAAGATCGGCGCGGGCGACCGACCAGCGGCACATGCGCTGATAAATCCAGGTGTAGGCATTGGATTTGGCGCGCTGGACGCGGCCGGAATCGGCGGAGAGCTGGCGGTGCTGAATGACGTTGTCGGTGTCCTGCACGAAAACGGTGGCAATGCGCGAGCGCAGGGCGGCGCGAAATCCTTCGAAGGTGATGGGGCGATAGACGTCGTCGACGCCGGCGTGAACGACCTGGGCGTGGGGCATCTGGGCGGCGAGGTCGGCCTGCCAGCGGGCTCGGTCGCGCAGCCAGAATTGGCGGGCGCGGCAGCGCTTGTCGAAGCTGGGTTTCAATTTAAGCCCGTCCGTCGAGGGGGGGATTTCAACCAAAGTTTGCTCGCCCGGGGCCAATCGCGCGGGCAGGCTGGGGGCCAGGACGGTGATGTCGCCGAATTTTCCGGCGAAGCTGTCGCGGAGGAGGAGCAGGGATCGCTCCCATTCGGTGGTGACCAGGGTGCGGTCGCCGTCCAGGTAGATCGGAATTTGGATGGGCACGAGGTACATGGTTGATGAGAAAAATCCGGTTTCATGATCCGCTGGAAGCGGGCTTGAGCGGCAGGGTCGGCGGCGGAGCCGCCGGCGCTGGGGTCGCGAACGATCGAACGGAAGTTGGCCGGCGCATCGAGAAGGTCAGCCCGCAGATTCCACCGGCCCCGAGCAAGAAGATCGGATTGATCATCGCATTAAAAAGGTTGTCACACATGTAAAGTCCGCAGAGGACCGCCAGTGCGGCGGCTGGGGCGGCGCCGGGATGGACCCAGAATTCCACCGGGATTTGCCGCCAGAGCAGGACCAGGGGGAGGATCAGCGCCAGGGTGAGGGCGATGAGGCCGACCAGGCCGTTGTGGCCGAGGGCGATGATCCAGAGGGCGTCGGGGATGCCGATGCCGTTGCCTTCGGCATCAAGTTGTCGGAAGCGATTCCAGCCGGCCCAACCGAAGAGGGGCTGCTCCATCGCCTTGGAGACGAAGGCGGGCTCGCTGTTCAAGCGGGTGCGGAGCGATTCGGCCCGTTCGGGGTCGTGTTTGGCGATATCGTTGACGAGGTCTTGGCCGGTCCAGAGGCCGGTGCCGCGCACGAACATGTAGGTTGGGGCGGTGAGGACAAGGGCGAGAATCCAGGCGGGCGAGCGCGTCCATTGAGTCAGCGCCAGGATCGCTAAGCCGACGAGCATGAGGATCGTAGCGCCGAGCGAATGGCAGAAATAGGTCGTAACCATGAGGGTGAAGAAAATTAAGCCGATGGGGATGTCCCAGATATGCTTGACGACTTTGGATCTCCAGAGCCAGAAGGCGGTGACGGCGCACGCGCCCATCCAGAGTCCGACGGCCAGGCCGTGCTGCATGAAGACGACGGGGCGGAAATCACCATCGCGGCGGCTTTGCTCGAAAGAGAACTGGTGGTAGCCGTAGAGGAGTCGGTGCAATTGGGGGCTGAAGCGGATTTCGTACCAG
>JBEKPV010000101.1:0-11885 GCA_049520395.1 Tepidisphaeraceae bacterium
ATCGGCCGCAACGGCGCCGGAAAATCCACTCTCCTGAAAATCCTCAGCCGCATCACCCCGCCCACCTCCGGCGAAGTGATCCTCCGCGGCCGCGTCGGCAGCCTGCTCGAAGTGGGCACGGGCTTCCATCCCGAACTCACCGGCCGGGAAAACGTCTATCTCAATGGCGCGATCATCGGCATGGGCCGCCGCGAAATCAGCGCCAAATTCGACGACATCGTCGACTTCTCCGAAATACGCGAATTCATCGACACCCCCGTCAAACGCTACAGCAGCGGAATGTACGTCCGCCTCGCCTTCGCCGTCGCCGCCCATCTCGAACCCGACATCCTTCTCCTCGACGAAGTCCTCGCCGTCGGCGACCTCGCGTTCCAGCGCAAATGCATGGAGCACGCCAAGCGCCTCGCGAAACGCGGCGTCACCTTGCTCCTCGTCTCCCACAATATGTTCGCCATCAAGAGCATGTGCGAGCGCGCCGTCTACATGGCGCGCGGCCAGGTCGTCGCCGACGGTCCCACCGATCAGGTGACCCACCGCTACGAAACCGACAGCCGCCTCCAAATGGCCGCCTGGGCCGAGGGTTCGATCGGCAGCGACCCGACGAAATGTCCGATTCGCTTCACCGATGTCGAAGTGCTCGACGAATCCGGCGCCGAGTCCACGATGTTCGACTTCGGCGCCCGCCTCCGATTGCGATTGCACTACCACGCCTCCCAGCCCATCGTTTCGCCGAATTTCACCGTTTCGCTCGTCCGCGCCAGCGATGAAATCGCCTGCTGCTGCTATACCACCGCCACCGACGGCTTCCACACCGGCGTCGTCGAAGGCGACGGCTCCATCGAACTAACGACTCCCCCCCTCAAACTGGTCGCCGACTCCTACAACATCAATCTGCTCGCCTGGGACGCCACCTTCGAGAAATTGTATTGCTCCCAGATCGGCAAAAGTTTTCACATAAAAGACCCGCTGCTCAACCCCGAATTCGGCATCTTCCACGAGCCCGCCGAATGGGCCTGGCCCCAGGGATCGCTGCGCGAGATCGAGGCAACTATTTAAGGAATTGAGGAATGCTGAATGAAGAACGATGAATAAAAGTCACCCCGACCGCGCGCATTTGGTCTTCAATTCATCATTCAGCATTCATCATTCATCATTATGTTCATGTCCTCCCCCCTGGTATCGGTCATCATCCCCTGCTACCGCCAAGCGCGGTTTCTCGCCGACGCCATGTCCACCGTGCGCGACCAAAGCTTCGGCAACGTCGAACTCGTCGTCGTCAACGACGGCTCCGACGACAACACCGACCAGGTCATGGAGCGCGAAGGAACCGGCGCGATCTACATCAAGCAAGCCAACGCCGGCGTCTCCGCCGCTCGCAACGCCGGCGCCGCCGCCTCCTCCGGCCAGTACCTCATGTTCCTCGACGCCGACGATCTTTTACACCCCCAGGCGATCGACTGGCTCATGTACGAAATGGCCGGCCGCCGCGATCGCCTCTGCGTCATGGGAATCCGCCTCTTTGAAGTCGATCCCGGCTTAGGCGAAGACCGCCTGCTCCCGCGTAATACCCCTCCTCTCCCGCGTCTATTTTTCGATAATCTCGCGCCCCCCTTGGCGTTTCTCTGCTCGCGCGAAATGTTCAAGCAAGTCGGCGGCTTCGAAACCGACCGCTCCGTCTGGAGCTGCGAAGACTGGGACCTCTGGCTCCGCATGGCCCTCCGCGGCTGCGACTTGGCCACCTCCGCCCATGTCGGCGGCTTTTACCGCCGCTACCCCGGCTCCGTCAGCACCGATCTCCAACGCACCGAAAAAGCCACCATCCGCGTCCTCTCCCGCGCCATCAAGCAAATCCTCAACGACCCCCAATTGAATCAGCAGTGGGGGCCCCAGGTCAAAAAAATGCGCCGCCGTATTGGACGCGCATATTTTGACGTCGGATACTATTTTGCCAGGCAGGGATCGCCGATATCCGCTTTGGGCGCCTATCGCCGCTCGATCTTCTGCGGTTTCAGCCCCTCGGCGAATTTCAAGGCGATGGGCAAGGCCTTTATTCACGCGGCACGGGCCCGATTGGGTTATACGCCAGCCCCAGTCAGTCCGACATCGGCAGCCGGATCATGACTGGAATCTCCATTGCCATCGCGACTCACAACCGTGCCGAGGATCTGGCGCGCACACTGACGAGCCTTGGGGAAATGGATCTTCCCGCCGGCCTCCGCGCCGAAATCCTCGTCATCCCCAACCGCTGCACCGACAAGACCGAACAAGTCATCGCCCACGCCGCCAAGTCCGCCCGCCTCCCCCTCCGAAGCGTCCCCGAAAACCGCCTCGGCCTAAGCCACGCCCGCAACCGCGCCATCTCCGCCGCCAAATACGATGTCGTCGCCTTCCTCGACGACGATGTCGACATGGATAAAAATTGGCTAACCGCCATGGCCGCCGCCCACGCCACCGGCCAGTACGCTGCCGTCGGCGGCCGCGCTCATCTCGTCTATCCCCACCAGCGCCCCACTTGGCTCGACCCGCGCGACGAAGGCTATCTCACCAAAGTAGAACTCGGCGACGCCCCACGACCCGCCGCCCCCGACGAAATCTACGGCCTAAACCTCAGCTTCAATCGCGCCTGGGTCAACAAAGTCGGCGCCTTCCGCACCGATCTCGGCCGCGTCGGCGCCAGCCTCATCGGCGACGAAGAATACGAACTCCTCTCACGCATCACCGCCGCCGGCGGAAAATTACTCTACGAACCCGCCGCCGTAGTCGGCCATCGCGTCCCCCAATCCCGACTAAACCGATCCTGGTTCTGGCGACGCTGTTTCCACGGCAATCGCGGCGCCGCTCGCGCCATGCCCGAAGCCGATGCCCACCCCAGCGCCCTCTTCTGGTCCATCCGACGAACCCTGAATGCCGCCGCCCGGGGCGCCAAACTCCTCGGCCAGCCTCAATCCCCGGCATTTTTCCACGAAACAGTCCTATTCACCAGCAGCCTGGGCCTCAGCATCGGCCTCCTCAATCGTTTACTAGGTCATTCAACCGAACCCGATCACCCGCGGACTCGCTCCGAGCCGCTCCCGACCGAAGAAACCCTCACCCACACATCCGCATGAGCGAGCCCATCCCAGTCATGATCACCGGCGTCGGCGGCAGGTCCGTCGGACACCAGATTTTCCAGGCCATTCAATTGGCCCCCAAGCGCTATCGTCCCATCGTCGCCGACGCCGCCGCATTCTCCTACGGACTCTACGGCGCCGAGCGCCGCTACCTCCTCCCCCCCGGAAATTCCCCCGATTACCTCGACGCCGTCCGCCGAATCGTCATGAAGGAAGGCATCGTCGCCATCCTCCCCGGCACCCAGCCCGAAACCGACATTCTCTCGCGCAACGCCTCCTCCCTGGGAATCGGCTGCCACGTCATCGCCAATCCCCCTCAGCTCATCCAGATGTGCAAAAGCAAGCAGACCCTGCAGGACTGGCTCGAAGCCAATTCCATAGCCGTCCCCCGCAGCGCCATAGGCGAAGGCTGGAAAAAATTATCCGAGCAATGCGGCTACCCCCTCGTCGCCAAGCCCACCGAAGACACCGGCGGCTCCCGCGGCGTCGCACTCCTCAACGACGACCAGGAAGTCAATCTCTATCTCCAATCCTGCCCCGCGGAAAAAATCATCTTCCAGGAATACGTCGGCTGCATCGACACCGAATACACCGTCGGCGTCATGATCTCCAAGGATGGAAAAATCATCGACTCCATCGTCATGCACCGAAACCTCGTCGGCCTCAGCCTCGGCGTCAAACGCGAAATCAACGGCGAAACCTACGCCCTCTCCACCGGCTACTCTCAGGGATACATCCAAAAGCATTCCCAAATTCAAACCGCTTGCGAAGATCTAGCCCTGAAACTCGGCGCCCGAGGACCCCTGAACATTCAGCTTCGCCTGCACCAGGGAAAAGTCTATGTCTTCGAAGTTCACCCAAGATTTTCCGGCACCAGCTCCATCCGAGCCCAGGTCGGCTTCAACGAAGCCGATACCCTTATTCGCAATTTCGTCTTCGGCGAGCAATTCGGCCGCCTCAGTTACCAGACCGACGTCGCGGCCATTCGCGCCTTCAGCAGCGTCATCGTCCCCGCACGCGACATGGCCGCCGTCCCCAGGGCCTGATTATCGTCACTTCCTCCTCAAGGGGCTGCGCGGCGCCGCGCAGGTTGGGGTTTACCTCCATATAGCCGATAATGTAACTGAATACATCGGAGAAGCTGCCCCCGCGGCAGAGCCGTAAATGCCCGAAGAAAGTTTAACATCCACTCCCTGGTCCGACCCCGGTTACCCCGAAACCGCGCCCGTCTCCGCGCGCCAAACCCAGCCGCTGCCCGATCGTTCCGGCCCCTCCCGATCTCGCCGCGCCTCCTCGCAAAAGCTCACCGTTCTTCCCTTCCGCATCTTCCTGCTGACCAATTGCGTTATTTTCCTGCGCCCCTCGGATTGGATGTCCTCTCTGTCCAATCTCCCCATCTATCAGGTCATGATGTTGCTGACCCTCCTCGCCTGGGCTCCCTCCATGCGAGTCACCCGCGCCATGCGATCGCCGATCGCGATTTGCGCCATCCTCCTCCTCCCCGCGGTCTTCCTCTCCCACATCACCCACGGCGACACCTGGGACGCGCGCTACGACTCCTTCGATTTCGCGAAAAAGCTCATCTATTTCCTCATGATCGTCGGACTCGTCACCACCCCCGCGCGCCTCCGTACCTTTCTCAAATGGACCACTCCCTGCATCATCGGCCTCACCGCCCTCGGCCTCCTCCAGTTCCACCACTTCATCAACATCGGAGCCCTGGCCGCTTACCAGCAGGAACTGCTCGACCAGATCGATCCCCTCACCGGCGCCGCCGGCTCCATGGATCGCCTCTGCAGCATGGGCATCTTCAACGATCCCAACGACCTCTGCATGATCCTCTGCCTCGGATTCCTGCTCAGCGTCTACTGGTTTCACGACGGCCAAATGGACGGCCCCAGCGGTCCGCGCCGCCGCCGCGGCCCTTGGAGCACCTGGCATCTCCGCTGGATTCCCGTCGCCATCATGTTTCTCTGGGCCGTCTATTGCACCCATTCGCGCGGCGGCTTCCTCGCCCTCCTCGCCGGCATCGCCGTAACCATCATCGCTCGCGTCGGGTTTAAACGTTCCATCCCCCTCGTCCTGGTCGTCTTGCCCGTCCTCCTCGTCGCCTTCGCCGGACGCTCCACTCAAATCGACACCCAGGAAACCACCGCTCAAGACCGAATCAAACTCTGGAGCGCCGGCCTGGAAATGTTCAAAGCCGCTCCCCTCTTCGGCATCGGCATGAATCAGTTCGTCGAGCAGGAGGGACTCGTCGCACACAATTCCTTCGTCCACTGCTTTTCCGAACTCGGCTTCTTCGGCGGCACCCTCTTCCTCGGCGGATTTGTCTACTCGATCTGGGCCCTCGCGCACCTCCCCAAATTCGCCCCCTGTTTCACCGACGTCGCCACCGCCCGCTTTCAACCCTACTTAATCGGCGCCTTCGCCTCTTACACCGTCGGCTATTTAACTCTCTCCCGCGCCTACACCGAGCCAACCTATTTGATGTGGGGATTGGCCGCCGTTTATCTCAGCCTCGCCGCCGCCAATAACAAGGACGCCATGCCGCGCCTCTCCTGGCACTTGGCCGTTTGGGCCGTCGCTTGCGGCTGTTGTTTCGTCATCATCATGTATTTCTTCGTCAAATTTTTCGCCCATTTTGGCTAGTCCACGAGCTCAGGATTTAATATGTCATCCGTCACCGTTATCATTCCCGCCTATCGCGCCGCCGAAACCATCGGACTCGCCGTCCGCAGCGTTCTCGCCCAGACCTTCCCTCCCGACGAAATTCTCGTCATCGACGACGGCAGTCCCGACGACCTCGCCTCCGCCCTCGCCGAATTCGGGTCCTCCGTCACCCTCATCCGTCAGCCCAACGGCGGCGTCGCCTCGGCGCGAAATCGCGGCATCGCCGCCGCTCGCGGCGATTTCCTCGCCTTCCTCGACGCCGACGATTACTGGGAACCGAAAAAACTCCAACGCCAAATCGAAATCTTCCAGTCCCACCCCGAAGTCGGACTCGTCGCCAGCCGATTTTTCACCCAATATCCCCACGGCGTTCCCATTCCCGCCGAAACCCCCCAACATTGGCTCGATCACGTCATCCGTCCCGTCGGCAATCGCGTCGTCGAAATGGCCTGGCACGTCTGGACCGGAACCGTCGTCGTCCGCCGCCATTCCCTCGGCGACGCCCGCTTCCTCACCGAACTCGAACCCGCCGAAGACCGCGATCTCTGGATCTCCGTCTTGCGACCCGCCGCCGGATACATTCTCTCCGAACCCCTGGCGACCGCTGTCCTCATCCCCGATTCTCTTTCGCGCGGAGACCCCAATCGCGCCTACGAGCCCATGATCCGAGTCCTCGAGCGGCATCGCGATCTCCTCACCTCCAGCCGCCGTAGGCGCCTCGAAGCGCAGGTCTACCGTGGCTGGGCCGCCGCCCATCTGGCGCGCGGCCGCGCTCGCCAAGCGATGGGACCCGCCGCCCAGCGATTGGCCCGCCAGCCCTTTTCTCCCGAAGCCTGGTGGGTCTGCTTCAAATCTGGCTGGGTGCTCGCCAACGCGCCCCAATCCCCCTTGTCCGACCCGCGCAATCTGGAAACCCTTCGCCGCCATTTCGAAATCGAGCGCGAACTCGCCGATCGCCTCCGAACCGCCCAGCCCGTGCGCCGACGCGCACTCTACCGCGAGGTTTACAACGAACTTTTCGCCCGCGTGCAGGACCATCCCCAGAACCAGCGCAAAGCCGATCCCCAACGCCAAATCGCCGCCACAAAGTGGCAATGGCAATTATTGTCCCATTTCATCGGTCCAAAGTCTGCCTATCTGGAAATCGGCGCCGGCGACGGCCACCTCGCCATTAGCGTCGCCCGCCGCGCACGTCGCGCCTACGCCGTCGACGTCTCCGAAATCATCACCTCCGATTCCACTCCTCCCAAAAATTTCTCCTGGGTCGTCACCGACGGCGTCTCCATCCCCGTCCCCTCGCAATCCGTCACTGTCGCCTACAGCAACCAATTGATGGAACACCTCCATCCCGACGATGCCCTCGCCCAACTCGCCGAAATTCGCCGCGCCCTCGCCCCCGGCGGCGTCTACGTCTGCATCACCCCGCACCGATTCTCCGGACCACACGATATCTCCAAATTCTTCAGCGATGAAGCCCGCGGCTTCCACCTCAAGGAATACACCTATCGAGAACTCGATCATCTCTTCCGCCAGGCCGGCTTCGCCTTCACCCGCGTCTGGACCGGCGTCAAAGGCCGATTCCTCCGCCTCCCCCAGCCCCTCGTCTTCGGCCTCGAAACCCTCATCGCACGCTTGCCCCGGCGCTGGCAGAAAAAATTGACCCAAAGCGCCATCCTTCGCCCGATCTTCACCAACGTCATACTCGTCGCCTGCAAAGCCCGCCTCCCCGCTCAGGCGTCTCCCCTCACCGATACCCCCAAAGTTCGCCAAACCGTTGCCTCATGAGCGCCGTACCCACCATCCCCGATTCCGCCCCCTTCCCGACCTCCGGCGGGAAACTGCTGCGCGTCATGCACGTCGTCCTTTCCCTCGACGTCGGTGGACTCGAGCGCGTCGTCCTCTCACTCGTCTCCCGCGCCGCCTCCCTCGGACAGATTCCCACCGTCCTCTGCATCGAACGTCGCGGCGATTTAGCCGACGAGTGCGAAAAACTCGGCGCCCCCGTCTATTGCGTGGGCAAACGCCCCGGCCTTCGCCCCGGAATCGCCCGGCCCATCGCCGACTTGATGCGCCAGCTTCGCCCCGATGTCGTTCACACCCACCAGATCGCCGCGCTTCTCTACGCCGGCCGCGCCGCCCGCCGGGCTGGGATCGCCAACGTCGTTCACACCGAGCACGGAAAGAATTACGCCGGTCGTTTCCGGACCAGGATGCTCGGCCGCTGGGCCGGACGATATGCAAAACGATTTTTCTGCGTCTCCAGCGACATCGCCGCCGAGGTCGCCGAATGGCGCGTTGTCGGCTCCAAAAAACTCACCGTCGTCCGCAACGGAATCGACATGGACGACATCGATTCCGCCACCGCCGCCCAAACCGTCCGCGCCGACATGGGCATCCCCCTCGGCGCCGCCGTCATCGGCACCGTCGGCCGCCTCAGCGACATCAAACGCCAGGACGTTCTCATTCGCGCCCTCGCTCGCCTGCGCCGCCAGCAAGCGGACATCCATTTACTTCTCGTCGGCGACGGACCGCGCCGCGGCGATCTGGTCAAGCTGGCCTGGAAACTAGGCCTCACCGACGCCGTCCATTTCGCCGGCTACCAAAACCAACCCCAAAAATACCTGGCCGCGATGGACGTCTTCGCCCTCAGCAGCGCCAGCGAAGGCATGCCGCTTTCCGTTCTGGAGGCCTGGGCCGCGCGCAAACCCGTGGTAGCCTTCCACGTCGGCGGCCTGCCCGAAATCGTCGAACAGCGCCGCAGCGGCATCCTCGTCCCCGCCGGTCACGAAACCGAACTCACCGCCGCGATCCTCGAGGTCATTTCCAATCCCAAATTCGCCTCCGAACTCGCCGCCGAGGGACGCCGTCGCGTCGAAAACGAATTTAGCCTCACCCGCACCGCCCAGCGGTATGATGACGAATACCGCGCCTTGGGCGCCAAGTCAGGTTAATTGGCGATGCGAATTCTCTTCCTGGCCAGCGATTTCCCTTCCCCACTCCAACCCGCGCGGGGAACCTTCAATCTGGCCCTTGCCAAAGCTCTGGCGCGCAAACACGAACTCCGCGTCATCGCCCCCATCGCCTGGCCCATCCGTTGGAAGTCAAAAAGCGGCCCCGCGAAATCCCCCGATTTTCCCGTCTGGCGTCCCACCTATTACTATCCGCCCAAATTTCAGCGCGCCCGCTACCACCTCTGGATGAACTGGTCCATCCGCAAGGCCGTCGCACAGGCCACCGAAAATTGGCGGCCCGACGCTGTCCTGGCCTACTGGGCCCATCCCGACGGCGCCGCCGGCGCTACCATCGCCGAACAACTCGGCGTCCCCAGCGCCATCATCGTCGGCGGCTCCGATGTCCTCCTCCTTCCCAAGGACCCCGCTCGAAAACCCGCCGTCGTCCAGGCCCTGCGCACCACCACCGCCGTCGTCACCGTCTGCCAGCAACTAAAATCCGCCGTCGTCGATCTGGGAATCGACCCCGAGAAAATCCACGTCTGGACCCAGGGCGTCGACGCCAAAATATTCCACCCCGGCGAAAAATCCGCCGCCCGAGCGCGCCTCGGCATCGTCGCCCCCGAAACCGTATTCCTCTGCGTCGCCCGCCTCGAGCACGTCAAGGGAGTCGATCTCCTGCTCGACGCCTGTTACCACCTCCTCAACCGCGGCGACAAATTCCGCCTCTACATCGTCGGTGGCGGCTCCGAAGCGGCAAAATTGGAGAAAAAAACCTGGAATCGCGGCCTGACCCGAAACGTCTATTTCCTCGGCCCCCGCGGCGGAAGGGAACTCGCCGACTGGTACCGCGCCGCCGATCGCACCGTCCTCAGCAGCCGCAGCGAAGGCCTCCCAAACGTCCTGCGCGAATCCCTCGCCTGCGGCACCCGATTCATCGCCACCGAAGTCGGAGGCGTCCGCGAAATCGCCGGCCCAGGCGATTTCCTCTGCCCCCCCACCGATCCCGTCGCCCTCGCCGAGCTGATGCATTATTGCCTGACCGCCGCCCCAGCCGCGCCGCCGCCCCCCTTGCCCGATTGGGACCAGTCCGCCGATGCCATCGCCCAGATTCTTTCCTTCGGCAATCCCTCGCCCCTCCCCGGCGTCCCCGTGAAATCCGCATAATGTTCAAACGCCACACCCCCATGCCCGACCCCACCCAAACTCCCGCCGCCCCCGACGCCATGGCCGGCCAGAACATCGTCTGCTTCGCCCGCGATTGGTTCGAAACCCCAACCAGCAACAATCACGTCATGGTCGCCCTCTCCCAGCGAAACAAAGTCCTATGGCTAAATTCCGTCGCCACCCGCGCCCCCAATCTCGCCAGCGGGCGCGACATCAAAAAAATCTTCCGCAAGCTCGCTGACTTTTTCGCCGGCGCCAAACAAGTCCGCCCCAATCTCTGGGTCTATTCCCCCGTCGTCCTTCCCTTTCCCCACAGCCGCTGGGCCGCCGCCGTCAACAGATTCATACTCCGCACCAACCTGAAAATTCTCCGCCGCAAACTAGGCATGAAGGATTTTCAGCTCTGGTCCTTCCTCCCCACGGTAGCCGATTACATCGGACGCCTCGGCGAATCCGTCTCCGTCTATTATTGCGTCGACGAATGGTCCAAATTCTCCTACGTGGACGGCCCCAAACTAGCCGCCGCCGAAGAGCGCCTCTGCCGCAAGGTGGACGTCGTCTTCGCCACCTCCGCCTCCCTCGTCGAATCGCGCCGCCCCTTCAACCCGAGCACATTCCTCGCCCGCCACGGCGTAGACGTCGAATTATTCCGCACCGCGCTTTCAGATTCGACCCCCATTCCCCCCGACCTCGCTCGCTTGCAGCCACCCATACTCGGATTTTACGGGACGATTCAGGACTGGGTCGACTTGGACCTCATCGCATATCTGGCAAAGCGGCATCCCGATTGGTCGATCGCCCTCATCGGCAAAACCATGACCGACTTAACTCCCGTGCAATCTTTGCCCAACGTCCATTTTTTGGGAAAAATGCCGCACGATTCTCTGCCGATGTATTGCAAGGGACTTGCCGTCGGGCTGATTCCTCAGAAAGTGAACGAATTGACGGTTCACATGAATCCGCTCAAGTTGCGAGAATACCTCGCCGCCGGTCTCCCGGTCGTCTGCACCGCTCTCCCCGAAGCCAGGGGATTTTCGCCCTGGTGCGTCGCAGCCGATTCTTACGCGGATTTCGAACAGGCCGTAGCCGCCGCGATCGCCTCCGATTCCCCCGACCTTCGCCGCCGGCGCAGCGAGTCGATGAACGATGAAAGTTGGCAAAGCAAAGTCGATCAGACCGCCGCCAAAGTCATGCAAATAAAGGCCCAAAAATGCCGCAAGCCATGAATTTCAAAGCCGCTCTAATCGGAGCCGGTTACATTTGTGAATACCACATCGCCGCCCTGCGCCGCGCCGGCGTAATCAACGTCGGCGTCTACGATCTCGACTCCGCCAAAGCCGCCGCCGTCTCCACAAAATTCGGCCTGCGAAAACTAGCATCCCTCGAAGAAGCCGCCGAACTCGGCGCCGATGCGTTTCACATCCTGACTCCCCCCGACACGCACGCCGCCATTACCCTCCGCGCCTTGGAACTCCGCCGCCACGTCCTGGTCGAAAAACCCTTGGCCGTTGACGTCGAAGATTGCCGCCGGATTCAGCAAGCCGCCCAAGCCGCCGGCCGCAGCGTCTGCGTCAATCATTCCCTGCTCTTTGATCCCCAAATTCGCAAAGCCCTCCACGCCGCCAAATCCGGCAAGCTAGGCAAAATCGTCGGCGTAGATATCTTCCGCAGCTCCGCCTATCCACCCTTCGGCCCCGGCCCCCTCCCACCGCAATACCGCTCCGCCGGCTACCCCTTCCGCGACCTCGGCATCCACGCCCTCTATCTCCTCGAAGCCTTCCTAGGCGACGTCGAAAACGTCACCGCCGATTGGCGATCCCTCGGCGGCGACCCAAATCTCGCCTACGATGACTGGCGCGCCCAAGTCCGCTGCCGCGACGGCGTCGGCCAAATCCATCTCTCCTGGAACGTACGCCCCTTGCAAAACCAAATGATCATTCAGGGCACCAAAGGAATTTTGCGCGTCGATCTATTCGCCATGTAT
>JBEKPV010000102.1:0-16668 GCA_049520395.1 Tepidisphaeraceae bacterium
CCCTCCAGAGCCCGCATCTGATCCTTACTGACGCGCTCCGGACGTTTGAAATCGTAGACCTGAACATCCGCCTGCGCCGTCCCCTTGGAACTATAAACGGTGGGGGCGGCTTCCTTCTGAACCGCGCCGCCATCGACGGCCGCCAGCAGGGCATCCACCTCGGATTGATCCAGTACGTCGGCCAAAAAAGGCGGCCTCCCTGCCGCGCGGACTGCTCCAACCACATTATCGGACATCCGGGCGAAAATTCTATATGCTTACCCATTATGCGAGTCGGCATCGTCGGTTGCGGAGCCATCAGTTGGAAATACCTCACCTGGGCGAGGAAGTTCCCCAAGCTTGAAATAGCCGCCTGTGCCGATCTAAATCGCTCGGCCGCCCAGGGGCGGGCCACGGAATTCAAAATCCCCAAAGTCCTTTCGGTCAAAGAACTCCTGGCCGATCCTACGATCCAGATCGTCCTGAATCTGACCGTTCCCAGGGCCCACGCCGAAATCACCCTTGCCGCCCTGGCCGCCGGGAAACACGTTTACACCGAAAAGCCCCTGGGAGTGACGCGCCAGGAGGGGCTGGCGATCTTAAAGCAAGCCGATGAGGTCAATCGCCTGGTCTGCGGGGCGCCCGATACGTTTTTAGGCTCGGGACTTCAAACCGCCCGCGCCGCGATCGACGCCGGCCGCATCGGCAAACCCGTGGCCTTCACCGCTTTCATGATGTGTCCCGGCCACGAATCCTGGCATCCCAGCCCGGAGTTCTACTACGAAATCGGCGGCGGCCCGATGCTCGATATGGGGCCGTATTACCTCACCGCTCTGCTGAATCTCCTGGGCCCCGTGAAACGATTGACCGCTCTGGCTTCGATCGCGATTCCCCGCCGAACGATTGGCAGCGAGCCCAAAAAAGGAAAGCGGATCGAGGTCCAGACGCCGGACCATATCGTCGGGGCTTTGGAATTTGAGCAAGGGGCGGTGGGAAATTTGGTCACCAGCTTCGCGACGCGATTTGCGCCGTATGACTCGGCCAGTCCGATTACGATTTTCGGAACGGAAGGGACATTGCTGGTTCCCGATCCGAATAATTTCGAGGGGCCGGTTTTGCTGCGAACCATCAGCGATTCGAAATTCCGCAAACTGAAACCCGTCTTTCTCCATAAATATGAGCGATCGGCGGGTTTGGCGGAAATGGTGGAAGCGATCGAGGCCGGAAGGAAGCCGCGATGCGGGGGGGAACAACTGTTTGCGGTGCTGGATTTGATGGCGGGATTTTTGGACTCGGCTGACTCGGGGAAAGCATATGAGCCGGTCTCGGCCTATTCTCGGCCAGTTCCATTACCCCCTGGTCTGCCGTTTGGGGTTTTTCAGGGGTGATTGTTCGCTTATTAGTTCCCCGGATTTTCTGAAACGGGCTGTCGGGAAGCGATTTAGCAGGACGCTGCAAAAGTCCCGCGAGCCGATGCGCCGGGGATTTGGGCCGGGATCGAGGCGGCCAGACGCTGCCTCCTCCAGGCAGCTTCCGCAGGATCGAGCAAGTCTGGCCAACGAAGAGCCCGCTACCATTAGTTTCGGCACGAGGGCGGCCGCGCGACTTTTGCGGCGTCCTGCTAGGATCGCCTGTCGCGTAATTTGGACACTTTTGTAATTTTTTGCGATTTGTAATCTAATTATGTGGGTCGGGCTCTGAAGTTGTTGGCTTAAGGAGAATGGGCTTTTGGAAGCGCCGATGCCGTTACATATCGATGTGCCGCTGGCGCCGCCGGATCCGGCTGGGGCTGTGAGCGCGCCCGCCAGTGCGCCGGTGGGTGGGGGTTCCAAGGCGGGGGAGTCGAGCGCGGAGTGGATGAAGTCGTTGCCATATTGGTTTGCCGTCGGAGGCGCGCTGGTTTACGCAACAGGGTTTTTGGTCGATTTCACGTTTTGCAGTTTGCGGGGAATTCAGGAATCCACGACGACGCTGCTCAAAGCGCAATACGTTTATATTGGGTTGCTTTGCCTATTATTTCCCGCCAGTTGTTTGACTCTGATCATCAATTTTCTGCGCTTTCGCAGGAACGAAAAGACCAAAGCAATGGCGTACACGCCGTCGCTTTGCATGCTGCTGCTTTTTGCATTCGATTTTTATTTGCTGGTGGCCTTCTCGTCGGTGGATTTATTCAGCAAGCGTCAGATCCCGATTTTCGCTCTGTTCATTTGCTCCATGCTCGGGGTCATGGCGCTGAGAAAAGGCGAGGATTGGCTGGGCGCCCCACAGCGCAATCGAGTCATAAAATTTGTGGCCAAACGCATCACCAGGGTCATGTGGAACCGGATACGATGGGGCATGTTTGTTGTATCGTGCGGGATCACCGTCTATGTATTTTGGGATCTTTGGGGCACGCTTGGGGACATGATCCTCAAGGGGGGCTACCTGTACGTGGGTTTCATTGGGGTGATCGGATTATCGGCGTGGATGACGGAAAAGAATCTCTCGAATGAGACCTACAAGTCGCTGCGCGGAGTCATGCTCTTTATGTCAGTGACCACCAACGCGATCTTTGCCTATTTAGCCGTGATCGCATTCGCATATCGAGTTTACGTCTACATACCGGTCGGGCGCGGCGGGGGCGATTATACGGCGGAGAAGCCGGCGATTCTCTGGTTTGATTCGACAGAATTGGCCAGTGTGCCGGACTGCCTGCGCGATCCTTCCGACCTGCATCGATCTTCACCCGTGATTATCATTCGGGACACGCCCGATTGGATGTATGTTGCTTCGCCGAATAGCGACTTGAAGGCGTGGCGCGATCCGGGGCAGTGGCCGAAGAATATCGTGGCGATCAAGCAGAGCGCGATTATTAGCGTGAGCCGCGATCTAAAGCAGGCGGCGGGGACGTGAAGGGAACTGGCTCGTCGGCGGACCGCGCCTGTGAGGCGGCTTGGAGACTTTTGGGTTCGACCCTCCCGGCGTCCCGGGAAAGGGGATAACAATCAGGCAGTTTGCTTCCTGCGGACGATCGTAGCCGCGCCCAGAATCGCCAGCATGATCAGCCCTGACATTGCGGACGTCGGGATTGGGACGGTGGTACCTCCACCTGGGCTCGTGGTGCCGGAGGTTGGGCCTTCGGAGAGGAAGACGTCGCCGTTGAAGGTGCCGTTGGAGAAATCGACGATGGTGCCGTCGCCGCCGATGGGGATGGTGACGCTGCTATACCCGCCCAGGACGGTGCCAACGAGGCTGAGGACTTCACTGATCGAGCCTGGCGGCGGATTTTGCAAGTCGCTGACCAGTGTGGATTCCGGCGGCGCCAGCGGGATGCCGCTGGTAAAGGTGGAGTTAATGTCTGTCGGGTTGGTTTGCGATTGGGATGCCGGGCTCACAATGATATCCACCGGCGTGGTACCGGCGGCAATGGTCGGGAGCTGCGCGAAACCTTCGAAGGTTTGATCCGGGCCGGTGCCCGAGATGAGGGCGAGATACCCGTTGGAGATGGGGTTCAGCACGTTGTCGAAGTCGACGACCAGTTGGGTGGCGGCCTGCGCCGGGCGCAATGCGAACGCCCCAACGGTTAAAACCATGGCCGCAAAGGGCAGTAGATTTTTCCGCATGGCTTCTCCCTCTTTCAGAGACGGAAATTGAAATTTCAGACCCACGGATGAACTGAAAGTGGAATTTAACAAGGGTAAGGGTTGCGCGCCAACTGAAAAATTTCACGGAATTTCCGGCGAATTTCGCCGCGGACGTTGCGCGTTTGTTGCGTTAGTTGCAATTCAAGACTCTGTTAAGTCAGACGTCGGCCGCCGGGAATGACAAATGAGCGGGAATCACCCTCTCCCCATGTGCACATGGGGAGAGCGGAAAACTCCGTTACACGGACGTTTGTTGGCTAACGACCCTTTCCCGGTTGCCGAGATTTCGCAGGCGATTCACCGCGGCCAAATAGGCCAGTGCGCTGGCTTCCAGGATATCCGTGCTCAATCCTCGGCCCCGGTATTTTTTGCCGGAGTGTTCCAACTCCACATGAGCTTCGCCCAGCGCTTCCTTGCCTTTGGTGATCGAGCGGATGCGATAATCCGTCAGGGACATTTTTATTCCCGTCAGGCGCTGAATTGCGGAATAAATGGCGTCAACCGGGCCATCGCCCACGCTGGCGTCCTGGAGAGTTTCGCCATTGCTGTCGCGCAGCGTAACGGTGGCGGTGGGGACGGTGTTGCTGCCGGCGGTCACCTGCAGGCCGGTCAGTTGCCACAGCGAGTGGTTTAATTCCAATTGATCGTCGATCAGCGCCTCGATATCTTCGTCGAAGACCTCCTTCTTCTTGTCCGCCAGGGATTTGAATTTGATGAACGCCGGTTCCAGTTGCTGGTCGGTCAGGTTGTACCCCAGAAAGTTCGCCCGTTCGCGGAAGGCATGGCGGCCCGAGTGTTTGCCCAGGACCAGCGAGGTTTTGGGTATGCCGATGCTGGCCGGGTCCATGATTTCGTAGGTCTCGCGGTTTTTCAGCATCCCGTCCTGGTGGATTCCCGCTTCGTGCGCGAAGGCGTTTTCGCCGACGATGGCTTTATTGCGCTGCACCGTCAGTCCGGTCAGCGAACTCACCATGCGGCTGGCGGGGTAAATCTTGGTGGTGTCGATCCGCGAACCGATCTGAAAGTAATCCTGCCGCGTCCGCAGCGTCATGATGATTTCTTCCAGCGCCGCGTTGCCCGCGCGCTCGCCAATGCCGTTGATCGTGCATTCGGCTTGCCTCGCGCCGTTTTCGATCGCCGACAGCGAATTGGCGACCGCCAGCCCCAGATCGTTATGGCAATGGCAGNNGCCCGTATTGCGCCGGCGTCGCGTAACCGACCGTGTCGGGAAGATTGATCGTCGTGGCCCCGGCCTCGACCGCGGCCTGAACGATCTCTTCCAAAAATTCCAGCTCGGTTCGGCTCGCGTCTTCGGGCGAAAATTCAACGTCCGCCGTATATTCGCGCGCCTGCTTGATCGAGGCGACGCTCAGATCCAGGATCTCCTGCTTCCCCTTCTTCAATTTAGTGTCGCGATGGATTTTGCTGGTGGCGCAAAAAACGTGGATGCGCGGATGCGCCGCCTGCCGGACGGCTTCGCCGGCGCGCTCAATGTCCTTTGGCGTGCAGCGGGCCAGCCCGCACACGGTGCTTTTGCTGATTTCCCCCGCGATAGTTTGCACCGCGTCGAAATCGCCGTCGGAGCTGATCGGAAAGCCCGCCTCGATGATGTCGACGCCCATGGACTCAAGCAGCCGGGCGATCTCCACTTTTTCCGTTTTTGTCAGCGTGGCGCCCGGGGATTGCTCGCCGTCGCGCAGGGTGGTGTCGAAGATTCGCACGGTGTCCATGATTCGCTCCTCGTTAAACAAGTCTCCTGAAACAAGTGTCCAAAAACAAAAAAGCCCCGCGATCTTGATCGCAGGGCCCATTTTCACGTGTATGATGGTGGTCCTACGATCTTGCAACGCCTCCGCTAAGGCCGGTAAGGGCCACGCTAAGCTGCGAAGAACATAAGACGGTCGAGTACATGACGCCAATACTTTTATCGGCAAAATGGGGGGATGTCAATCACGCTTGACACTGAAAATAGCGGCGGTTACACCATCGAACGCCTCGATATCCGCCCGCGGAGAACCCTGCCTATGAGACGCCCTGTCTGTTTTTTGGGATTACTGCTGTTGCTTTGCCGCCCGATTTGGGGGCAGACGGCCACGCCCGATGATCCCGTTCCCGATACGCTCAAAGCCCAGACCGATCTATCGGCCCAGGCCGATCAGCTGGCGCAACTGGTAACGACGGAAACGCAAAAACTGTCCGACGACTCCGACGCCGCCTCGCAGGCCATGGCTCGCGATTGGCTCATCGCCCAGGCGACGGGTATCAACGCCACCGATGCCTATCGCACCGCCTATGCGGCCGCGGTGAATAAGCAGTTCGCCACCATCCTGGCCGACCCAAAAGTTTCCGTGCGCACGCGCGTCAACGTGGCGATCGTCACGGCCAAAATTTGCGAAACCTCCACGAATACGGAATTGCTGCCCACCACGCTGACGCTGCTGGGCGATTCCTCCGACGCGATCATCCTCTGGGCCGAGCGCGCCGCCGGAAGCCAACTGGTGACCATGCTCAACAATCCCAACGCCGCCGCCGCGGATCGGCAATCGCTCCTCAAGGCGATGGAAGAGGCCGCCGTCAAGCATTGCTCAACGCCCATGCTCGGCGGATTCATCATCGAACAGGTCTACAGCGACATCAATCCGTTCCTGAAAGGCGTCAATCCCCAGGGAGCAGCCCTGGACGATCTCATCAACGCCAATCTCGCCCTGCAAAAAGGGCGATTAGAGTTATACACTTCGGCTGTGCCCGAATCGCCGTATGTGGACACCTTCGCTTCGCAATTCGTGCTCGACCCGGCGACCTGGGCAACCATGAATCCGCAGGAACAATTGCAGGCGGTCCAACAGGCGGGAGATTTAATCTGTAAAGCCGCGACGCTAGCGATCGGCGGAACCAACGTCTCCGCCCAGCAATTGAGCGACCTCACCAAGTCGATCGGCCGCGAGGGCGATTATCTCGATGCACTGGCGTCCAAGTCACTGAACAACAGCAACCTGGCCACGGCCGCCAAGGCTGTGGAGATTCTGGGCGTCGCCAGCCCGCCGGCCTCGATCCGTACCGCTTGCCAACAGATCGAAGACGCCCTGCAGGCCGCGTTTCCAGGATTCCAGCCTTCGCCCGATTTTGCGCATCCGGCCGCCGGCTCAGCGGGGCAGTGAGCGTAAGTGCCCAACCAGAAGTTGACCGTCCGCAACGCTTCCGCGCTTAGAAATGTTTCGCTTGCTATTGATTTCGACTGCACTGGCCGCGCTGGTTGCCGGCGCGGTGGTTTGGTCGGGCGCTCAGAACCAGGGGCGGGCCGATTTTGCCTTTATCAATCGGGGCGAAAATAAAAGCCTTGATCCGAACACCATGTCCTGGATGCAGGATATCCGCATTTCGTATGCGCTCTGGGAAGGCTTGTACACGCTCGATCCCGTCACCTTGAAGCCGATTCTCGGCTGCGCGGATCGCGCCCAGGTCGATCCTCAGACGCATACCGTTTGGACCCTGCATATTCGCCCCGACGCGCGCTGGTCGAACGGCGATCCCGTGACCGCTCAGGATTTTCTCTTCGAGTGGCGCCGGTTTTTGGAGACCCCCGGCGAGTACACCTATCTGCACTATTACATTCGCGGCGCGCGGGACTATGAGCAGGCCTATGCGGATTACGTACAGGCGCGCCTCGATGGCGACGCGAATCGCAAGCCGCCCGATTTTTCTCACGTTGGCGAAGTGGCGCTGGATGATCATACCTTGCAGGTAACGCTGCAGGACCCGATCCCCTTTTTTCCCTGCTTGTGCGCCTTTACCCCATTTTTCCCCATGCACGAGGCTTCCATGCGGGCCTTTGCGCAGACCGATCCGGTTACCGGCGTCACAACCTATGACGAGCATTTCACGCGCCCGCCGAATCTGGTGACCAACGGGCCGTATCGGATGGAGGAGTGGAGTTTCAAGCGCCGGATTCGTCTGGTGAAATCGGATTACTATTGGAATCGCGTTAGCGTGAAGAGCCGCGTGATCGATCAGATTTATGCCGATGACGGCTTGGCCGCCTACCGGACGTACGAGCGCGGCGACGTGGATTGGCTTTCCGAAGTCGATTTTGATCTGGCCGGCGCCATGGTGGCCAAAGGGGGGCGGAGCGATTTGCATATCTTCAACGCGTTTGGGACTTATTTTTATTCGTTCAATTGTTTGCCGAAGTTGCCGGGCGGGAGGATGAATCCGCTGGCCGATGCGCGGGTGCGCGAAGCGCTTTGTCTCGCGGTGGATAAGGAGCCGATCGTGCGGGAAGTAGGGCGGCTCGGGCAGCCGGTGGCGGATCGCTATATTCCGCCGGGGGTCTTCGACGGATATGTGTCGCCGCCGGGGTTGCATTATGACGTCCAGGCGGCAAAAAAACTTTTGGCCGACGCGGGATATCCGGGGGGACTTGGGTTTCCGCATTTGACCATCCTTTACAACAATGAGTCGAATCACGGCGATGTGGCGCAGATCGTTCGCCGGCAATGGCTCACCAATCTGGGGATCGATACCGAATTGGAGGGCGTCGAGATCAAGGTTTTCGGCGACCGCCTGCATTCGCAGGACTACGACATTGCGCGGGCCAGCTGGTACGGGGATTATGCCGATCCGACGACGTTCACCGATAAATACAAGTCCGATTCCGATGACAACGACTCCAAATGGGCTAGCCCGCAATACGATCGGCTCTGCGCGGCGGCGCAGAAAGAGACCGATCAGACTAAACGCCTGACGATGCTCTCGCAGGCCGAGGGGATTTTGCTTCGCGAGGCGCCGATCATGCCGCTGTATACTTACGTCAACGATTACATGTTCCGTGCAAACGTAAAGGGAATTCCCCTGGCTCCCAATGCGATGCTGACGTTCAGTCCGATTGAGGTCGATCGCTAATGCTGAAATTCATCGCCTGGCGGATCGCGCAGTTGCCTCTGGTTCTGGCCGCGATTTATTTGATCACGTTTATGCTGGTCTGGGTGGTGCCGGGTTCGCCGTTTGCGGATCCGGATCGAAAGCTCGATCCCGCGGCTGAGAAATCCCTACGCCAGGAGTTTCACGCCGATAGCGCTTTGCGTTTTCTGACGTACTATCCGAAGCAGATCATTCTCCACGCCGATTTGGGGCCGAGCCTTTCGTATCACGGGTGGAGCGTCAACGACGTTTTGCGCTATTCGCTGCCGGTATCGGTCGCCCTCGGATTGCTGGCGATCTTCATCGCGGCGGTGGCGGGGTGCGCCATCGGCGTGATCGCCGCGGTCAGCCGCGGGGGAATCCTGGATTATTTCAGTCTCGCCGTCGCTCTGGTCGGGATCAGCGTTCCCAGTTTCGTCGTTGCCGGGGTTTTGCTCGCTGTTTTTTCCGATCAGCTCCACTGGCTGCCCAGCGGCGGCTGGGGATCGCTGCGGCAAATGATTTTGCCCGGCGTCGCACTTTCACTTCTCCCGATGGCCTACATCGCGCGACTGACCCGCGCCGCCATGCTCGATAATTTCGGCACCGATTTCGTACGCACCGCCCGCGCCAAAGGCCTCTCCCGCCCGACCGTCATTTGGAAGCATGCTTTTCGAAACGCTTTTCTCCCCGTCTTCACCTATCTCGGCCCGGCCGCCGCCTACACGATGACCGGGTCATTCGTGATCGAGACGATCTTCAATATTCCCGGATTGGGCCAGCATTTCGTCAACGGCGTCAAAAACCGCGACCAAACGCTGATTCTCGGCACCGTGCTCGTCTATGCCGTGGTGCTGCTGACACTCAATCTCCTGGTGGATATCGGTTACGCGGTGATCGATCCTCGGATTGACCTGACGCACAAGCCGGTGAATTCATGACCATTGCCGTGCCCATCGAATCCGAGCCTTCGATTCGCCCGTGGCGCAGGGTGCTGGCCGATCGGCGCGTCAGTGTCGGCGGCGCTATTTTGGGTTTCCTCATGCTCGCCGGTTTGCTGACCATGCCCTGGACCCAGCGGGCGAGCAGCGATTTGTTTTACGATCGCCAGCATGACGGCGCCGCGCTAAAACCCCCACAGGCCGATCATCTATGGATGCTTTTCGGCACCACGAAATTGGGGACCAGTCTCCTGGGGCAATGTTTGATCGGCGGCGTGATCAGTTTGTCCATCGGTCTGGCCGCGGCGGCGATCAGCGTGGTGCTCGGCGTCGGCGTCGGCGTCGTTTGCGGTTATTACGGCGGCTGGATCGATTCGCTCCTCATGCGCATCGTCGATATTCTGTTCGCGCTTCCCTATTTTTTAATGGTGATCCTCCTCAAATTGGCCCTGGAGCCGGCCCTGCTTGGGATGCATTTCGCCAGCGTCGCGGCGAATTTAACCGTCCTGTTTCTCTCCATAGGTCTGGTCAGTTGGCTGGAAATGGCGCGGGTCATCCGCGGCCAGGTGCTTTCTCTGCGGACCTTGCCCTTCGTTGAAGCGGCGCGGGCGGCGGGGTTGCCGCAGCGGCGGATTTTTCTCCGCCATCTTTTGCCCAATCTGCTCGGACCGATCATCGTTTATGCGACCCTCATGGTGCCCCAGGCAATTTTGCAGGAATCGGTCCTCAGTTTCCTGGGCATCGGAATTCAAAAGCCGCTGCCCACCTGGGGCGCGCTGGCCAGCGACGGACTCACGCTGGCGCTCAACCCCATCTCCTCCTGCTGGTGGCTGCTGGCTTTTCCGTGTACTCTTTTGGCGGTGACGCTTCTGGCGCTGAATTTCATCGGCGACGGCTTGCGCGATACGCTCGATCCGCGTGGCGACCGCGCAAAAATTTAAGCCCACCTGCTGTGAGACGACATGGATAACCGCTTCGGCGTGAAGGATTTCGTCCTCGTCCTGCTCCTCCTGATCATCATCGTCATGATCGCGCTGGCGATGTTTCAATACGACCGCCAATGGACCGTACTCCAGCAAACCAATCAGCAACTGACCGAACTGACCGGCGACGTCGCGCGCGTCCGCCAGCGCGTCGAGCAAGGCGCATTCGCTACCACGCAGGCGGCCTCCACTCAGGACATGTATACCGGCCTGGAGCGGGTGGTTAAATCCTATTCCAGTCCCGACTATGCCGAGGGGGACACCCTCACCATGGTCAGTCAGGCTCCCCCCGACAAGCTCACGCCCGTCGTCAGCACCGATCTTCTCTCCTTCACGATCCAGGGCGAAGTCATGGACGCTCTGCTGGGCCGCGATCCCGATACCTTCGCCTTTACCCCGAACCTGGCGTCGGATTGGCACGTCTCGGATGATCTTTTGACGATCGATTTTACGCTCAAGCGCGGGATTACATTTTCCGACGGGTCGCCGTTTATGGCCGATGACGTCGTCTTTACGTTTGAATTGTCCAAGAACCCCAAATTGGAAGCCCCCGGAGAGCAATCGTTGCTCGATCATTTGACGAGTGTCGAGAAGATTGACGATTATCACGTCCGATTCCACTTCGATGCCCCTTACTTCCTGAGCCTTATAACCGCCGGCAACACGCCCATTTTGTCCAAGGCTTTTTACAGCAAATATTCGATCGACGATCTGAATCAATCGACGGGATTGCTGATCGGCAGCGGCCCCTATCGAATGGCTGATCCAACCTCCTGGACGCCGCAGCCCGGACAGCCGATCGTGCTATTGCGCAACGAGCGCTACTGGGGCCCGCGGCCGTCGTTCAATAAAATTATCTGGAAGATCATCGAGAATCCCTCGGCGCGCACGACCGCGTTTACCAACGGCGACATCGATTGCTACGGGACGTTGTCCTTTGGCCCTTCGCCGGAGAGCTTCGATCAGATGCTCAAAAATCCCGCCATTGTCGCGCGCACGCAGCACTATGCTCTGGACTCGCCGGTTCAGGGTTATTTTTACATAGGCTGGAACGTAAAAGTCGGTCGCGACGGCCCGCCGTCGCCGTTTGCCGACCCGCGCGTCCGGCGGGCGATGACGATGCTCTGCGACCGCCAGCGGATTATTCGCGACATTCTGCATGGGTACGGGACGATCTGCACGGGGCCGTTCCCGCCGTCGTCTCCGCAGGCCGACCCGACGATTCAACCCTGGCCGTACGATCCCGACGGCGCGCTGAAGTTGCTGGCCGAGGCGGGATACGTTTACAAAGGCGATCGCGTTTACGGGCCCGACGGACAGCCCCTGAAAATCAAGCTGATGTATCCCAACGAAGGCTATGTCTTAAAGCGATGCATTCCGCTGATTCAGGATGCGTTCGCCCGCGCGGGGGTGGAGGTCGATCCCGATCCGCAGGAATGGACGGTTTTTCTCCAGCGGACGCAAAACCGTCAGTTTGAGGCGGCCGTCGCCGGCTGGGGCGGAGTGATCGACAACGACCTCTACCAGATTTTCGACTCCCACTTTTCAGAAGGGGCCGGCGACGATTTCACCCAATACGTGAACAAGGACCTCGATGCCGCGATCGAACAGGCGCGGATCACCGCCGATGAGACCAAACGGAACGAACTTTGGCACAAGTGCGCTCAGATTATTCATCAGGACCAGCCCTACACATTTCTGTTTATCGATCGTGAGATGACGATCATGGATTCGCGCATCCACGGCGTTGAGCCGACGAAAGTCGGGCTGAATTCTCCGCAGGAATGGTATGTGCCCAAGGCGCTTCAGAAGTATCACGACTAATGCTGACGTATATTTCCAGACGGTTGATCTTGATGATTCCCACCATGCTCGGGATCACGGCATTGGTTTTTTTCAGCATGGCTCTTTCGCCCGGCGGCGTTGCCGGTCCGCTCCTGAATCAGGTCAGCCGCCTGAATACCGTGGATGCCAAACGCGTTCGCGAATATTACGAAAAGCGCTACGGCCTGGATAAGCCGGCGTATGTTCAATACGCCCGCTGGCTCAACCTCATCTCTCCCATCGGCTGGCGGCCCAATCCGGATGGATCGCTCGGAGGATTCGGATTCAAGTGGCCCAGCCTCGGCGAAAGCCTCGGACGCCATCGCCCGGTCAGCGATTTGATCGAAGAATTTCTGCCCGTCACCCTGCTCCTGCAGGCGATCAGCATTCCATTCGTCTACGGCTTTGGTTTTTTAGCCGGCATCACCTCCGCGCGCCGCCGCGGATCGGCGTATGACAATTTTGTCGGCGTCTCGCAGCTGGCCAGCTGGTCGGTGCCCACGATTTGGGCCGGCGTCATGCTCATCGGGTTCCTGGCCAATCGCGATTACATCAGTCTTTTTCCCAGCTCGGGCTTGCATGAAGCCGAAGCCCTGAACATGGCCTTTTTCCCCCACTTCACCCCCCAGGGATGGCAGCGCGGCTGGCTTCTGGATTGCATCTGGCATCTCATTTTACCCGTCGTCTGCCTCAGCTACGGCGGCTCCGCCTTTCTCACCAAACTCATGCGCGGGTCGGTCCTCGAAAATCTCTCCTCCGATTATGTCCGCACCGCCCGCGCCAAGGGCGTGCCGGAAAATTTTGTGCTCTATCGCCATGTCCTCCGCAACAGTCTGCTGGCGATGATCACCGTCGCGGCAAGTATTTTGCCCGCCATGCTCGGCGGCTCCGTCGTCGTCGAATCCATCTTCAGTATCCCGGGAATGGGAAAGCTGGGCGTCGAAGCCGTCGAAAACCGCGACCGCGAACTGGTCCTGGCGATCACCCTCATCGGCGGCCTTATCGGATTGCTCAGCACCATCATCCGCGACGTCCTTTACGCCATGGCCGACCCCAGGGTGATTTATGACTGAAACCGCGGTCCAAACCATGGCCCCGAGCTTGGCCAACGATGTCACCGGCCGCACCATGCGCCGCTGGGGCGCCCGTCTGGGCCTGACGTGGATCGTCCTGCTCGTGCTGCTGGCCGTCTTCGCGCCGTTCCTGGCCAACTCCCGGCCTCTTCTCCTGAAATCCCACGGCCATTGGTCCAGCCCCGCCATTGAAAACCTCACTCCCGCCGACGTAATTATCCAAGCCGTTTTTTGGACGACGATCATTCTCTGGAAAATGCCCGTGAGCCTCCGCACCAAGATTCTCATCGAACTGGCGGTATTGGTTTCGACGACGATCGGCGCCCTCGTGTGGGTCCATCCCTCGGAACTCGTGATTTATGAAACCTATCGTCAGGACGAGCGGGCCGGGAATGTCGAGAAAGTGATCAACGCCCCGATCCCATTTTCCCCCGACGATCACCAGCGCGATTTGGAGGACGCGCAGCTTAAGCCGCCGGATTCGGCTCACTGGATGGGCACCACGGAAAACTCCGCGGATTTGGCCAGCAACATGATCTTCGCCACCCGCATTGCCCTGTCGATCGGGTTTATATCCGTGAGCATCGCCGTCGTGATCGGCGTGATCGTCGGCGGATTGATGGGCTATTTCGTCGGATGGGTCGATTTGCTGGGAATGCGCCTCGTGGAAATTTTTGATGCCGTACCCACACTCCTCCTGCTCCTCTGTTTCATCGCTTTTTTCCCGCGCAATCTCTACATCATGATGGCGATCATCGGCCTGACCGGTTGGGTCGGTTATGCTTACTTCGTTCGCGGTGAATTTTTGAGCCTGCGCGATCGCGATTTTGTCCAGGCCGCGCGGGCCGCGGGGATTCCGCTCCGCTCCATCATCTTCCGCCACATGCTGCTGAACGGTCTCACCCCCGTGATCGTCAGCGCCAGCTTCGGCGTCGCCAGCGCCATTCTCATCGAAAGCACCCTCAGCTTTTTAGGAATCGGACTCGTGCAGGAATCCAGCTGGGGCGCCTTGCTCGAAGAGGCGCTGGGCGTCGGAGGAACCTTTTATTGGTGGATCGCCCTCTATCCCGGCCTGGCGATCTTTCTGACGGTCTTCGCATACAATCTGCTCGGCGAAGCCCTGCGCGACGCCCTCGACCCCAAGCTCAGGTGAGTGATCCGCATGGCGCAGCCGATTCTGGAACTTCGCAATTTGACCGTCGCGTTCGAAAACTCCGGCCGCGAAATTCGCCCCGTACAGGATGTCTCCCTTTCCATTTATCCCGGCCAGACTCTTGCCGTCGTCGGCGAAAGCGGCTGCGGGAAATCCGTGACCGCCCTCTCCATCCTCCGCCTCATCCCCATGCCCCCGGGAAAAATCCTGGGCGGCCAGGTGCTTCTCGACGGACGCGATCTTTTGACACTCTCCGAACGACAAATGCGCGACGTCCGCGGCGGCGAAATCGCCATGATTTTTCAAGAGCCCATGACCTCCCTGAATCCCGTCTTCACGATCGGCGAGCAGATTGTCGAAGCCGTCAAATTGCATCAGCATGTGAATACCTCCCAGGCGTACAAGATCGCCGAGCAGGCTTTGCACGATGTGGGGATCGCCGATCCCGATAAACGAGTGCACGAATATCCCCATCGTCTCTCCGGCGGAATGCGGCAGCGCGTGATGATCGCGATGGCGTTATCCTGCCAGCCCAAACTCTTAATCGCCGATGAGCCCACGACGGCGCTGGATGTCACAATTCAGGCGCAGATTCTGGAATTATTGCGCCGATTGCAGCAGCAGCGCGGGATGTCGATCCTGCTGATCACGCACGATCTGGGCGTCGTCGCCGAAAACGCCGACGCCGTCGCCGTGATGTACGCCAGCAAGATTGTCGAGTACGCCTCGGCATTCGATCTGTTCGATTATCCAAAACATCCCTACACCGAGGGGCTTTTCCGCGCCGTGCCGCGATTGGGAGACTCCGGCGGCCGATTGACCGCGATCCCCGGCGCCGTCCCCAACCCCTCCAGATTTCCCAGCGGATGCAAATTTCATCCACGCTGCCCGCGCGCCAGTGGCGATCCGCTCTGCGCCAATACCGAGCCGCCGCTGCGCGAGATCGCGCCGGGCCATTGGGCGTCGTGTCATCACATTGAAGATTTCGCCCAGAAGCCGATCACGCGGCCCGCCAGCGAGGCCAAGCGCCCGCAGGGGAGTTTGGCGACATGAGCGAAGGACATTCGCAAAACGGCGCCCCGCTCCTGAGCGTCCGCGATTTGCGCACCCACTTCCCCATCAAGCGCGGCGTCCTGTCCCGCACCGCCGGATATATCAAAGCCGTCGACGGCGTCAGCTTCGACATCCAACCCGGCAAAACCCTCGGCCTCGTCGGCGAATCCGGATGCGGAAAAACCACCGTCGGCCGAACCGTCCTGCGGCTCATCCCCGCCACCAGCGGACAGGTCCTCTACAAGGGACACGATTTTTTCGCCTACCGCGGCGAAACCCTCCGAAAACTCCGCCGCCACATGCAGATCATCTTCCAGGACCCCGTCGGAAGCCTCAACCCGCGCATGCGCGTCGGAAACATCATCGGCGAGCCGATCCAGGTGCATGGCCTGGCCAAGGGTTCGGCGCGCCAGGAAATGGTCGCCGCCCTCCTTCGCCGCGTGGGCCTCGATCCATCCGACGCCCAGCGCTATCCCCACGAATTCTCCGGCGGCCAGCGGCAACGCATCGGCATCGCCCGCGCGCTGGGCCTCTCGCCCGATTTCATCGTCTGCGATGAACCGGTCTCCGCCCTGGACGTCTCGATCCAAAGCCAGATTCTCAATCTCCTGGCCGATCTGCGCGAAGAGCGCGGGATCGCCTATCTTTTCATCGCGCACAATCTGGCGGTGATCGAGCATTTCTCCGACGACGTGGCGGTGATGTATCTCGGCCGCATCGTGGAAAAGGCGGCGGCGAAAGAACTCTACGCCAATCCGAAACATCCCTACACGATGGCGCTTTTGTCCGCCGCGCCCGAGCCCGATCCGCGCCGAAAACGTTCGCGGATCGTGCTGGGCGGCGAGGTCCCATCGCCGGCGAGTCCGCCGGGCGGGTGCCCGTTTCATCCGCGCTGCCAGCTATCGCGCCAGGCCGCCACGGAATCCGGCGCGGGCGAAACCACGGAAATCGAAAGCGGCGGCGAGAAGTTTCGCGTCCTGGCGAAATGCGCCAGGGAAGTGCCCCCACTGGAGGCGAAGCAGGGCGACGCCGGGCATCTGGCGGCCTGTTGGGTGACCAAGTGATTCTCCATCCAATCAAGATTCGGCTCGGTGCGCGCCGCCCCGCGATCCGTGCAAATCCGCGCCGCGCGGCTAAAATCCC
>JBEKPV010000103.1:0-11800 GCA_049520395.1 Tepidisphaeraceae bacterium
CGGTGAGTTCGGGATGAAACCCGGTGCCGACTTCCAGGAGGGGGGCGACGCGGCCGCGCATTCGGGCGGAGCCCTCGGGGGGCTCGACGAGGCGGCTGGGGATGTTCAGGCGGGTCGAGTTCCCGGCGCCGTTGCGGCCGATGAGGGCGACCACTTCGCCGCGCTGGACTTCGAATGAAACGTTCTTGAGGGCCCAGAATTCACCTTCGATGGGGCCGTTGCCGCGGAGGCCGGCGAGGCGTTTGAACGGCGCTTTGACGGCGGAAATGAGGGCGTCGCGGAATGTGAGGTATTTCTCGGCGCGCAGGCCGAGCTGATAACATTTGCTGATGTCGCTGATGGTGATGGCTGGGCTCATCGGTTGATCTACGCGATGTCGGCGAAGCGCCGCTCTGTCTTTTTGAAATAGTAGAGGCCGAAGAAAAGGATGGCGGCGACTTCGACGATGGCGATCGCCAGGCCGGCGAAATCCCAGTGCTCGCCGAGCAGGCTGGAGCGATATCCGTTGATGATTCCGTACATGGGATTCAGCCGCAGGAGCCAGACTTTCCAATGGGCGTTGGGATTCAATGGATAAGCGACGGGGCTGACGAACATCCAGCATTGCACCATGAATCCGAGGACAAAACGGAAATCGCGGTAAGTGACGGTGAGCGCCGAGAGCGTGAAGGCCGCGCCCATGGTGGCCAGCACGGTGAGGAGGAGTAACACCGGCATGAAAATGGTTGTCCAGGGGGGAATCATTCCGGAGCAGAACATGAGAATGAAAAAGACGCCGAAGGAGATGAGTGTATCCACCAGGGCTGCGCCAATGACGGCGGTGGGGACGAAGAGCCGGGGGAAATAGACTTTGGTGAGCAGGTTTTGCTGATTGGCCAGTGATTGGCCGCCGTTGCTTAGGCCGGTGGAGAAGAGCATCCAGGGGAGGAGTCCGGCATAGACGAAAAGGGAATAGGGGACATGCCGGTCGCGGAGTTCTTGTGGGACCTGATCGGAGAATTTGGCGAATCCGCCGAAGATGGTGGTGAAGATGACCATGTTGACGACGGGCTGGACGATCGCCCAGGCGAAGCCGAGGACGGTTTGCTTGTAGCGGACTTTGACGTCGCGCCAGATCAGGAAATAGAGGAGATCGCGGTAGTGGAAGAGTTCTCGGAAGTCGATGGCGACCCATCCGCGGCTGGGTCGGATTTCGAATTCGGGAATCTCCGCCTCGATGGGGGCGGGGGCGGAAATGGCTACGGGACTGGACGTGGCGCTGAGATCCATCTTTGGCAGCTTCCCGAGGTACGGCGGAAACGCCAGGCCAAAAGCCCCGGCGGGGCAGGCCCGAAGGCGAATCCTACCGCCGAAAACGAACGATTTCCACGGATCATTCTGACCGGCGCCGCATCGGGAACATCGTCCATTTATCCAGTAGACGTGAGAACTTACGCGTCGTCGGGGATGGGCATGGGGCAGTTGGGGCGGTCGTTTTGCAGGCCGCGAACCCATCGATAGATCTCGATGACGCTGCGGGCCTTGGCTTGCCAGGTGAAATGGCGGCGGGCGCGATCGCGGGCGGATTCGCTTCGGGCATGGAGCGATTCGGGATTGGCGGCGACGTCTGATAATAGGCGCCGCAGGTGCTCTATGATTTGAGTTCGCGAGCCAAGGGGGATGAGGAATCCGGTGTTTGGGGTCGTCAGTTCGCCGGGGCCGCCGTAGTCGACGACCATGGGAACCGCGCCCATGGCCATCGCTTCGAGGATGACCGCGCCGCCGAATTCGCGGACGCTGGGGAAGGTGAAGAGATCGGCGGCGACGAGCCATTTTTGCAATTCCGCGTGCGGGACGAAGCCGGGCAATTTGACGGAGGATTCGAGATTTTCGCGGCGGATGGTCTGGGCGAGTTGCGCTTTTTGCGGGCCGTCGCCGATAATATCGAGCGTCATCGCGCCGGATTTGAGGATCGGCGCGGCAGCCTCCAGAAGCATGTCGGCCCCTTTGTAGGGGACCAGACGTCCGACAAAAATCGCGCGGATGGGACGCTCGGCCTTTCTTTGTCGCGGGGTTGTGAAGCGCTCCGGGTCGTATCCGTTTTCGGGGACGTAAAAGCATTTGGCATGGAAGCCGCGGGGCATTTGCCGCCAGGTATCGCGCGAGCCGATCAGGATAGCGGAGGCGCAGCGGCGGGTCTGGAGATAGCCGGGGAGGAAGCGATGGGCATCGCGGATGTAAGAGAGCCATTCTTTTTCGCGGCGGCGGGAGGCGTCGAATCCCGCGGGCCAGGGGACGCCGCCGTTGAGGGGGCCGAGGATAAAGGGGACGCCGGCGGCGCGGCATTTTTGGGCGATCGAGCTGGGGATGGTGGGGCTCAGCGGCGTGAGGCGATGAACCAGATCGAATTCACCGTCCGCGATACGCGGGGCGAATTTTTGCCAGAGGAGATGTTCGAAATAGGGATAGGCGGCGGCCGATAGGGCAGTGGCGGTGGTCCAACCCTTGCCTTTGCCGCCGCGGAGGAGACTGGCCAGCGCGTAGGCGGGACGCGCGGCGGGTTCGGAATCGATGGCGGTGAAATCGCGCCCCTCCACTAAGCCGGCGCGGAGGAGCGCGTCGCGATTGCGGATTTGCGTGACCAGATGGGCGGGCGTCAGCGACGCAATGGCCCGGCTGTGCGACCAGCCCTCGAGTGGAATGCTGACCCATTCCGGGTTGCAAGCCTCGGCTATCAGGAGGGCCCGATTGGACTTTGGAGACATTGGGCGCATTGTACTTACAATCGACGGTAGCTCGACGTGCAGGAGAGTTTTTTGGCATGCTGGGAATACTGGTTCCCGAATTTCCGCTGCAGACGCATATTTTCTTTTGGCGCGAAATGGCGGCGCTGAAGCAAATGGGTGTTCCCGTGGCGATGCTTTCGACGCGGCGGCCGCCGGAGAATGCGTGCCGGCATGAATTCGCGGCCGAGGCGCGGCGACAGACGCATTACGTTTATCCGCCGTCGGCATTCGGGGGATGGCGGGCACTTTCTTACCTGATGAAATTGAAGGAGACGCCGCTATCGAAAAGGCTTCGAGGCGTCGGGCTGGTCCTGTGCGCCAAGGATTTGTATTTGCATTGCAGGCGGGTTGGGATCAGGCACATTCACGTGCATTCGTGCGCGGATGCCGCGCATGTCGCGGCGATGTGCAATATTCTGGGCGGTCCGAGTTATAGCCTCACGCTCCACGGCGATTTGCCGGTTTATGGAGTGGATCATGCGGCCAAGATGGCTCGCGCCGCCTGTATTTCATGCGACGGGCCGCACTTGAAGGAGCAGATTGTTAGGGAGGTCGGTTATCCGGCGGAAAAGATTCTGCCGAACTGGATGGGGTTGGACACGCATCAATTTTCGCCGTCGCAACGATCGGAGGGACAAGTCGGGCGATTGCAATTGGCGACCGTCGCGCGACTGGATGCGTGCAAGGGGCATCGATTCGCCATCGCGGCGGTGCGGAAGGCGGTGGATGAAGGGTGCGATGTGCGCTATACGCTGGCCGGGGAGGGGCCGGAGCGGGCGAACATCGAGCGGCTGATTCAGCAGTTGCGACTGAGCGACCGCGTGCAACTGCTGGGGACGCGCGGGGAATCGGAAGTGCTCGAATTGCTGCGACGGTCGGATGCGTTTGTGCTGAGCAGCGTGGGGATGGGTGAAGCGGGACCGATTTCGCTGATGGAGGCGATGAGCTGCGGACTACCGGCGGTATGCAGCATTATTGGGGCGACGCCGCAGATGCTTACCGACGGCGTGGAGGGAATGCTGATTCCGCAGGAAGACGAGGCGAAACTGGCGGCGGGGTTCGTGCGGCTGGCGCGCGAGCCGGCATTGCGGCAGTCACTGGGAGCCGCGGCGCGGAGGCGGGCGGTGAGTCAATTCGACAGCGCGGCAACGACGCGGCGGCTGCTGGAATTCATCGAACTTCACACGGGTTTGTCCCTGCGCGAGGGAGCGGGTTCTTCAACGGTCAAAGCATAGGGGACCTGCGAGGCGATCCAGGTGATTTTGCGGCCGATTTTTCTGGCGTAGTCGACGATCTCGGCGGTTCCGCCGCGGCCGCGGGCGGGCTGGCCGTCCCAGATGGCGATCAGCGCGTCGCAATGATCCGCGACGTAGAAACCCGTCCGCTCGTAAGCGGCCTGGCGATCGTCCAGAGCGGCCGCCGCCGCGCCAGTGAGGGATTTGGCCCGTTGCGATATTTCCGGGGCGGCCGGAAATGTGATGGTGTCGGATTGATTGAGGAGGGCCTGGAATCGCGATAGCTCGGCCGCGCTGAAATCGCGTCGATAGTCGTCGACCTCGAGCGGGAGCACCGCGTGTAATCGTGCCTGCTTTTCCCGCATGGCTACCTCGGCCACCAGGCTGTCGGCCCCGGCGGCTATGGCGGAGAGAATAACAAGTGATTTCTTCCCGGCGGATAGCTTCTCCATAGCCTCGGAGATCTTTTCGCGCAATGCGGACTCGTTGGCGAGCTTGCGGTGCCCGGTCACGCCGATGACCAGCGGCGGTTCGCTGGGCGGCGGGACGACGGAATTGAAAAGATCCTTGCCTGAGATCGTCAATCCCAGGGGAAGCAGATGCCGCTGGGCCTGATCGGTGGCGACTTTGATGTTTCCCTTGAAATTTGCGCGGCGGGCGAAGGCGGCCTGATATCGCGCTTTGGCGGCGGATAAGTCGCCCAGGAGCAGTTCCGCTTCGGCGAGAGTCACTTCATCCCAATAGGAATCGGCGAGCATTTCCTTGTCGGCGGCTTTGGCGATGGCGGCGACGCGACCGAGGAGCAGTTGCCGCACGGCCCCGGCGAGACGGCGCGAGTCGGCGCTCTTGCCGAGCCAAAGGGCGGTGGCGGCGGCGTTGACGCCCAGGTATGCGCTGGACGATTTGGAGGCTTCCCATGCGGCGAGATAGGTTCGACGGCTTTTGAGGAGCCATTCGGAATCGCGTCCGCCGTCGAGGTAGATTTGCTTAAAGACGCCGGCGACGATTCCGGCGGTTTCCTCGTCGTCGCGCGAGCGGGCCTGGAGCGGGGCAGCGGCTTCAACCGCCTTCTTCAGATCGCCACGGCGTTTCCAAGCCAGAACCGTTAGTTGTTGCAGGCGTAAATCCTGCGGAAATCGCGCCGTCGCGCGCTCGAGCAGGATGAAGGCCTGGTCGGTTTCGCCGCGATTCAGCAGGAGATCGGCTATCACCGCTGCGATGGCGGCGGCAATCAGGTAAGGTGGCTCGCCCTGTGATTGCGCCAGGCACGCGGATGGATCGAAATCCTCGGCATCAATGGCCCTGAGAAGTGAGGCCAGTCGCGGATCGGTCGCCGCCAGCAGAGGGCTGGAATCGCGGCTGATCGCGGGCAATTTCAAGCCAAGTCGAAAATGACAGAAAAACCATTCGATCCAGCGCTCGGCGAAGAGGGCGGCTAAATCGGCGTCGGCGGGTTCGGGGCGACGCAATATGTGACGAACATCGTTGCCCAATCGCCGCAGGCCATTGGCCCAGTAGAGCGTGGTCGGCGGGACGAGATTGAATTGAACCAGGGTTTCCAGGTTGGCAAAAGGGCTGGCGCTGGGGGTGATTCCCGCCAACTGGACGGCGGCGGACGATAAGACTTCCAAAATCCTGGCGCTGTAGAAAATGGTGGCTTCGGTTGCGCCGATGGCACGGACGCCTTGCAGGTGGGCGAGGTCGGTGGCGAGGGCATAGCCTTCCGATTGGTAGGCCGCCACTTGCGGGGCCAGGCGGTCCGCGATCGGTGCCTGCGAGGTCATGTTACCGCTGCGCGGTGTCGTAGTACCCGATGAAATAGAGGAAGCGATTCTGATTCATCACCGGGATGTGATACTCGCGTGCCTTGTCGAGCGTGTCGTCGTAGGCCTTCTGATCCGCCTCTTCGTCGTTCTTGCGACGGACGTAGAACGGGTCCTGCAACTGATCGTCGGTGAAATCCTCCACCTTGGGCTCGGCGCCCATCACGACGAAATCGGTGTCCACGTCGATCTTCTTGACGATTTTTCCGCCCCAGCGGTCGATGAGGGAAAGAATCTTGTCCCGATCCGAATCGGAGGGATGCCCGGTTTGGCCGAGATCGAATTTGCCGTAGACGTAGAAATTGAATTTGATGTTGCGGTTGTAAACCAGGTTGGCGATGAGGTCGCCGTTTTGGATGGTTTGGTTGGGCTGAAGTTTGATGACTCGGCACTGGCTGCTGGCGGCGTCGACGCGCTCGACTTCAATGGAGCCTTTGCCGACCGGCATGTTGTCCGAACTCATCCCGTCGCCGAGCTTGGGAATTCCCTCGTCGCGATCGTATACCTCGAAGGTCATTCCCGGGACAATGTGGTCGCCCATCCCCAGGGTGATGTAAACAATATCGTCCGAGGCCACCTGAAGGATTTGCCCGTCGGAGCGGCGAACGATCGGGTCCTCGACGGGAACGCGAATGCCGTCCAATTTCGCCTTGGCGGCCTCAAGGTCGTTGCTCATCGCCTCGAGCTTGGAGTTCAGAGCGGACTCCTGCGTTTCGTATTTCTGAATTTCCTTGTTGAACAGGGCGCGCTCCTTGTCGATCGTCTGCGCGTTGTCCGCCAATTTCTGTTCGTAGGTCGTATTGGCGGCCTGTACGGCGTCCAGGGCCTGCTGTTTGAGATCGTTGGCGTGGGCGACGTCTTCCTGTGCTTTTTGGGTCAGTTCCTCGGCGTGGGCGATCTGTTGGGCGGCGTCGGCGGCGGCGCTATCCTGACCTTTGCGCGCATCGGCGGCCTGCTGCTGCTGACTGGCGGCATAATCAGACAATGCGCCGATCGCGCCAACCAAATCCGGTGGAAGCGTGATGCCGTTAAGCTTCGCGCTCGCCGCCGCCAGCGCCGCGGTCGCGGCATCGATTGCCGCGGTCGGATGCGCCGTGGAGACGGCGTCCTTGCCGACGATGGCTTCGGACAAGTCCTGCGATTCCTGCATCGCCGCCGCGACGACGGTGTGCTCGCGCAGTTTGGGATCGCTGTCTTTGGAGCTGAGCAGGGCCTGGAAGTGCGGGCTGGAGGTGTCCTCGACGTAGGACCTCATCCGGTCGTTGGTGGTCTTGATCGTGTCTTCGTCCTTGCTGACCTCGGTCGCGTAATAGATGGCCAGGACGGTGGCCATGACAAAGCCGATGGTGAAGACGACGACCGCGGCGATTAGACCGCCTCGTGAGCCTTGTGGGCTTACGGGTGGCATAGATATCCTCCAAGAATCACACTGGATACTCGGTGAGCGATAACCCTCTCACCACAGGCGGCACGGCCGCGGGGCCTTTCGGCAGGGTGGGCACTCCGCCGTCCAAAACTGGACGGGTAGTAATTTAACTCGCCATGCAAACCCAGGTCAAGAAAATGTCCTTTTGACCCCGGCCGGACCCCGCATTGACCCATAATTATCACGGATTTACGAAACAATCCTCCCCTTTTACCGACGAATCGATGACGCCCAGGTCGGTGAGCTGTTTAGCCAGATCGTCCCATCGCCGGGCGTTCATGGCGCCCAGGCCGGCGGTTTTGGTTTGCTCGGTCTCAATCAGCGGCTTTTGGGCGGCGGCGGCTTCGGTAAACGTCTGGGGATCCATGTCGGAATTCAGATCATGCATGGCGGCGTTGGCGGGGGCGGGATCGTCTAAATAGGCGCGCCAACCCTCGCGGCAGGCGGCGGCCATCGACTTCACTTTGTCCGGATCGTTGCGCCACATATCCCCTTTGCAGATGACCACAGTGGTGTAGGGATTGAATCCCTCATCGGCGATCAGAAATGTCTGCGGATCGCTTCCCTGATGTTTGGCGAGAATCGGCTCGCTGGTGACGAAACATTGTTGTGAGTAATCGGGCTTGGCGAGGAAATCGGCGATGCCGCCGTCGTAACCGGCGATTTTCACTTTCGGCTGGCCGAATTTTGCTTCCAGGTAATGGAGCCAGGAATTGTCCTCGGCGAGCAGGACGCCGTCATTCATAAACACATCGCGGATGCCGGTGAAGCCGCGCGATTTATGAACCATGATCCCCTGGGGAAAGGTTTGATAGACGGTGAAGATGGCGATCACATCCGCGCCGCTGTGGCGGGCGATGAGAACCTGGTCGGCGGCGGTGGTGGCGAAATCGGTTTTTCCGGTGGCGACCAGTTGCCAGGTATCGGCCCCTTCGCCGGCGGGTTTGATGTCGACGGCTAGGCCGTGTTTGGCAAAACTCCCGATGAGCTGCCCGGCGTAAAAGCCGCCGAACTCCGGCTCGGCTTTCCAATCGAGCGTCAGTTGCACCGGCGAAATGTTCTGGCTTTTGGCGTGGGCGGCCAGAAAAATCGCCGGCGCCATCGCCGTCAACATGATGATCCATCGTTTGCAGGGGGATTTCATGGGCTCTGTTCCCTTTCCGAGGCGTGCCAGTGTCGGAGCAAAAGTCTACCCGCGAGATTGACGGCAGCAAACATGGCAAGGCCAAGCACGGAGGCGAGCAGCACGGCGGCGAAAAGCTCGTCGGTCTGGCCGGTTTTTTTGGCGGAGATGATGCGGACGCCCAGGCCTTCGGAGGTTCCGAGCAGGCCGACGAGAAATTCTCCGACGACGGTTCCGATGACGGCCAGCCCCGCGGCGACGCGCAGGCCGGTGACGATATTCGGAGTTGCCGAGGGGAATCTCAGTTTCCAGAGGCGCGACCAGGCGGAGGCGCCGTTCAATTGGAATAGATCTTCCAGCGCCGGGTCGGTCGAGAGAAGTCCGGTGAGAGTGTTGGCGATGACCGGGAAGACGGAGACGACAAAAGCGCTGATTGCCACAGCGGCTAATCCGGGGCCGCACCAGATCATCAGCAGCGGGGCGACCGCGACGATGGGAACCGTTTGGAAGAAAACCGCGTATGGATAAAACGCCCGGCGAACCCAAGTCGATGTTGAAAGCACGATTGCCAAAAGAATGCCCACGACGGCGCTGGCGAAAAATCCGATCAAAGCGGCCTCGGCGGTTGTGCCGAGGGAGGCGAGCAGATTGCCCGGGTGCCGGGCGATATACCAAATAACGCGCGACGGGGGCGGCAGGAGGAAGATCGGGACCTTAAGAATGCGGATTAGCGCTTCCGCCACGAGCATCGCCGCCAGGAAAACGAATAGGGGCGGCCAAACGTTTGCGAAGATATGGCGCTTGCCGTTCATGCGCCTCCTTTGCGCAGGGCATCGGAGATTTGTTTCCCGGCGGCGGCGAATTCGGGCCGGGAGCGCAGGGATTCGTCGCGATATTCGGGCAGGTTGAGGCGCAAATCGTCGACGACGGTCGCTGGTCGCCGGGTTAAAACAACGGCGCGATCGGCCAGAAAGGTCGCCTCGGCGGTTGAATGGGTGACGAATAAAACCGTCATGCGATGGGCCAGCCAAAGCTCTCGAAGCTGCTGATCCAATTTTTGGCGAGTGATTTCATCGAGGGCCGCGAAAGGCTCGTCGAGCAGGAGAAGTTTTGGGCGGACGACCAGGGCACGGGCCAGGGAGACGCGCATCTTCATCCCGCCGGAGAGCTGTTTGGGATATCGGCGAAGGGCGTCGGAGAGTCCGACCTGCTCAAGAGCCTGGGCGGCGGCGTCGAGTCGCGCGGATTTGGCTACGCCACGTAGTTCAAGCGGCAGGGCGACGTTGCGCAGGACGTTCCGCCAGGGAAGGAGATGGGCGTCCTGAAAGACATAGGCGATGGAACGGGTGTTGAAATCCGCGCCCCGCTGGATCGTGCCGGAAGTGGGGTGATCGAGCCCGGCGATGATGCGGAGCAGGGTGGATTTGCCGCATCCGGAGGGGCCCAGGATGGCGACGAATTTGCCGGGCGAGACGTTTAGGGTGATGCCGGCTATGGCTTGGACATCGTCCTCGAACGTGCGCTGGAGGTCCTGGAGGAGAACTGGGGCGGCGGAGGTGTCGGCTTGGCCGGGCATGTCTGAGCCCCTAACATAACCGGGTGTCCAAAACCTTCTACATCATCGACGGGCATGCCCAGATTTACCGGGCGTATTTCGCCCCCTTCCGCGATCTCTCGACGCCGGGGGGCGAGCCGACCAAGGCGACGTACGTTTTTACGCAATGGCTGCTGAATCTGATTGAAACCAAGAAGCCGGATTATCTGGCCATGGCGATCGACACCGGCGGAGGGGCGGATTTTCGCAGCGAGATATTGCCGGAATATAAGGCCAATCGCACGGCGCCGCCGGACGATTTTTATCCGCAGGAGAAACGCATTTTGCGGATTGTCGCGGATGCGGGGATACCTATTTTCGCGCAGAAAGGGTTCGAGGCGGACGATTTGATCGCCACGATGGTGCACCGATTGGCCGGGCGGGAGGTGGAGATCGCGATGATCTCCAAGGATAAGGATCTTCGCCAACTGATCGGGCCGCGGGTGCGGATGTACGATCTGCAATCCGATTTCTTTCTCGACCGCGAGGCGATGGTCCAGCGTCTTGGCTTCGGGCCGGAGCAGTCGATTGATGTGCAGACGCTGATGGGGGATTCGATCGATAATGTGCCGGGCATTCCCGGCGTGGGGGAGAAGACGGCCGCCAAGTTGATCGCGACGTACGGCAATGTCGAGAATCTTCTGAAACATCTGGACGAGCTGACGCCGAAACTGCGCGAGAATTTTGAGAAAAACGTCGATCGTCTTCCCATCGCGCGGAAGCTGGTGACGCTGCGTAACGATGTGGAGATGGATTTTGATCTGGAGCGGTGCGCGTTTCGCGGAATCAATGCGGGGGCGGTGAGGCCGCATCTGGAAGCGCTAGGTTTCACCAGTTTGCTCAAGCGTCTTTTTTCTTCGGAGGCTTCGGCCAAAGTCGAGAAGCCCTCGCCGACTGAAGAGGCTGGGCTGTTTGGCAATGTGGCGGAGGCCAAGGCGGTTTCGGCGCAGACCGGGGAAGGGTGTGATTACCATTTGGTGGCCACGGAGGAAGAATTCGAGAAATTTCTAAAAGAGCTCAAAAAGCAGAAGCGGTTTGCCTTCGACACGGAGACCAGTGCACTGGGGGCGATGGCCTCGGATTTGATCGGGATGAGTTTTAGTTGGAAGGCGGGGACCGGATGGTATGTGCCGGTGCGCGGGCCGGCGGGATCGACGCATCTGGAGCCGCGGCGGGCCTTGGATGCCCTGCGGCCGATTCTGGAGAACGAGGCGGTCAAAAAAGTCGGGCACAATTTGAAATACGATCTGCTGGTGATGCGGCAGGCCGGGGTGAATGTCCGCGGCGTGGAAGTGGACAGCATGATCGCCGCGTTTTTGCTCGATCCGAGCCGGATGCAGTACGGCATCGATCGGCTGGCGCTGGACATGCTCAATTTTCGAAAAGTTCCCACCAGCGATTTGATCGGATCGGGCAAGTCCCAGATTTCCATGGAAGCGGTGGATTTGAAGAAAGTCGCCACGTACGCCGCGGAGGATGCCGACATCGCCCTGCGGCTGGCCGATCTGCTGCTGGCGAAATTGAATCCGATTCCGACGTTAAAGAAATTGTGCGATGAGATCGAAACGCCGCTGATCGACGTGCTGGTGGAGATGGAGAAGAATGGAATCGCCATCGATCCGAACATTCTTAAGGAGCAAAGCGCGGTGCTGGGGGCGCGGGTGGAGGAGCTTCGCAAGCAAATTTTCGAATCGGCCTGCTTTGAATTCAATCCCGATTCGCCCAAACAACTTCAGGATGTTTTGTTCAATCGGCTCAAATTGCCGGTGATCAAGCGCACCAAGACGGGCGCCAGTACCGACGTGGAGGTTTTGGAAAAACTGTCCGACCAGCA